>NZ_CP048437.1:310252-620504 GCF_010509575.1 Faecalibacterium duncaniae | reverse complement strand
AGACTCGAACTCGCGGCCTCCTGCTCCCAAAGCAGGCGCGCTACCAACTGCGCAACACCCCGTAAAAATGAATACTACCATACTATACCCTTTTTTTGTGCATTCGTCAAGTGCGCAGAATGCAGAAATCTGCCCGGGGCACCAAAAACCACCCTTACTTTGTATTTTTGCCTTGAAGCAGAGCCAAAAATGGTGTATTATAAAGTGTATTGAAAGAAAGTGTAATTCCGGGCTGCGATGCCCTGAAACCAAGGGGGAAACCACTATGGCAGATAAAAACTTTTTGACGGAGATCATCGACGCTGACCTGGCCGAGGGTAAGATCAGCGAGATCCATACCCGCTTCCCGCCGGAGCCCAACGGCTACCTGCACATCGGCAGCGCCAAGGCCATCTACATCAACTGGTCCATCGCAAACCAGTATGGCGGCAAGTTCAACCTGCGCCTGGACGACACCAACCCCGCCCGCGAAGGTGAGGAGTATGTCAACAGCATCATTGAGGATCTGCACTGGCTGGGCGCTGACCCCAACGGCGGCATCTTCTATGGCAGCGATTATTTTGACAAGTGCTACGAGTACGCCGAGAAGCTCATCTTGGAAGGCAAGGCCTACGTGGACGACCTGACCCGTGACGAGATGCGCGAGTACCGTGGTGCCGATGCCGGCAAGCCCAGCCGTCCCTCTCCGTGGCGTGGCCGCACCCCGGAGGAGAATCTGGACCTGTTCCGCCGGATGCGTGCCGGTGAGTTCCAGGAGGGTGAAAAGACTCTGCGTGCCAAGATCGACCTGGCCAGCCCCAACATGAACATGCGTGACCCGGCCATCTACCGCATCAAGTATGCTGAACACCACCGCCAGGGCAATAAGTGGTGCATCTACCCCATGTACGACTTTGCGCATCCCATCCAGGATGCCATTGAGGGCATCACCCACAGCATGTGCAGCCTGGAGTTCGAGAATCATCGTCCCCTGTACAACTGGGTCATCGAGAATATCTTTGGCACCGAGTTCCCCAAGCAGCGCGAGTTCGCCCGCCTGAACATGACCAACACCGTGATGAGCAAGCGCTACCTGCGCGAGCTGGTGGAAATGGGCATCGTGGATGGCTGGGATGATCCCCGGATGCCGACCCTGTGCGGCCTGCGCCGCCGCGGCTACACCCCCACCTCCATCTTCACCTTTGTCCGGGAGGCCGGCATCTCCAAGTCCGACAACCTGATCGACATGCGTCAGCTGGAAGCCTGCATCCGCAGTGAGCTGGACCTGACCGCCCAGCGCCGGATCGCCGTACTGGACCCTGTGAAGCTGGTCGTGGACAACTACCCCGCCGACAAGACTGAATTCTTTGAGGTGGCCAACAACCCCAACCGCGAAGCCAACGATGCCTCCACCCGCAAGGTCGCCTTTACCCGCGAGCTGTGGATCGAGAGCGAGGACTTTGCCGAGGTGCCGCCCCCGAAGTTCAAGCGTCTGACCATTGGCGGTGAAGTCCGTCTGATGGGCGCTTACATCGTCAAGTGTGAGAGCGTGGAGAAGAACCCCGACGGCAGCATCGCCGCCATCCACTGCACCGCCGACCTTGAGACCGGCAACGGCAACCCCGCCGATGGCCGCAAGGTCAAGGGCACCATCCACTGGGTCAGCGCTGACCACGCTGTGGATGCTGAAGTCCGCCTGTACGACAAGCTGTTTACCGAGGCCAACATGAACGCCATCCCCGAGGGCAGCGACTACAAGGACTACCTGAACCCCGAGAGCGTTGTGGTGCGCAAGGGCTGCAAGCTGGAAGAGAGCCTGAAGGATGCCAAGCCCGGCGAGAAGTTCCAGTTTGTCCGCACCGGCTTCTTCACCCCGGACAGCAAGAACCCCGGCGTGTACAACCGCGTGGTCACCCTGCGCGACAGCTTCAAGCCTGCAAAGTAAATCCTTTCAAAGGAGTACAAACAGATGAAAAAGCATCTGATCCGGAATGCGATCCTGATGGCTGTTGCCACCCTCATCATGGGTGTGTTCCTCAGCCTGTATATTGCCAATACCGGCACGGTTCCAGCTGCCGACAATGCGGCCGCCTCTACCGCTTCTTCACAGGCCGCACAGTAACCGCATCCCTCCCAACTGCTGCACGGCTCTGCCCGTGCAGCAGTTTTTTTGTTAGGAGACCCTATGTTTATCGATATCATCCCGTTACAGAAGAACACCGCCCGCCTGACCCGTGTTTACGGCGACGCGCCCTGTGCGGCCCTTCCCGCAAGCGTACCGGGCCCGGAGGGCGGGGTGCTGGCCATCACCGAGCTGGGGGACTACTGCTTCTCCGAGAAGCCCAGAAGCCTGCCCAGGGCCGATACGCTCTGCCGCTATGAAGTCAGCCCGGACGGCACCTGCGCCCTTGTGCAGGCCTTTGGCCGCAACCTGACCGGACGGCATGGCCGCTATGACCTCGACTTCGGGGAAGGGGCTGCTGCCCCGGAGGAGCTGCACCCGGTGTGCGGCAATTTCGTGGAGGAGGTCATCCTGCCGGACAGCCTGCAGGTCATCGGCAGCTGCGCCTTTTACAACTGCCGCAGGCTGCGGCGGCTCAGTGTGGGAGCCGGCGACCTGACCGTGGGCAGCGACGTGTTCCTGAACTGTTTTGCGCTGGCAGACCTCCTTGTCCGGGCCGCTCCTGAGGAAAAGACCGGCCTGTTCGCCCTTGTGAACAACATCACCGAGGCCGTGCGGGCACTGTTCTGGCTCCCGGGTGAGGCACGTCCCCGGGCAGGGCTATGGTACCCCGCCTACTGGGAGGACGTGGAGGAAAGCCCCGCCCACATCCTGCTTCACACCTTTTCGGGGCAGGGATATCATTACAGACAGTGTTTTCTGGATGGAAAAATCCTTTCCGCAGAATATGATGCCATCTTCCCGGACGGCCACGCTGCCGAGGATCAGGGCGTGGCGGCCATGCTCTGCTTCGACCGCCTGCGCTGGCCATGGAACCTGACCGAAAAGGCAAAGGACCCCTACCGTGAATTTCTGGCCTCTCACACCGGCCTCGTGCTCCAGCGCCTGCTGAAGGCACAGGATACCGACAGCATAAAGGATCTGCTGGCGCTGGATGTGCTGGATGCTGCTGCCTTTGCTGAGGGCGCGGCGCTTGCCGCCAAGGCAGACAACGCAGCTGCTGCTGCGCTGCTGGCCGACGCAGAGCACAAAAAGAGGGGTTCCGCCCCGAAGAAGCGGAGGTATGATTTTGATTTCTGAAAAAGAAAAATTCTTCGACCCCCGCAAGCCCTTTGCATCCAAACGCCCTGAGACCCACGAGGAGTGGCAGGCCCGGATGGGCGGCGAGGTGCTGGCTGTGGTGCGCAGCGGGCTGTACCTCGACTTCCGCTTTCTGGATATGGCGCTCAGTGCCCTGACCCCAGTACCGGACGAGCGGTGCGGCGTGCTGGCCACAGACGGCGTGAACCTCTATTATCAGCCCAGCGCCCTGCTGCGGCTCTACCAGGAGAATCCAAAATATCTCAATCGGTTGTATCTGCACACGGTATTCCACTGCGTATTCCGGCATCTCTGGCTCAAGGGCAAGCGTGATGCCCGGCTGTGGAATCTGGCCTGCGATATCGCCGTAGAGAATGTGCTGGACAGCCTGAATCGTTTCAGTGTCAAGCGCCCGCTGACCTGGGTGCGCCAGAACGCCTACGCCGCCATTGCCGCGGAGGGCAGGGTGGTGGCCGCTGCCCCGGCTTACCGATGGCTGGCTGGCCAGACCCCCGGCATTCTGCGCCAGCTGGAGCGGGAATTCTACACCGATGACCACCGCCTGTGGCCCAAGGATGCCCCCGAGCAGCCCCAGCAGATGCCCACGCCCCTGCCCCAGAAGACGTGGCAGAAGATCGGTGAGCGGATGCAGACCGAGCTGGACCTGCGGGACAAGGAAGCCGGTGACGGTGCCGATGCCCTGAAGCAGCAGGTCAAGGCCGCCAACCGCAGCCGCCGGAGCTATCAGGATTTCCTGCGGCGGTTCTGCGTGACCCGGGAGGAGGTCCACCTCGATCCGGATGAGTTCGACCTGAACTTCTACACCTACGGCCTGTCGGTCTACGGTAACATGCCCCTGATCGAGCCCCTGGAGACCCGGGAAAGCAAGAAGATCGAGGAGCTGGCGCTGGTCATTGATACCAGCTACTCCACCTCCGGCGAGCTGGTACGGGCCTTTCTGGCCGAGACCTATACCCTGCTGAAAGGGCGGGAGAACTTCTTTCACCGGATGAACCTGCATCTCATTCAGGCAGACAACGCCATCCGGCAGGATCTGCTCATCCGTAACGAAGACGAGCTCATCCATGCCATGAACCACTTTGAGCTGCGGGGCGGCGGCGGCACTGATTTCCGGCCTGCCTTTGAATATGTGAACCAGCTCTGCGCCGAGAAGAAGTTCTCCAACCTGCGGGGCCTGCTCTATTTTACCGATGGCATGGGTACCTACCCGGCCCGCCGCCCGGCCTACGACACCGCGTTCCTGTTCCTGGGTGAAAAATTCGATGATGCCAACGTTCCCCCCTGGGCCATGAAGGTGGTTCTGGATGAGGATGAATTTTCAGGGCCAACGGCCCGGGCCGCATCGGCACTGGCCGACGCGCTGGCCGAAGAGGACGACCCTTACCGTGAATTGAACAACTCGTGAGGATGTGAACTTATGAATATCAAACGCGCCAAAGAAGAGATCGAACACACTGTCAAAGCCTACCTGGCCAAGGACGCATTGGGCGAGTATGCCATTCCCTCCATCCGGCAGCGCCCCATCCTGCTGATGGGCCCTCCGGGCATCGGCAAGACCCAGATCATGGAGCAGGCCGCCCGGGAGTGCGGCGTGGCACTGGTGGCCTACACCATCACCCACCACACCCGCCAGAGCGCCGTGGGCCTGCCCTTCATCCGGCAGCGCCATTATGGCGACAAGGATGTCTCTGTGACCGAATACACCATGAGCGAGATCATTTCCAGCGTCTACGCCAAGATGGAAGCCACCGGCCTGAAAGAGGGCATTCTCTTCATCGACGAGATCAACTGCGTTTCCGAGACGCTGGCCCCCACCATGCTGCAATTCCTGCAGTGCAAGACCTTCGGCAACCAGGCAGTGCCTGCCGGCTGGGTCATCGTGGCGGCAGGCAACCCGCCGGAGTATAACAAATCCGTCCGTGATTTCGATATCGTCACGCTGGATCGTGTCCGTCGGATGGACATTGAGCCCGACCTGCAGGTATGGAAAGATTACGCCCGCACAGCCCACATCCACAGTGCCATCCTGAGCTACCTCGATCTGCATCCCCAGAACTTCTACCAGATCAACGCCGACGTGGACGGCACACAGTTCGTCACTGCCCGCGGCTGGGAGGATCTCTCCAACCTGCTGGACACCTATGAATCGCTGGGCCTGCAGGCAGATGAAGCGCTCATCCGGCAGTATCTCCAGCACCAGAAGATCGCAGAGGACTTCTCTGCCTATCTTGATCTCTATTATAAGTATCGTGATGACTACGGCGTAGAGGAGATTCTGGCCGGTCAGGTCAAGCCTGCCGTTTATGCCCGCCTGCTCAATGCACCGTTTGATGAACGGCTCTCGCTGGTCAGTCTGATTCTGTCCGGTCTGAACACCCGGTTCACTGCTTCCCGGCAGGCCGATGCCGTCGCCGATGCCTGCTACGCCTTCCTGCGGGAGGCCAAACAGGGCTTTTCCACCCTGCCTGCGGACATCCCGGATGGGGAGCTTACCCTGTTCGGTCAGATGGTCACGGACTATGATGCCGAGACCCAGCGCCAGCGTGCCGCCGGTCTGCTGAGCCATGACGCGCTGAATACCCGCCTGCAGGTATATGCCGCCCTCCGCAGCTGGGATGCGGAGCTGCGCCGCGCCAATGCGGTGAGCACACAGCCCGCCTTTGACCTCCTGCGCACACAGTTCCAGTCCCTTGCCGAGGCCCGGGATCAGGCACAGGAAGCCGCCAGCGCCGCGCTGGAAGCTGCATTTGACTTTATGGAGAACGCCTTTGCCGAAAGTCAGGAGATGGTGGTGTTCGTCACAGAGCTGACCTTGAACCCCGCTTCCCATGCCTTCATCACCGAAAATGGCTGCAACCGCTATTTCCGGTACAACAAAGACCTGCTGCTCGACCATCGCAAGGCCGCGCTGCAGCAGGAACTCGCTGCCGAGGACCGCCGCCACGGAGGGCAGTAAGCACCTATCATCTATGAGAAAAGAAGCGCCTCATCCGGGAGAGGATGAAGCGCTTCTTTACTTTGTTCAGGTCAGGGATGAACTCGTTTTCCACGGCCCGGCAGACGTACATCATAAGGAGGATTCAGATACGTTCTCTCAAACGTTCATCTTTGCCATACTTCCAAAATTTTATGCCATACAACCCCGCACCCAGCAGGAGGCTGAAAAGGGCATAAGGCAAAATCGGCAGGCGCAGCAAAACAAAAGCTCCAGCGATCCGTGTAAAAAATGCACCTGTTGCATACAGCACTGCAATATAAAGCACCAGCCAGCCGCAGTATTTCAGACGATGCTTGCTTGGCGGAAACCCCGCCTGCTCCATCATCTTCCGGAACAGCCAGCAAAAAGCAGTTATGCAGACCACAAGCTGCACCAAATACCCAAGTGAGAGTTCAAACACCCAGTCCGGAACCACCGGATACAGCAGCAGCCCCCCTATCCCCCAGCCAAAGAAGAAATACAGTGGTGCCACAAACCAGAAATAATCTCCAGTCCTCAAAGTTTTAAGGCTTGACTTAACCTCCTCAGCAAAGGTTTTTGCATCCTCAATCACGTTGAATAGTTCCTGCCCATTCTCATTGGCCTGCACCGCCATATCGATCAGGTCACTGTATATCAGCTCTACTCCGCACTCATCCCAACTGGTACGCCGCAGATATCGAATAACCTCTCTGATTTGCTCCTGGCTTTTGCTGTTGAGCAGTTTTACGCGCAGACGGTTCGCTCTTCGCAAGGTGAAATAGTTATTCATCTTCTATCCTCCCGAAAAATCTTTTCTACCAAACCGCACAGTCGGTTCCATTCCTGTTGAAAATCCAAAAGAGAATCCGTCCCCCTTTCGGTGATCACATAGTACTTCCGGCTTGGTCCCTTGGGAGAAGGTCGCCGCTCCACTGTCACCTTCTCCTGCTGCTCCAGGCGTAAAAGCAGCGGATACAGCGTGCTTTCGCTAATCTCTGCAAAACCGACCTGTTTTAACTGCATCACTATTTCATAGCCATAGGTTGGTTCTTTTTCAATCAGCCGTAGCACGCAATATTCCAATACACCCTTTAGCAGCTGTGCATTATTTTCCAATCCGCTTCCTCCTTTCTATCTACTATGCAATGCGTTGTAGCTTATCTACATTGTATTACATAGTAGGCAGTTTGTCAAGCAGTACGCTTTGCGCGGTTTGAACAAACTGTATCTTCGCATTTCGGTAATACACAACAAAAAAGCCCTGAGACTTTCATCTCAGAGCTTTCACTTAAGTCGGCGACTACCTATTTTCACGCGCCGTTTCCAGCGAACTATCTTGGGCACGAGTGAGCTTAACTTCTGTGTTCGGAATGGGAACAGGTGGAACCTCACCGTCATCGTCACCGACCAATATGACTGGTTCAGTATAACATTTTTGTTTTACTTTGTCCAGTGTTTTTACTGCAATCCAGCTTTTAAAATCGTTGGCAACAACAGCTGGATTGCGTTTCGCAACAGATGCTGTTTTCCAAGACTCTCTATGCTGTCTTACGATGAAGGACGTGCCTTCAAAACTGAATAATCACTGCTCACATTTTGTCATTGACTTGAGAATTCAAGCGAATTGTGGTCAAGCCCTCGATCTATTAGTACACACTTGCTGAATGGATCGCTCCACTTACACATCGTGCCTATCAACCTCGTAGTCTACAAGGGATCTTACCTGATTGAATCAGTGGGATATCTTATCTTTGGGTCGGCTTCACGCTTAGATGCTTTCAGCGTTTATCCGATCCGTACGTAGTTGCCCAGCTATGCTCCTGGCGGAACAACTGGTGCGCCAGAGGTACGTCCGTCCCGGTCCTCTCGTACTAGGGACAGCTCCCATCAAATATCCTGCGCCCACGACAGATAGGGACCGAACTGTCTCACGACGTTCTGAACCCAGCTCGCGTACCGCTTTAATTGGCGAACAGCCAAACCCTTGGGACCGAATACAGCCCCAGGATGCGATGAGCCGACATCGAGGTGCCAAACCTCCCCGTCGATGTGGACTCTTGGGGGAGATCAGCCTGTTATCCCCAGGGTAACTTTTATCCGTTGAGCGATGGCATTTCCACTCACATACCACCGGATCACTAACTCCAACTTTCGTTACTGCTCGACCCGTCAGTCTCGCAGTTAGGCTCGCTTCTGCGTTTGCACTCTTTTGCTTGATTTCCGTTCAAGCTGAGCGAACCTTTGAACGCCTCCGTTACTCTTTAGGAGGCGACCGCCCCAGTCAAACTGCCCACCTAACAATGTCCCCCGACTCGATTCAGAGCCGCAGGTTAGAATTCCAATATCGCAAGGATGGTATCCCAACGGCCTCTCCGCCAAAGCCAAAGCCTTGGTTTCCCAGAGTCCCATCTATCCTGTGCATGCAACATCGAAACCCAATATTAGGCTACAGTAAAGCTCCATGGGGTCTTTCCGTCTTGTCGCGGGTAACCGGCATCTTCACCGGTACTACAATTTCGCCGGGCGGGCTGTTGAGACAGTGCCCAAATCATTACGCCTTTCATGCGGGTCAGAACTTACCTGACAAGGAATTTCGCTACCTTAGGACCGTTATAGTTACGGCCGCCGTTCACTGGGGCTTCGATTCAATGCTTGCACATCTCCTCTTAACCTTCCAGCACCGGGCAGGCGTCAGCTCGTATACGTCATCTTTCGATTTAGCACAAACCTGTGTTTTTGGTAAACAGTTGCTTGGGCCGATTCTCTGCGGCTCCATCTCTGGAGCACCCCTTCTCCCGAAGTTACGGGGTCAATTTGCCGAGTTCCTTAACAACCCTTCTCCCGTTGGCCTTAGAATCTTCTTCCTACCTACCTGTGTCGGTTTGCGGTACGGGCACCTCAGAAATACACACAGCTTTTCTCGCCATCTTCCATCTCAGACTTCGGTACTAATTTCCCTCGATCTCTACCGGAACCAACACCCGGCTCTGAGACTTCATATGTGTCCCTGTGCTTAACTCTTTTGGTGGTGACGGAATCTCTACCGTCTGTGCATCGGCTACGCCTTCCGGCCTCACCTTAGCTCCCGACTAACCTGGAGCGGACGAACCTTCCTCCAGAAACCTGAGGCTTTCGGCCATGCAGATTCTCACTGCATTCGCGCTACTCATTCCGGCATTCTCACTTCTATACACTCCACAGCCGCTTGCGCTACTGTTTCTCCGCGTATACAACGCTCCCCTACCCAATACATTTCTGTATTGCCTAAGCTTCGGTGTCAGGTTTAGCCCCGTTAAATTCTCCGCGCAAAGACGCTCGACCAGTGAGCTATTACGCACTCTTTGAATGAGTGGCTGCTTCTGAGCCAACATCCTGGTTGTCTGCGTATCTTCACATCGTTTTCCACTTAACCTGACTTTGGGACCTTAGCTGTAGATCTGGGCTGTTTCCCTTTTGACAATGACATTTATCTGACACTGTCTGACTCCCAAGCATCAATACTCTGGCATTCTGAGTTTGATAAGCTTCGCTAACCTCTCGGCCGCTAGGCTATTCAGTGCTTTACCTCCAGGTATCTAACTTGAGGCTAGTCCTAAAACTATTTCGGGGAGAACCAGCTATCTCCGGGTTCGATTGGAATTTCTCCGCTACCCACAGTTCATCCGCCGCCTTTTCAACGGAGGTCGGTTCGGTCCTCCATGGAATTTTACTTCCACTTCAACCTGACCATGGGTAGGTCACCCGGTTTCGGGCCCATTATATGCAACTTAACGCCCTTTTCAAACTCGCTTTCGCTTCGGCTCCAGACCTTAAGTCCTTAACCTTGCTGCATACAATCGCTCGCCGGACCGTTCTACAAAAAGTACCCTATCACGCTTTGACGCGCTCTAGGTGCTTGTAGGCACAGGGTTTCAGGTTCTTTTTCACTCCCCTCCCGGGGTGCTTTTCACCTTTCCTTCACAGTACTATACGCTATCGGTCACTGGGTAGTATTTAGGGTTGGAGGGTGGTCCCCCCGTATTCCGACCAGGTTTCACGTGTCTGGCCGTACTCTGGATCCTGCGCAGCTCTCTCCGTTTTCACCTACGTGGTTCTCACACTCTCTGACCGGCCTTCCCATGCCGTTCGGTTAACAGATTAAGTCTTAAAAGCAGTCCGTACCCCGAAAGTATTTCTACTCTCGGTTTGCCCTCTTCCGCGTTCGCTCGCCACTACTTACGGAATCTCGTTTGATGTCTCTTCCTCGCCCTACTTAGATGTTTCAGTTCAGGCGGTTCCCTCAATACACCTATTTTGAATTTCAGTGTATTGTACCTGAGTATGAACCCAGGTGAGTTTCCTCATTCAGAAATCTCCGGATCAATGCTTATTTGCAGCTCCCCGAAGCTTATCGCAGCTTATCACGTCTTTCATCGGCTCCCAGTGCCAAGGCATTCGCCCTGCGCCCTTGTTCGCTTGACCTTTCAAACGTTCTTTCAGAACATTTGGTATCCTCTTGATTCTCTCTTATTGCCAACGAAGATTATTGTTACCCTTCCTTTTGAAATTGCAATATTTCTTAAAAGAACTTACTATAATCTTTGTTTCGCAGTTATTATTCAGTTTTCAAGGTACGTCTTTGAGTGTCCTTTTCAGGGCCCTCAAAATCGAACAATATCTACTCTGCTTGTATCTGTCACCTGTTCCAGATGGCCGACCATCTTCGATGTTCTTCCATCTGCCTGACTCCTTAGAAAGGAGGTGATCCAGCCGCAGGTTCTCCTACGGCTACCTTGTTACGACTTCACCCCAATCACCAGTTTTACCTTCGGCGGCGTCCTCCTTGCGGTTAGACTACCGACTTCGGGTCCCCCCGGCTCTCATGGTGTGACGGGCGGTGTGTACAAGGCCCGGGAACGTATTCACCGTGGCATGCTGATCCACGATTACTAGCAATTCCGACTTCGTGCAGGCGAGTTGCAGCCTGCAGTCCGAACTGGGACGTTGTTTCTGAGTTTTGCTCCACCTCGCGGTCTTGCTTCTCTTTGTTTAACGCCATTGTAGTACGTGTGTAGCCCAAGTCATAAAGGGCATGATGATTTGACGTCATCCCCACCTTCCTCCGTTTTGTCAACGGCAGTCCTGCCAGAGTCCTCTTGCGTAGTAACTGACAGTAAGGGTTGCGCTCGTTGCGGGACTTAACCCAACATCTCACGACACGAGCTGACGACAACCATGCACCACCTGTCTCTGCGTCCCGAAGGAAAATACTGTTTCCAGCATCGTCGCAGGATGTCAAGACTTGGTAAGGTTCTTCGCGTTGCGTCGAATTAAACCACATACTCCACTGCTTGTGCGGGCCCCCGTCAATTCCTTTGAGTTTCAACCTTGCGGTCGTACTCCCCAGGTGGATTACTTATTGTGTTAACTGCGGCACTGAAGGGGTCAATCCTCCAACACCTAGTAATCATCGTTTACGGTGTGGACTACCAGGGTATCTAATCCTGTTTGCTACCCACACTTTCGAGCCTCAGCGTCAGTTGGTGCCCAGTAGGCCGCCTTCGCCACTGGTGTTCCTCCCGATATCTACGCATTCCACCGCTACACCGGGAATTCCGCCTACCTCTGCACTACTCAAGAAAAACAGTTTTGAAAGCAGTTTATGGGTTGAGCCCATAGATTTCACTTCCAACTTGTCTTCCCGCCTGCGCTCCCTTTACACCCAGTAATTCCGGACAACGCTTGTGACCTACGTTTTACCGCGGCTGCTGGCACGTAGTTAGCCGTCACTTCCTTGTTGAGTACCGTCATTATCTTCCTCAACAACAGGAGTTTACAATCCGAAGACCTTCTTCCTCCACGCGGCGTCGCTGCATCAGGGTTTCCCCCATTGTGCAATATTCCCCACTGCTGCCTCCCGTAGGAGTCTGGGCCGTGTCTCAGTCCCAATGTGGCCGTTCAACCTCTCAGTCCGGCTACCGATCGTTGCCTTGGTGGGCCGTTACCTCACCAACTAGCTAATCGGACGCGAGGCCATCTCAAAGCGGATTGCTCCTTTTCCCTCTGCTCGATGCCGAGCTGTGGGCTTATGCGGTATTAGCAGTCGTTTCCAACTGTTGTCCCCCTCTTTGAGGCAGGTTCCTCACGCGTTACTCACCCGTTCGCCACTCGCTCGAGAAAGCAAGCTCTCTCTCGCTCGTTCGACTTGCATGTGTTAGGCGCGCCGCCAGCGTTCGTCCTGAGCCAGGATCAAACTCTTTATAAATGATATTTATCACTTAAAAGTGTTAAATCTTTTTCGCTCAGCACGCAATCGCTTGCGTCCTGTGTGAATTACTTTGTTTGGAATTGTTTAACGTGTTTTTCCAACACGAAAATAGGTTCCGTTACAAGTTTTTCGATATTGTTCAATTTTCAAGGTCCTGTGCACCTCAGCCTTAGCGGCTGACAGCTTGATTATTTTACCACAGAAGTGATTTTTTGTCAAGTACTTTTTTAGAAGCTTTTCGATCTTTTCGAACTTGTGGTTCGTTTTTCAACGTATCCATATTGGTTCTTTCGCTTTGCTTCTGCCGCTTTCAGAAGTCATTCTTTCCGGCGGCCCTTGGCGCTCAAGTATAATACCACATCCCCAGCCTTCTGTCAACACTTTTTTGCATCTTTTTTGAGTTTTTTCTATATTTCGCAAAAGGAGTGTGCTTCCGGGCAGGGTCTGCGCCATCGCTTGAACGCTGCTTTCCTTATTTATATTATAAGCGCAGAAAATCCCCGGCAGTCGATCTGACCGCCGGGGATTGCGTTTTCCTCTTACTGTTCCTGTTTCATCTGATGCAGGGTCAATCCTACCGCCACAGCAAGCATGGGCAGCACAGAGATCAAACCGATGGGCATGGGACCCAGTACATTATAATATGCATCTGCCGGGGTAATCAGTACCTGCGGCAGCGCCACAATGGCATTGAAAGCACCATGCGCAATGGCAGGCACCCAGATACAGCCTGTTTTCTCGTAGAGGAGATCCAGCAGGGTGTTCAGGGCAAAGCAGACCACACACCACACTACAAGCCCCAGCACCGGTGCGCCCAGATAGTTTGTGCCGTACTCGTAACCCACCAGCAGCATCAGGGGCCAATGCCAAACACCCCACACAACGCCGCCTAACAGACGGGCATTCAGCAGGCCGAACCGCTCCTTCAGGCGGGGCATCATGTAGCCGCGCCAGCCGACTTCCTCGCCCAGTGCGGGAAACATGTTGATGGCAGGGGCAAGGATCACCGCAAACAGCCCGTTTTGCAGCAGAAAGCTGAGGGTAGAGACCCCCAGCTCGCTGCGCAGGGTCTGGGCATCCATCTCACCGCCGTAGGCGGCTACCAGCCAACTGCCGGAAAAGTCCAGCCGGGAGGGGAACACCGCAAAATACAGCACCGCACCCAGCAGGGTGAACACTGCCGGGCCAAACCATGCAGCCAGCCAGAACCGCCGTTTGCCCTGCACCTTCCAGCCGATGCCGACAGGCTGGCGCAGAAACACTTTTTGCACCAGCAGCACAGCCAGCAGCGGGCAAAACATAGTGGCGATCAGTGCCAGCTGATACAGCACGGCATTCTTCTGCTGGAGCAGGGCCATACAGCCGCCCACCTGGCACAGCCACGCCAGACCAAAGGCAATCAGGAAATAAAGGGAAAAGCCCTGCTTTTCTTTTGCACTCATACAAATTTCACCGCCGTTCCGTAAGCAATGACCTCTGCCGCACCCTGCATGACACTGGCGGAGGCGTAACGCATCCCAACCACAGCATCGGCTCCCAGTTCCTCCGCATTCTTTGCCATGCGGCCTGTGGCGATCTGCCGGGCCTCGGTGAGCATCTCAGCGTAGTCTGTGACTTCGCCGCCCACAAGGGTGCGGAACCCGGCCATGATGTCGTGGCCAAGGTTGCGGCTCTGCACGGTGCTGCCCCGCACCACCCCCAGAGCCTCGATCTTTTTACCGGGGACTTCGTTAATAGTTACGATAAGCATCTTCTTCTCCCTTTCCAATCTCTTTGAGACGATCCACCAGCACCTTCAGCGTGCCGATAATGCAGCCCGCCGGGATGCCGAACAGCACCACCAGCAGCGGCAGCGGCGGCACATCCTGCGGATCGACGCAGAACGCCCACGCCATGATGCCGATGGACAGCAGCATGATCGCAGTAAACAATCCGGCTCCCACCAGCGCACCCCGGACACGCTCCGCTTTCCGGTCTGTCTGCTCAATGTTCACAAAACTCACTCCCTGTTCTTCCTTTGCGGTCAGGCGCGCCAGCGTCTGTTCCACATCCAGTTCATTGAGGCTGACAGGTTCCTTTTGAAGCAGAGTGCAGAAGTTCACTGCTTCGTCCAGATCGGTGCGGCGGGTGTTCAAGCGTTCCAGCTGGCGGGTCATTCCCTCAGCCAGCGTGCACTCTCCCTCCAGCATCTGCCGGATCTCGGCCAGCGGCACATCCAGTTTGCGCAGCAGTTTGATGCGCCGCAGACGCTCGACATCCGCTTCCGAGTAACTGCGGTAGCCGTTGCCGGGCTCCCGCCGGGGGCTGATGAGCCCCTCTTCCTCATAAAAGCGGATATTCTTTTTGGTCACGCCCACGGCGGCTTCCACCTCGTTGATCTTCATTGGCTCCGCAGCCTCCTTACAGGCACCATCTTACACCTTCCAGAAAGGGGAAGGTCAATGGTTTTTTGAAAAAAGAACTCCCTTCGTCTCGCATTCGCTCGACACCTCCCTCAGAGAGGGAGGCTTACCGTACGGGCAGGCTCCCTCCTTGAGGGGGCTGTCTGCGGAGCAGACTGGGGGAGTTTCTTCCTTTAGAAATAGCACTTGATCTGGAACCGGTCGGCATTGTCCTGCTTTTTCTCCACCACGATGCGCTCATGGTTGAAATCAAAGTGGACCGGGGTACACAGGTCGGTGTTGCGGGTCAGGCGGAGAAGCTCCTGCACCCGCTTTTTCTCCTCGGGCACATAGAACAGATAGCTCACGCCCTCCTTTTTGGCGCGGCCGGTGCGGCCGATCCGGTGGGTGTAATGTTCGTTGTCGCCGGGGACATCGTAGTTGATGACCGCATCCACATCCGAGACATCGATGCCGCGGGCAGCCACATCGGTGGCCACAAGGATGGCCAGCCTGCCGTCCCGGAAGTTCTGCATGATCTGGTTGCGTTCCTTCTGGGAGAGGTCGCCGTGGAGGCAGTCCACAGAGAAGCCCAGACGGGCCAGCTGGTTGGCCAGGGTGGCGGTATTGAACTTGGTATCGCAGAACACCATGACCCGCTTGTAGCCCTCGCCAATGATGATCTGGGCCAGGTCGGACAGCTTGTTGCGGCCGGAGGTCTCCAGCATGTACTGGGTGATCTTGGGCTGGCTCTCCTCCCTGGGCTGAACGGTGATCTCCTCGGCGTTGTTCTGATACAGCCAGCCGATGTCCATGACCTCGCGGCTGATGGTGGCGGAGAACATGGACAGGCTTTTGCGGGCCTTCATCAGCTCAATGATATGCCGCACGTCCTTATAAAAGCCCATGTTCAGCATCTCATCGGCCTCGTCCAGCACCACCTGGGTCACATGGGCCAGATCGATGCTGTGGTGCTTATAGTGGTCCATCAGGCGGCCCGGGGTGGCCACCACGATCTGGCAGCCCTCTGCCAAACGCCTGGCCTGCTTTTCCATGTTGGCACCGCCGTACACGCAGGCCACCTGCACCTCAGGCATAAAGTAGGTCAGCTCGGTCAGCTCCTCGGCGATCTGCTGGGCAAGCTCCCGGGTGGGGGCCATGATCACAGCCTGCGGGTACTTTTTTTCCGGGTCGATATGTTCCGCCACCGGGATGCCGAAGGCACAGGTCTTGCCGGTGCCGGTGGGGGCCTTGGCGATCACATCCCGGCCTGCCAGCATCACAGGGATGGTCTTTTCCTGAATTTCCGTCATCTCTGCAAACCCCATCCGCTCCACGGCCTTGTGGATGGCTTCACTGCACTGCAACTCACTGTAAAGCATGTTTGATACTCCTTATCCTTCTACCCTTGTTTTGTTCAGTATACCATGAAACGCGGCGCTTGTCAGCACGCAAAAAGAGCCGCGCCCTTTTGGGGCACGGCTCTGCGGTTGGATCTGGGATGTACGCGCTCAGGCGGTCTCTTCCACGCTCTGAGCGGCGGCACGGCCTGCTTCCAGCTTCTGCTTGAAACGGCCGCTGGCCTTGAAGCCGGGGATGGAGGTGGACTCCAGACGGCTGGAGACCTTGGTCTTGGGGTTGGTGTAAGCCTTGGGCTTGCGGGGACGCATCTCAAAACGGCCAAAGCCGGCAATGGTCACCTTCTCGTCTGCACGCAGGCAGTCAGCGATCTGGTCAAACAAAGCGTCCATCGTGGTCTCGACCTGTGCTTCGGTAAAGCCGGTCTTGCGTGCCACGGTTTCGATCATCTGGGAACGAGTCATTGTATCGATATCCTCCTGGAACGTCCAAAAGTAACGTCTTTTGGCAAATTTTGCGTTGTTGAGTATAACAAATGCAGCCCCTCATTACGAGAGATTGCGCACGAAACGCATAATATTGCGCACGAGTTACATTTTGTGCGTTATTTTTTATGATACAGCGTTGCAATATCCACCAGCGGGATATTCTTCAGGTCATGGTCGCTGCGCAGGCAATCGACCAGTGCGTTGGCGGTATCCACAGCAGTGATGCAGGGGATGCTCAGCTCCACGGCCTTGCGGCGCAGCCGGACAGAATCGCGCTTGGGGTCACGGCCCTTGGCACTGGTGGAGAACACATAGTCCACCAGACCGCTCTGGAGCAGGTCCACGATGTTGGGGGACTCGCCGGACATGTTGCGCACCTCGTTGCAGGGGACCATGTGCTTGTTGAGCCATGCACAGGTGCCGGAGGTGCCGTACAGCTTGTAGCCCATGCTCTTGAGCTTCCAGGCGATATCCACAAACTCGGGCTTGTCGCTGTCCTTCACCGTAAAGATACAGCAGGAGGCGGGACCGGGAGTCTTAAAGGTATAGCCCGCGCCGATCAGGCCCTTGAGCAGGGCATCGTGATAGTTGGGGGCAATGCCCAGCACCTCGCCGGTAGACTTCATCTCGGGGCCAAACTGGGTATCCACACCATGCAGCTTCTCAAAGCTGAACACAGGCACCTTAACGGCCACATAGGGGGCATTGGGGTGCAGGCCGGTGCCGTAGCCCATATCTGCCAGCTTCTCGCCCAGGCAGCAGCGCACAGCCAGATCCACCATGGGCACGCCGGTGACCTTGGAGATGTAAGGCACGGTACGGGAGGAACGGGGGTTGACCTCGATGACATAGACCTTGCCGTTGGAAACAGCGTACTGGACATTGACCAGACCGGTGACGTGGAGCTCGCGGGCAAAGCGGCCGGTGTAATCCACCATGGTGTCGATCTCGGCCTGGGTCAGATGCTGTGCCGGGTAGACACAGATCGAGTCGCCGGAGTGGACACCGGTACGCTCCACCTGCTCCATGATGCCGGGGATGAGGAAGTTTTCGCCATCGCAGATGGCATCGACCTCGCACTCGGTACCCATGATATACTTATCCAGCAGGACAGGATGATCCATGTCCACATGCTCGGTGATAACGCCCATGTACTCGATGACATCGGCCTTGGTGTAGGCAACGATCATGTTCTGACCGCCCAGAACGTAGGAGGGACGCATCAGGACAGGCAGGCCGATCTCATCGGCGGCAGCCAGAGCCTCCTCCAGATTGAACACGGTGCGGCCGGGCGCACGGGGGATCTTGCAGCGCTCCAGCAGTTCGTCAAAGCGCTCGCGGTCCTCTGCCTCGTCAATGGCATCCGCCGGGGTGCCCAGAATGGGCAGGCCGATCTCATCCATGTGCTTTGCCAGCTTGATGGCGGTCTGGCCGCCGAACTGGACCACGCAGGCATCGGGCTTTTCGGTGGCGATGATGTTGTCCACACTCTCCGGGTTCAGGGGGTCGAAGTACAGACGGTCGCCGGTGTCAAAGTCGGTGGATACGGTCTCGGGGTTGTTGTTGACGAGGATGGCCTCGCAGCCGTGGTTCTTCAGGGTCCAGACACAGTGGACAGAGCAGTAGTCGAACTCGATGCCCTGACCGATGCGGATGGGGCCGGAACCAAAGACCAGCACCTTTTTCTTCTTGGGCTGGCCGTTTGCGGCAGCCTCTGCCTCTCTGGCAGCAATAAACTCGGCGGCCTCGTTGTCGCCGTCGTAGGTGGAGTAGAAGTACGGAGTGTTGGCCGAGAACTCAGCAGCACAGGTATCGACCATCTTGAAACCGGCGCGGTAGTTCTCCACAGGCAGAGCATCCACCTGTGCCAGACGCTTGATGGTCTTATCCTGGAAGCCATACTTCTTGGCGGTCTGATACTGCTCCAGGCTCAGCACGCCGTTGCACTTTGCCAGACCCTTTTCCAGGTCAGCCAAGTGCTGCATCTTATCCAGGAACCACCAGTCGATCTTGGTGATCTTCCAGATGGTCTCGTGGTCGATGCCGCGCTTGAGGGCCTCGTAGACACAGAACACGCGCTCCGCATCCTGCACATGCAGGTGGGCCACGATCTCGTCATCGGTCAGCTCCTCAAAGGGCTTGTGGGTCAGGGTGTCCATACCCAGCTCGATGGAGGAGACCGCCTTCATCATAGCTGCCTCGAAGCTGTTGCCAATGCTCATCACCTCGCCGGTGGCCATCATCTGGGTGCCCAGAGACTTGTCGGCGTAGACGAACTTATCAAAGGGCCACTTCGGATACTTGACCACGATGTAGTCCAGCGCAGGCTCAAAGCAGGCGCAGGTCTTGCCGGTGACATCATTGGTGATCTCGTCCAGCGTATAGCCGATGGCGATCTTGGTGGCCACCTTGGCAATGGGGTAGCCGGTGGCCTTGGAGGCCAGAGCGGAAGAACGGGACACACGGGGGTTGACCTCGATGACCGCGTAATCATAGCTGTCGGGCTTCAGGGCAAACTGGCAGTTGCAGCCGCCCTCGATGCCCAGCTCGGTGATGATATCCAGCGCGGCGGTGCGCAGCATCTGGTACTCGTGATCGGTCAGGGTCTGGGAGGGAGCCACGACCACGGAATCGCCGGTGTGGATACCGACGGGGTCCAGGTTCTCCATGTTGCAGACGGTGATCACGTTGCCCTTGTGGTCGCGCATGACCTCGTACTCGATCTCTTTCCAACCGGCGATGCACTTTTCCACCAGGATCTGATGAATGGGGGAAAGACGCAGGCCGTTGGTACCGATCTCGATGAGCTTTTCCTTGTTTTCGCAGATGCCGCCGCCGGTACCGCCCATGGTAAATGCAGGGCGGACGATGACGGGGTAGCCGATGCGGTCCGCACAGGCCAGCGCATCCTGCAGGGTCTCCACGACCTCAGAAGGGATGATGGGCTGATGCAGCTTTTCCATCGTCTCCTTGAACAGCTCACGATCCTCGGCGCGGTCGATGGTCTCAGGCTTGCAGGCCAGCAGGCGGATGCCGGTGCGGTCCAGATAGCCGGAACGGGCCAGCTCCATGGAGAGGTTCAGGCCCATCTGGCCGCCCAGGTTGGGCAGAACGGAGTCAGGCTTCTCGATCTCCAGGATGCGCTCCACCACCTCAAGGGTCATGGGCTCGATATAGACATGATCGGCCACATCCGGGTCGGTCATAATGGTAGCGGGGTTGGAGTTGAGCAGAACGGTCTCAATGCCCTCTGCTTTCAGGGCGCGGCACGCCTGGGTGCCGGAGTAGTCGAACTCAGCGGCCTGGCCGATGATGATGGGGCCGGAGCCGATGACCAGCACCTTTTTGATTCTGGGGTCCTTGGGCATTTCAGCGCACCTCCTTTTTTGCTGCTTTGACGTTGTTCAGGAAGCGGTCGAACAGGAACTCCGTATCCTTGGGGCCGCCGTTGGCTTCCGGGTGGAACTGGACCGTGAAGCAGTTCCACTTCTTGTACTTGATGCCCTCGCAGGTGCCGTCGTTGGCGTTCACCTGTGCCACCTCGCCCATCTCGGCGGGCAGCTCCTCGCCCACGACCGCATAGCCGTGGTTCTGGCTGGTGATGAAGGTGCGGCCCGACTCAAAATCAGTGACAGGCTGGTTGGCACCGCGGTGGCCATACTTCAGCTTCATGGTCTTGGCACCGGCGGCCAGAGCGCTGAGCTGGTGGCCCAGGCAGATGCCGAAGGTGGGGATGCCCAGCGCAAAGATCTGCTTCAGGTTCTCAATGACCTCCACCGGCTCGGCAGGGTCGCCGGGGCCGTTGGACAGCATGATGCCGTCCGGATTCAGGGCAGCCACTTCCTCAGCGGTGGCAAAGGCAGGCATCACCGTTACCTTGCAGCCGCGCTTGACCAGGCAGCGCACGATATTGCGCTTGCAGCCGTAGTGCATCAGCACGATGTGGGTCTCGCCCTTCTCGTGAAAGACCTCGGGCTTCTCGCAGGTCACGCTCTTGACAGCATCCGTCACGGCATAGGCGCGGATGGTCTCCAGCAGCTTCTCCGTCTCGGCCTTGTTGGCAGGGTCAGCGGGGTCAAAGGTGGTCAGGATGGCACCGTTCATCACACCGCTCTCCCGGATGATGCGGGTCAGGTGGCGGGTGTCGATGCCCTCGATGCCGATGGTATTGTTTTTCTTCAAAAAGCTGTCCAACGTCTCCTCACAGCGCCAGTTGGAGGGGGTGGTGCAGGCCTCGCGCACAATGTAGCCCTTGGCCCAGATGCGGTCCGACTCCATATCGTCCTTGTTCATGCCGTAGTTGCCGATGAGGGGATAGGTCTGGGTGATGATCTGGCCGTAGTAGCTGGGGTCGGTCAGGGTCTCTTCAAAGCCCACCATACCGGTGGCAAAGACGACTTCGCCCACGGTAACGCCCTCAGCACCCACTGACTGGCCTGCAAAGACCATGCCGTTTGCCAAAAGAAGATAAGCGTTCATAGGTACTCCTTGTTTCAACACGGTTGTTGTCAAGTTACAGGGTCTGCTTGGCTTCCTGCTTCATCTTGCGGCTACCCAGGTGCACCAGAGGCAGCTTGCCCTCCTTGCAGATGGGGCACTCCTCGGGTGCGTAGTTAGGCAGGTCCAGCTTCAGGGCGCTGGCCAGGATGGGAATGGGAGACGGAGCCTCGGGCTTGGTGCGGTCCACCACGCAGGTGATGCCCAGGCAGATGCCGCCGGCCTCTTCGATCACGCGCTTGGTCTCCAGGGAGGAGATGCCGGTGGTGACAACGTCCTCAGCAATGATGCACTTTTCACCCGGATGGATGGCAAAGCGCTTCAGGGTCATCACATTGTCCACGCGCTCGGTGAAGATGGCGCGCTTGCCGGTCTGGCGGGCCAGCTCGTAAGCATAGACGATGCCGCCCATGGCAGGTCCCACGATGACATCCACATCCAGCTTCTTGATCTGATCGGCCACAGCCTTCATTACCTCGGCGCAGCGGTCAGGGTACTGCTGCAGGTAGGCCATCTGGCAGTATGCGCTGGAATGGCGGCCGGAGGAGAGCAGGAAATGGCCCTCCAGGAATGCGTCACAGCTCTTCAGAATTTCAAGTGCTTCACTCATTGTAGTTCTCCCTCTCTTTTTTATGAAAAATATCTTTTGAACGGTATTGTACCACGCTTTTGCAGTAATTGCAAATTTATGCGCAAATTTTCGCTTTATACGCATAAGCCGTGGTTATTCTGGTATATCAGCTTGATTATTCAGCATTTCGGGCGCAGCCGCGGATCTCCTCCAGCGTTTTCACGCCGTGGGCATCCATCCACTGTGCCATCTCGTCGGCAATGGTCTCCATGGCGCGGGGGTTGGCAAAGTTTGCCGCGCCCACCTGTACCGCCGTGGCACCTGCCATGATGAATTCCAGTGCGTCGCGGCCGGTGGCAATGCCGCCCAGACCCACCACCGGAATGTTCACGGCACCCACAGCCTGCCAGACCATGCGCAGGGCAATGGGCCGCACCGCCGGGCCGGACAGACCGGCAAAGATGTTGTTGAACACCGGCTTGCGCTTTTCCAGATCGATGGCGCAGGCCTGGAAGGTGTTGGTCAGGCTGATGGCATCCGCACCGGCGGCCTCCACAGCCTTGCACATCTCAGGGATGTTCTCTGCCTGGGGGCTCAGCTTGACCATCAGGGGCTTTTTGCAGGCCGCGCGGACCATCCGCACCACCTCACCGGCAGCCTCGGCCTTCACGCCGTAGGCCATGCCGCCCACCTTGACGTTGGGGCAGGAGATGTTCAGCTCCACGATGTCCACAGCGCTCTCGCTCAGCAGAGCCGCGCCCTCAACATACTCTTCCTCACTGTGTCCGCCCAAGTTGGCAATGGCCACTGTGCCGTATTTCTGCTTGAGCTCCAGCATCTCGTTCAGTTCCACGTCAATGAAATGCTGAACGCCGGGGTTCTGCAGGCCGATGCTGTTGATGAGGCCGGAGGGGGTCTCCCACAGGCGCTCGCCCTTGTTGCCGTACTGGCCGTGCAGGGTCAGGCCCTTGCCGGAGATGCCGCCGATCTTGGAAAAATCGGCCAGTTCCTCGTACTCCACGCCGTAGCCCACAGTGCCGGAAGCACCGATGACCGGGCTGTTCATCACAAAGCCCAGCAGGTTTGTTTTCAGGTCAGCCATCAGAAGAACACCTCCGTTGCATCAAAGACCGGGCCATTCTTGCACACGCTCTTGCCCTCGCCGCCCTTGGTCTCGCAGGTGCAGCCAAGGCAGGCACCAATGCCGCAGGCCATCTTCTTTTCCAGGCTCACGAAGCAGGGGGTGCCCTTTTCGGCACAGATCCGGGCGGCGTTTTTCATCATCACGGTGGGGCCGCAGATCAGCACTGCATCGTAATCTGCCGGGTCATACAGCTGGGTCACAAAGCCGTGGAAGCCCACCGCGCCGGTATCGGTGGAGACCTTTACCACATTTGCGATGGAGCGGTACTCTTCCATGCAGTAGGGGGTATCCCGGAAGCCGAAGAACACGTCCGGCTTAACACCGGCAGCTGCCAGTTCCCGGGTGACCTGATACATGGGGGCGGTGCCAATGCCGCCGCCCACCACGGCGATCTTATGGTATTGTTCGGCCAGGGCCGGGATATCAAAGCCGTTGCCCATGGGGCCGGTCAGCTGGAAGGTATCGCCGGTCTTCAGCTGGGCAATTTTGTGAGTGCCCTCGCCGATGACCTGATACAGGAACTCAATGGTCTGGGTCTCCGGCTCCCACTTGTGCACGCTGATGGGGCGGGACAGGAAGGGAGCCTCATCGGCACCCCAGGCACGCAGGGTAAAGAACTGCCCGGCGTGGGGGGCATGTTCCCGGTCAGGCCAGAGGGCACGCAGGAGCCGGATGTCCGGCAGGATGCTCTCATGGCTCAGAACGGTAGCTTC
Source organism: Faecalibacterium duncaniae (assembly GCF_010509575.1). Classification (NCBI taxonomy): domain Bacteria; kingdom Bacillati; phylum Bacillota; class Clostridia; order Eubacteriales; family Oscillospiraceae; genus Faecalibacterium; species Faecalibacterium duncaniae. The sequence continues at coordinate 596,883 of NZ_CP048437.1, read as the reverse complement.
ACAGCAGGCTGCACGCATGAGCAATGGCCTCCTTCATGTTCACACACTCGTTGTAAGCGGCCTCATCAAAGGCCACGCCGGGCTGCTTCTTGTAGGCCAGCAGGATGCCGCGGCTGGAGTTGACCACGCCGCCGTTGCCCTTGGTCAGGTACTGGGCAATATCCTCCGCCTTTCCGCCCTGTGCGCCGTAGCCAGGGATGAGGAAGAAGCTGTCCTGATACTTGGCGCGGATCTCGGTGGCCTCCTCGATGTGGGTGCCGCCGATGACCAGACCGATGGAGGAGTAGCCGTGCTCGCCCATGTAGTCCTTGCCCAGAGCGTTCAGCTTGTCGCCCACCAGATCGTAGACGTGGCGGCCGTCTGCCAGCTTCTCATACTCAAAGTCCTTGGCACCGCCGTTGGAGGTGCGGCAGAGGACGAACATGCCCTTGCCCTGCTTTTCGGCATAGGGCAGGTAGGGGCTGATGGAATCCAGACCCATGTAGGGGGCCAGGGTGACGAAATCAGCCTCGAAGTCGCCGGTGAAGTGGCCCATGGCGTACATCTCGGCGGTCTTGGCGATATCGCCGCGCTTGATATCGGCGATGACAGGGATACCGGCCTCGCGGACAGCGGCCAGGGTCTCGGCGTAGGCCTTCATGCCCTCCAGACCCAGGGACTCGTAGTATGCGATCTGCACCTTGTAGCAGCCAGCCACAGCCTTGGTGGCATCGATGAGCTTCTTGTTGAAGCGAACGATGTTTTCCCCCTTGGTCAGGGTGGTGTCCACAAAGTCAGCGGGCAGGTAGCTGAAATCAGTGTCCAGGCCCACACACACCGGGCCGCGGGCTGCAACTGCTTCGTAAAGCTTGTCCATGTTTGTCATTGTCGGGTTCCTCCTGTATCTGTCTCTCTTTTATTATCTATATTTCTTTGTTGTGTTGGCTTTTTGTCAGCGTCCTCGCCCTCTCAGGCCGCTTCGCGTCCAGCTCTCCCAAAAGGGAGAGCTTATGCATATCCCAGGCTCAGCAGCAGCTGGCCGTGAGCCGCAATTGCCTCTCCCTTTGGGAGAGGTGGCATCGCGCAAGCGATGACGGAGAGGGCCTCAGTGCATTACTCCTCAGCCTGATAGGTCAGCTTGCCGCCCTTGATGGTGGCATAGACCCTGCCGTAGAGCTGTGCACCGTCAAAGGGGCAGTTATGGCTCTTGGAGTGCAGCTTTTCTTTGTCCACGGTGTAGGGGGTGTCGAGATCCACCAGCACGAAGTCTGCATCGTAGCCGGGCTCCAGCTGGCCCTTGGCAAGGCCCAGGATCTCTGCCGGGCGGGTGCTCATCAGGTGCACCAGCAGTTCCAGCGGCAGGCCCTCTTCCCTGCAGAGCTTGGTGTAGCAGACCCCAAAGGCGGTCTCGCTGCCCACCATACCGGCCATGCCCTTCAGCTTGTCTTCCTCGGAGTGGGGAGCGTGGTCGGTGGCAATGGCATCCACCACACCGGAACGGATACCGTCGATGAGTGCCTGCACATCATCCGCGGTGCGGATGGGCGGGTTGACCCGGTAATCGCAGGTCTCATTGTTGAACCACAGGTGATGCGGGGTCACCTCGCAGGTCACGGGTGCGCCGCGCAGCTTTGCCATCTGGATGGCCTCCAGCGCGCCACGGGTGGAAACGTGGCACATGTGCAGCCTGGTCTGGTAGTACTCGCTCAGCCAGCAGTTGCGCACGGTCTCCAGGTCTTCGGCCAGCCGGTAGTCCCAGGGGCTGATCTCCATATCCTCGGCGTGGCTCATCACGGTGATGTCCCGCTGGGTGCAGATGGCAAAGGCCCGGGCCATGGTGGCGTTGTCCTGCACACCGTGGCCATCCTCGGTGATGAACTTCACGCTGGCGGGTAAGGTCTTGAGGTGGTCGATGGTCTTGCCGTCAAAGTTCTCGGTGATGGAAACAGTCTGGTTCACATCGCACAGGCCCACCTCGGCGGCCTTCTGTTCCACCATAGCTGCCTGTGCGGCAGAGGAGCAGACCGGCTTTGTGTTGGGCATCAGGTTGACAAAGGTGTAGCCGCCTGCGGCCGCAGCCATGCTTCCGGTGGCAATGTCCTCCTTATATTCAAAGCCCGGGGTGCGCCAGTGGCAGTGCAGGTCCACAAAGGCGGGCAGCACGGTCAGACCGCCTGCATCGAGGACAGTCTCCCCCTCCCCGGCCAGTGCGGAAAGATCCTGACCCACGGCGGCGATCTTTCCGTCTTTCACGAAAAGCTCCACCGGGCGGCCCGCAGCGTTTACAGCGTTGATGAGCAGCATATTCTTTTACCTCCCTGTTCGTATTTCGGATGGGCGGATGCAGGCATTGCAGCCCGCGGACAGGCAAAAAAAAGAACTTTTCCACAAACGGAAAAGTTCAAAAAGCGAAAAAAGGAAACACGGAGCCCACCGCAAAAACGGCTGCAAACTGCTTTTTCAGTTCAGCATTCATTTTTGACAGCATTCGTCCGCTTCTCCTTTTCCTTCGCATTTGTTTTCGTTATATTTTATCATAGAAACGCAAAATGTGTCAATGCTTTCTGTAAGATTCCTGTGTGAAAAGGTTTTGGCTGTATCTCCCGGAATTTTGGCTACTCTACCGAAAACCCGTTTCCCGCCCCATAATCCCTGCGCGGAGGGGGATTTTTCTCCGTCAATTCCTACCAAAGTACTGTACATTGAAGTTTGCATGTGTTATTATAGTATCTGTCAAAAAGAGAGAGCCGCACCGAGGCGGCTGAACAAAAAGGGAGGGTTTCCCACATGAGCTTATTGGAGGACGCACGGAACATCCAGCGCAAAGACCCCGCCGCACGCAGTGTGCTGGAGGTCATCCTGCTGTACCCCGGCTTCCATATCCTGGTCTACCACCGCATTGCCCACTGGCTGTATGAGCACGGGCACTTTTTCCTTGCCCGCTGGGTCAGCCAGCATGGCCGCCACAAGACCGGCATCGAGATTCACCCCGGTGCCCAGATCGGCAGGTGCCTGTTCATCGACCACGGCATGGGCATCGTGTTCGGCGAGACCACCGTGATCGGCGACAACTGCACCATCTACCACGGCGTGACGCTGGGCGGAACCGGCAAGGACACCGGCAAGCGCCACCCCACCCTGGGCAACAATGTGCTGATCGGCGCGGGCACCAAGGTGCTGGGCCCGGTGTATATCGGCGATAACGCCCGCATCGGCGCAGGCAGCGTTGTGCTGCGCAACCTGCCCGCCAACTGCACCGCCGTGGGCGTGCCCGCCGAGGTGGTGCGCATCAACAACAAGGCCGTCAACCCCGCCGATGACCTGGACCAGCAAGATCTGCCGGATGTCATGGCCCAGCGCCTCACCGAGCTGGACCGCCGCATCAGCAGGCTGGAAAAGGACGCACAGGGGGATGTGCCCCCCAGCATCCACGAGGTCATCCAGAAACAGCAGCGCTGAACCTTTCTGTCCCACTTTGCGTGCCAGCTTTCCTCATAGGGGAGCCGCTGGCATGGCGGTACTATCCGCAAAAACTGCACAAAGCTTCTGCAAAACGAAAGCAGCTGCGCTCCGCACACACGGAACGCAGCTGCTTTTCTGTTATTTACAAGGAGTTTCAGCCAATTCTTTGACCTTTTGTGCCGCTGCCGCCACCAGCTGGCCGATGGGCTGGTCGGGCACGGCCACCACGATGTTCTCACAGTGGTTGATGGGCACCAGCACCCGCCGGGCGGGGCTCTGGCAGACTGCCGCTGCCATGGCGGGGGTGATCTCGCCCAGCAGCGCGTCAGCGATCACAATACCGATGGGCCCCACGATAACATCCGCGATGCGGCAGTTCACGACCACGGCGTTCTCGCCGGTGGCGGCGCGGACCGTCCCCGCCTTGAGCATGGCCGAAGTCGCAAGGCTGTTGGTGCCCACGGCGGTCAGCCGGGCTTCCGGGCAGGCGGCAGAGATGGCCGCCACCAGCTGGCGGCCCAGACCGCCGCCCTGGCCGTCAATGACCAGAACGTTCATCAGAAGTCGATCTCCTCCAGCCGCAGCAGGGCGATGATGTAGATCTTCAGGGCCTCCAGCAGCTTATCGATGGGAGCTGCCTCGTTGGCACCGTGCATCGGGCCGCCGAACTCAGGCAGCACCATGTCCTCGTGCTCGGGGCCAAAGCTCACCGCATAGGGGAAGTGGCGGGCATAGGTGCCGCCGCCCATGGTAAAGGGCGTGGCATTCTCGCCGGTGACCTCGTTGTAGGTCTCGATGCAGGCCTTGATGGCGGGGGTATCGGCTGCGATATAGAAGGGCTCGGCACCCTCGGCCTTCTCCAGAGAAGCACCCGTGCCAATGGCAGCTTTGATCTGCTCCTTCATCTTCTCGGCGTTGGTGCAGGTGGGGTAACGGCTGTCCATGGTCTGGACGATCCGGCCCTCTCGCATGAAGATGCGGCCGCCGATGATGGTCAGGGGGCCGAAGGGGCCGTCGGCGCAGTCGATGCCCAGGCCGGTGCCTGCGGTGGAAGCGTGCAGCTTTTTCAGGGCTTCCAGATAGGCGCGCTCTGCATCGTTGCACAGGCCGTTGTCCAGCAGGTAGTTCACCACCAGACCGATGGCGTTGACCGTGCCCTCGGGCATGGCGGCATGGCCGCTCTTGCCCCAGCCCCGGATACGAACCCCATTGCCTTCCGGCTCCAGCGTGATGTTGGGGGCATTCTTCAGCTTGGTGATGTCAGTCTCCACCAGTGCGCTGGCGCGGTCGGGGACTGCATTGTTGGCAACGCCACCCTCAAACTCCTTGATCTCGCCGTTGCACACCGGGCTGACCAGCTCCGCACCGAAATGGCCCTTCTCACCGTTGCACACCGGGAACTCTGCATCCGGGGTGAAGCAGAACACCGGGGCCGGGTAGTTCTTGAGGTAATATTCCACATCGTTCATGTGGGTCTCTTCGTTGTCGCCAACCATTGCGCGGATGGGATACCGCAGGGAAACGCCCTCCTCCTTGAGGAACTTCAGGGCGTACAGGGTAACCACCATGGGGCCCTTGTCATCGGCCACACCACGGCCGATCATCCAGCCGTCCCGGATCTGCATCTTGAAGGGTTCCTGGCTCCAGCCGTTGCCCACGGGCACCACATCCACATGGCAGATGGTTGCCAGATACTTCTCGGGGTCTGCACCGGCCAGCTCGGCATAGCCGATGTAGTTCTCGCAGTTGCGGGTCGCCAGACCCATGCCTGCAGCCAGCTCCAGCGTCTTGTCCAGCGCCGCGCGGGGGCCCTCACCAAAGGGAGCTTCCTCGGTCGGGGTGCCCTCCACACTGTTGATGGCCACCAGCGCCGCGATGTCCTCCAGAATCTGCTCCTTGTTCGCCGCAATAAAGGCGTCGATCTTCTGATTCAATGCCTGATCCATGATTGCTTCGTCCTTTCTTTGTCGTAACGACACGTTACTGTTTATTGTAACACACTTAAAGCGCTTTTGCCAGCCTTCGGCAGCCTGCTTCTGTACGAAACCTCTCCGTCATCATCGCTATCGCTCAATGCCACCTCTCTTAATAGGAGAGGGCAGGACTCGGCTCCCCTACCAGGGGAGCTGTCGCGGCAAAGCCCGCGACGGAGAGATTTATTCTCCTATCTGTCACACTGCAAACAGGCTGCTGGCCGCGCCCAGCACACCGGCGCTGGCCAGACCCATGATGATGCCCGCCAGCAGCACACCGCCCATACAGGCAATGAGAACATCCTTGAACTTCATGTCCAGAATGGAGGCTGCCAGCGTACCGGTCCAGGCACCGGTGCCGGGCAGCGGGATTCCCACAAAGAGCAGCAGGGCAACGGTCAGGCCCTTGCCGGCCTTTTCCTCCAGCTTGCGGCCGCCCATTTCTCCCTTGGTGATGAAGAACTTGCACACCGGCCCGATGACCGGCTTGTGGTAGCCCCAGATGAGGAACCTGCGGGCAAACAGATAGATAAAGGGCACCGGCAGCATATTGCCGAGCACGCAGACCAGATAGGTGGGCAGGGCGGGCAGGCCCATGCCCAGCCCGATCGGAATGGCACCGCGCAGTTCAATGACCGGCACCATCGAGACAAAAAACACCATCAGATAATTCTTGAGCATCCAGTTTTCTCCTTATCATAAGACCATGATCGTAACGGCTTACAGGTCGATGACCAGCTCCACCGGGCAGTGGTCGGAACCGAACACCTCGTTGTGGATCTCGGCAGCGGTCACCTTGTCGGCGATGCGGTTTGAAACGATGAAATAATCAATGCGCCAGCCCGCGTTCTTTTCCCGGGCGTGGAAGCGGTAGCTCCACCAGCTGTACTTCACCTCGTCCGGGTGGACAGCGCGGAAGGTGTCGGTAAAGCCCGCCGCCAGCAGCTCAGTCATCTTGGCCCGCTCCTGGTCAGTGAAGCCCGCGCTCATCCGGTTGGTCTTCGCATTCTTGATGTCGATCTCGGTGTGGGCCACGTTCAGGTCACCGCAGAGGATGACCGGCTTTTTTGCGTCCAACTCCAGCAGGTAGGCCCGGAACGCATCCTCCCAGGTCATGCGGTAGTCCAGCCGCTTCAGGCCGTCCTGGCTGTTGGGCGTGTAGCAGTTGACCAGATAGAAGCCGGGATATTCCAGCGTCAGCACCCGGCCCTCGTGGTCGTGCTCCTCCCTGCCGATGCCGGTGGTCACGGCCAGCGGGGCCGTTTTGCACCAGCAGGCCGTGCCGGAGTAGCCCTTTTTCTCGGCAGAGTAGGTGTACTCGGTGTAGCCCTCGGGGGCAAAATCAGCCTGCCCCGGCTGCATCTTGGTCTCCTGCACCGAGAAGATGTCGGCATCCAGCGCCGCGAAGCTTGCTGCAAAATCGTGGGTCAGGCAGGCCCGCAGGCCGTTGACGTTCCAGCTGATCAGTTTCATATCCTGTTCCTTTCTTATGCCTGATATTTTGTTTTCCATGCGCCGCTCTTCATGCGCGCCACAAAGCAGATGACACGGCAGACCCAGTCAATGACCATGGCGATCCAGACACCCACAGCGCCCCAGCCCATCCTGACACAGAGCAGGTAGCTGAACCCCAGCCGCCAGATGGCCATGCTGAGCACAGAGACCACCATGGTAAATTTCACATCGTTGGCCGCGCGCAGGGCGTTGGGCAGAACAAAGGAGGCCGGCCACAGGAACAGGCCGCTGCCCGCGTGGATCTGCACCAGCAGGATGGCCAGCGCCATGGTCTCACCGGAGAGAGCGTAGATGCCCACCAGCGGCTTGAGGAAGAGCAGGATGCCGCCGTTGAAGATCCCCATAGAGATGTAGGCCCAGAGCAGCAGCTTGCGGGTGTAGAAAACGGTCTGTTCATTGTCCCCTGCGCCAACGCAGCGGCCCACCACCGTGATCATGGCCAGACCAATGGCCTGCCCCGGGATGCAGCCCATGCCGTCCAGATTGTTTGCCACGGCATTGGCGGCGATCTGCACGGTGCCGAAGGTGGAGATCATGCTCACCACCAGAATGCGGCCCGCCTGGAACAGGCTGTTCTCAAAGGCAGACGGGATGCCGATGCCCAGGATGCGCTTTGCCATCCGGCCATCCAGCCGGATCGTTTTGGGCACGGTGAGCATGTGGCCCTTCTGGTAGCAGCGGTTCAGGATGAGCACCGCCGCCACAGCACGGGAGAGGACGCTGGGCCAGGCAACGCCGTCCACGCCCATGCCCAGCACAAAGATGCAGACCGCATTGCCCACGATGTTGATGATGTTCATCAGGATGCTGATCTGCATGGAGATTTTGGAGTTGCCCATGCTGCGGAAGAGCGCAGCACCGGCATTGTACATGGCCAGGAACGGGTAGCTGACCGCCGTGATGCGCAGGTAGAGCACACCGGCCTCCAGTACGTCGGCATCGATACTGCCATAGCACAGCCGGATCATGGGGCGGGCCAGCACAAAGCAGAACACCCCCACACCCACGCCCAGCAGAGCGCTGAGCAGGATCAGCTGACCCGAGCTTGCGTTGGCGTGCTTCTGCTCCTTTGCACCCAGATACTGGCTGACCACCACCGCGCCGCCGGTGGCCAGCGCCGCAAACAGCACGATGATGAGGTTGTTGATCATATCCACCAGGCTGACACCCGAGATGGCGGCTTCGCCGCAGCGGGAGACCATCATGGTATCGGCCATGCCCACCGTCACGGCCAGCAGCTGCTCCACCAGCAGCGGCCCCACCAGCCTGAGCAGGTCACGCTGGCTGAACAGCGGGGCCCGCCCGCCAAAGCACGGGGCCTTGTTTTGTGTGATCGTATGTTCCATTCTATTCCTCACTTCTTCCCACACCTTTTCTGCCCTTCCGGGCCACAGAGCGTCCTTTTCTCATAGATGTATCCATCATAACACAGCCGCATCCCGTTGTAAAGAATCAGCTTCTGCAATTCTGTACCCACGCCCCAGCCCGTGCTTGTTTCATCACTTTGCCAAACGCATCTCTCCCATTTTTGTGCGTTGTGACAAAATTACATTTTTTGCTCGAACAAGAGAACTTTTTTCAAAAAAGCTCTTGTATTTTTCTGTGAAAAGTGTTATCTTGTATCCAACAGGAGCGTCAGTTGGATACAAAGCGAAACGACGCGCTTTCCTCTCCGGTACTCCTGTTGTTCATCCTTCTATTATTATGCTATTTTCTTCATTTACCTTCTTATCATTTACCCTGTCCTGAAAAGGACAAACAAAAAACGCTTTCCCACCTGCACGGGGGAGCGTTTTTTGTTTGTCTGCCGCCCACCATAGAAAAGCGCCCTGCACCTTTCACGGTACAGGGCGCTTTGCGTTTCAGTTTTACAGCGCTGCAACAGCGGCCTTGAGCTCATCCACGCGGTCGGTGTTCTCCCACTTCACGCCCAGATCCTCGCGGCCCATGTGGCCGTAGGCGGCCAGCTTGCGGTAGATGGGCTTCCGCAGGCCGAGGTCACGGATGATGGCAGCGGGGGTCAGGTCAAAGACCTTCTCCACTGCCTGCTCGATCTTCTCATCGGCCACGGTGCCGGTGCCAAAGGTATCCACCATGATGGACACAGGCTTTGCCACGCCGATGGCGTAGGCCACCTGCACCTCACACTGCTTGGCCAGACCGGCAGCCACGATGTTCTTGGCAACCCAGCGGGTTGCGTAAGCGGCACTGCGGTCCACCTTGCTGGGGTCCTTGCCGGAGAATGCGCCGCCGCCGTGGCGGGCGTAGCCGCCGTAAGTGTCAACGATGATCTTGCGGCCGGTCAGGCCGCTGTCACCCTGCGGGCCGCCCACAACAAAGCGGCCGGTGGGGTTGATGTAGTACTTGGTGTTCTCATCCAGCAGCTCGGCAGGGATGGTGGCCTTGATGACCTTCTCCATGATATCGGCCCGGAGCTGCTCCATGGTCACGCTCTCGCTGTGCTGGCTGGAGATGACGACTGCATCCACGCGGATGGGCTTGTTGTTCTCGTCGTACTCCACGGTGACCTGGCTCTTGCCATCCGGGCGCAGGTAATCCAGCTCGCCGCTCTTGCGCACCTCGGTCAGCTTCTTGGCCAGCTTGTGAGCCAGGCTGATGGGCATGGGCATCAGCTCAGGGGTCTCATCGCAGGCATAGCCGAACATCATGCCCTGGTCACCGGCACCGCCGACCTGGTCGTTGGTGCCCAGTGCGATATCGGGGCTCTGGCCGTCGATGTTGGAGATAACAGCGCAGGTGTCAGCGTCAAAGCCGTACTTTGCACGGGTGTAACCGATGTCAGAGATGACCTCGCGGACGATCTTCTGGAAATCGACATAGCAGTTGGTGGTGATCTCGCCCATGATGTGGACCAGACCGGTGGAAGCGCAGGTCTCGCAGGCCACGCGGGCATCGGGATCGTGGGTCAGGATCTCGTCCAGGATAGCATCGGAGATCTGGTCGCAGATCTTGTCCGGATGTCCCTCGGTGACGGACTCAGAAGTAAACAGGTGTCTTGCCATAAATTTTGTCCTCCATGTGTGTGGTGAATCTTGCACAGCTTCATACACGTCCATCAAGTTTGCGCAAACAAAAACGCTCAGAACCGAAGCTCTGAGCGTTTGCACTCTTATCTTTCGGTTTCCCGCAGGATTTGGCACCTTATGCTTTCGCACAGGTTGTCGGGCTTCACAGGGCCTGTCCCCTCAGCCGCTCTTGATAAGTCGGTATTCAGTTGTTTTCCGAGAGATATCTTATCATCTCTTCGTCAGATTGTCAAGAAGAGTATCACTCTTTTTAGACATCTCAACGAAATTGATTAGGATTTCCCCTAGAAGTACCGGGAGTTTCCCGAAGCTCTCTTAGTAACCCTTAGCCTGTTCGCCGTTCAGCAGCTTGACCGCCCTGGAGGTGCCCAGACGGTCTGCGCCCAGAGCGAGGAACTTTTCCATATCCTCCACGGTGGAGATGCCGCCGGCAGCCTTGACCTTGCAGCGGCCATGCACGCCCTTGACCATCAGCTCCACATCGTGGAAGGTAGCGCCTGCGGTGGAGAAGCCGGTGCTGGTCTTGATGTAGTCAGCGCCTGCCTCGCAGACGATGTCGCACATCTTTTCCTTTTCCTCGTCGGTCAGCAGACAGGTCTCAATGATGACCTTGAGCACCTTGTCGCCCACAGCCTGCTTGACGGCACGGATGTCCTCACGGACAGCATCGTATTCCTTGTTCTTCAGGCGGCCGATGTTGATGACCATGTCCACCTCGGCAGCGCCGTTCTCAATGGCAGTCTTGGCCTCAAAGGCCTTGCTGGCGGTATCCATAGCACCCAGAGGGAAGCCCACCACGCAGCACACCGGGATGCGGCCCGCCATATACTCAACCGCCTGCTTTACATAGCAGGTGTTGATGCAGACGGATGCGGTGTGGTTGGCAATGGCCTCGTCACAGATGGTCTGGATCTGGGGCCAGGTGGCCTCAGGCTTCAGCAGGGTATGATCGACATGGGAGAGGATTTCTTCACGGGTCATATATTATTTTCCTCCATCAATTCTTGCTGGCACGGCGGACCTTTGCCATGCCCACAGCGCTCAGGGCAATTGCCGTTACGGATGCGGTGGCACCAATGATGCCCAGAACAAGACCGGAAACCAGGAATGCAAAACCTTTCAGACCACGTTTCATAATACCGTACCTCCATTGTTTTGTTACTTAAAACTCCCTCAGTCACCTTCGGTGACAGCTCCCTCTGAGAGGGAGCCTTGTCGGCAAATGCAAGGCAATGCCTCCCTCCCAGAGGGAGGTGGCTGCACCGTAGGTGCAGACAGAGGGAGTTACTTTTTCTTAAAGATGATCAGCTTGCTGAACACATAGTTCAGCACCACAACGATCACATTCGAGAACACCTTGACGCACAGCCCCCACAGCGCCTGCGCATTGTAGCGGCTGGTAACGAAGATTGCCGTGGGGCCGTCTGCACCGCCGATGACGGCAATAGCGGCAGAGCCATCCGTGACCCCCGCCGGTGTGCCTGCATAGGAGGCTGCCATCTGTATGGCCGTATCCGGGCCAAGCCAGTGGGCCACCACGCTCAGCACCCCCTGCATCAGCTCGTCCATCAGCGCTGCGCCCTGGGCCGCCAGCAGATTGCCCAGCACCAGCATAATTGCAGTGTCCAGCAGCATTGTACCCAGACGGCAGGTGACAAATGCACCAAACTCCTTTGCCATCGCCCTGCCTCTGGTCTTGCTGTTGAACACAAAGGCCCGGTTGGTGGCGTAGGCAAACAGGATGCAGAGGATGTTGTCCAGCACATTGCCCCAGCTGTTGGCGGCGGTGTAGCCGAACAGCCTGTTGAACAGGGCGTACAGCACAATATTCAGCAGGGTGGTCAGCACGCCGAAGATCAGGTAGGAGATGACCTCCCAGTGCTTTTTAAAAAATTTTATCATGGCTTTGTTAATAAAAACAGCCCCGCCGCCGTTACCCGGCAACGGGGCTGTAGTCGCATTGTGTCTGAAACTCAGCGAACCACGGACTGATTACTCAGCGTCGTCGTTCAGCAGAGCCTTCATGGACAGGCTGATGCGCTTCTTGTCGAAGTCAACATCCAGCAGCTTCACATCGACCATATCGCCGACCTTCAGTGCGTCGGAGACCTTCTCAACGCGATCATTGCTGATCTCGCTGATGTGGACCAGACCGTCAACACCCGGCAGGATGCGGACGAATGCACCGAACTTGGTCAGGGACACGACCGGAGCATGGAAGGTGCTGCCGATGGGGTAGTTGTTCTTCAGCTGCTCCCAGGGGTTGTCCTCAGCCTTCTTGTAGCCCAGAGAGACCTTGTGGTTCTCGGTGTCGATGTCCTTCACATACACTTCGATGGTGTCACCAACGGAGACAACCTCGGAGGGATGCTTGATGCGGTTCCAGCTCAGCTCGCTGATGTGGCACAGGCCGTCCACACCGCCGATATCGACGAATGCACCGTAAGAGGTCAGGCTCTTGACAACGCCGGTGTAGGTCTTGCCCACCTCGACATTTGCCCAGAACTCCTCACGCTTTGCCTTGTTCTGCTCAGCGGTGACCTTGTTGATGCTGCCGACGATCTTGCGGCCGGAGCACTCGGTAACAACCAGCTGGACATGCTGGCCAACCAGAGCAGTGTAGTCCTCGTCACGGCGCATCGTGGCCTGAGAACGGGGAACGAACACCTTAACACCCTTGACGTTGACGACAACGCCGCCCTTGTTGAACTCGGTGACATCGCCCTCGACGACCTCGCCGGATTCAGCAGCCTTGGCGATCTCTTCCATGCCCTTGCGAGATGCGAGCTTCTTGCGGGAGAGCTGGATAACGCCGTCCTGGTCCATAACCTTCTCGACGATGAGGTCCAGCTCATCGCCAACCTTCACCAGGTCTTCGACCTTGGCGGAGGAATCATCGGTCAGCTCGCTCAGCTTGACAAAGCCGGTCTGCTTGGCTCCGATATCCACCTGGATCTCGTTGGCAGAGATGCTGGTCACGATTCCTTTCACAATACTGCCTGCATGAACACGCTTCTCCTCGGATGCGTTCAGCATCTCCTCGAAGCTCATGCTGTCATTGATTTCTGCGCTCATACTGTTAAGTACCTCCTCAATAATAGACGATGGCGTTGAAGCCCCTGCTGTTACGCCCGCCGTTTTTACATCTGCAAACCATTCCGGCCGAAGTTCGCTCGCTGTCTCGACCGTCACGGCTTTCGTATGCTTTGCGGCGACCTGTACCAGCTTTTGGGTATTGGAAGAATGATGACCGCCAATGACAACAATGATGTCGCATTGTTGGCTGAGGTCTTCCGCTTCCTGTTGCCTCGCCCACGTCGCATTACATATTGTATCAAAAATTCGGGCGTTTGTATAGGCTTTTTTGAGAAACTCCGAACTTTCTTGCCATTTTGTTACCTGAAATGTGGTCTGTGCAACCGCAAAAATGGGCTTTTGGGGGTCAGAAGGGCCTTTCCAGGCCTTCAGCTCGTCCAGATCGCTGAACACAAATACCTCTCCCCGGGTATGGCCCACGATACCCTGCACCTCGGGGTGGGCAGCATCACCGGCCACCAGAAGCACCGCGCCCTCGGCCTCGGCCCGGGCGGCAATGCTCTGGATCTTCTTCACAAAGGGGCAGGTGGCATCGTGGTAAACAAGGCCGCGCTGCTCCAAAGTATCATAGATGGTGCGGGGCACGCCGTGGCTGCGGATGATGACCTCGTACCCGGTGGGGATATCGTCCACGGTATCAGCCACCAGCGCACCGCGCCTTTCCATATCGGCCACCGCCTGCGGGTTATGGATCAGCGGGCCCAGCGTTGCCACCTTATGACCCTCGTTCAGCAGATTGTAGGTCAGCTCCACCGCGCGGTTCACGCCAAAGCAGAAGCCAGCGGTTTTGGCAAGACGAATTTCCATAGCGTTTCTCCTTCTCTAAACCTCTCAGCCTCGCATTCGCTCGGCAGCTCCCCTAATAGGGGAGTCAAGTTTACGCTGTTGTTTTCTTGCCCTCCCTACCAGGGGAGGTGTCACCGAAGGTGACGGAGAGGTTCTCACTTCAGCTGTTCCCAGGCATCCAGCAGTGCCTGCTTATTGGCCCGGAGCACCTTCATATCCCGGCGGCTCTCCATGGCGAACTGGGCGGCGGGCATCGGCTCGCCGTAGATGACGTTCACCCGGCAGAACAGCCGCATCTTCCCGTCCGGCGTATCGTAGCGGATGCGCACCGGCACCACATCCACCCCGGCCTGCGCCGCAATGACGAACAGGCCGCTCTTGGGCGGCAGGAGCCTGCCCTCTTTTTCGCGGGTGCCCTCCGGGAAGATGAGCAGGGTCTCCCCCGCCCGGCAGGCCTCCACGGTCCGGTCAATGATCTCCAGCTCCTCCTTGGTGCCGCGCACGCAGAGCGCGCCGCAGCAGCGGAAGAACCAGGTGAGCAGGGCGTTGATCTCAAACAGCTCCTTTTTGGCAAAAACGAGCATCCGCCTGCCCCAGAACCGGCTGATGACGATGAACACCGGGTCAATGGCTGAAACGTGGTTGGGGGCAATGATGCAGCCTTTGGTCTGCACCTTGCGCAGATTCTCGCGGCCAACGGTATGGACCCGGAAGCCGATGTGGAACACCAGCCAGGCCAGCGGCAGCAGTATGTAATATAGTACCATTTAATTAACCTTTTCTGCAATAATCTTTTTCATCGCCGCAAGGCTCTGCTCAAAGTTGAGGTCAGAGGTATCCAGCAGCACTGCATCCTCGGCCTGTTTCAGGGGGGCGGCGGCACGGTGGGTGTCCTGATAGTCCCGCTGCTTCACATCAGCCAGCACATCCTCAAAGGCGACCTCCATGCCCTTCTGCTGGTATTCCAGCCAGCGCCGTCTGGCCCGGGCTTCGGGGGCGGCGGTCAGAAAGATCTTGACAGTGGCATCCGGCAGCACCACAGTGCCGATATCCCGGCCATCCATCAGGACGTTCTGGGTCTTGGTCATGCCGCGCTGCAGCTCCAGCAGGAAGGCGCGGACTTCCGGGTTGGCACCCACGGCAGAGGCGGCCATGCCGGCCTCCTCCGTGCGGATGGCGGTGCTCACGTCCTCACCGTTCAGATAGATATGCTGCTCCCCGTCAATGCAGTCCACCCGCAGGCCGATCTCCGGCAGCAGGGTGTTGACCGCCGCATTGTCCTTCGGGTCCACGCCCTTGCGCAGGGCATACAGGCCGATGGTGCGGAACATGGCACCGGTATCCACATAGATGTAGCCCATCTCTGCGGCCAGCCGCCGCGCCAGGGTGGATTTGCCTGCCCCCGCAGGGCCGTCGATTGCAACTGAAACCATTTTGGATTCTCCTTTATTTATATAATAAGTATTTTATCATCGGTCAAGCTCTGCTCTGTCCAACCTCTCAGAGGTGATTTGCAAAACTCTGCGCCGTACAGAAAGCGATCTGCAGGTTGTAGCCGCCGGTATAGGCATCCACATCCAGCACCTCACCTGCAAAGTAAAGGCCCAGCGCCTTCTTGCTCTGCATGGTCCTGGGGTCCACCTCCCGCACGGACACGCCGCCGGAAGTGATGACCGCATGGGCCAGGTCGCCCCGGGCATCGATGGGCACGTTCCAGTGCTTCATCAGGCGCACCAGCTCCCGCTTCTGCTCCCGGGTGATCTGGTTGGCCTTTGTGGCAGGGTCAATGCCCCAGCGTGCCACCATGACCGGCTGCATACTGGCAGGCAGCAGCTTGACCAGCGCCCCCTGGGCGGCATGGTTGGCCAGCAGGGCAAAATCCCGGGTGATGCGGTCATAGAGCTGCTCCTCGCTCAGGGCGGGCTTCAGGTCGATCTCGGCGTGGTACTTGTGTTTTTTCATATCACCCAGATGGCTGGACGCGCTCAGGGTCAGCGGGCCGCTGATGCCAAAGTGGGTGAACAGCATCTCGCCCTGCTCCTCAAAGATGTCCTTGCCGTCCTCAAAAAGGGTCAGGGTCACATTTTTCAGGGCAAGCCCCATCATCTTTTTGCAGTCCGGGTCATGGCTGACCAGACTGACCAGACTGGGCACCGGCTCCACAAGGGTGTGCCCGGCCTGCCGGGCCAGCCGGTAGCCGTCACCGGTGGAGCCGGTAGTGGGGTAGCTCACACCGCCGGTGGCCACCAGCACGGCATCGGCCCGGTATTCTTTCCCGGAAGTCCCCCGCACACCGACACAGCGCAGGGCAGGCCCGGCTTTTTTCTTTTTGGGATGGCGCGGATTTTCCGGCACGGCAGGGGCGGCTTCCGGCTCCGGGGGCAGCTCTTCCAGAAGCAGCTTTTTTGCCCCGTCATAGACGATCTCCGCGTCCTGTGCGTAGCGGAGCAGTGCCTGCCGGATCTCTTCGGCTTTGTCGGACACCGGGAACACCCGGCGGCCGCGCTCCACCTTCAGCTCCACGCCCAGGCTCTCGAACAGCTCCATGGTCCTGGCGGGCGGGAACGCCCCCAGCGAGGAGAACAGAAAGCGCGGATTGGTGCGGACATGGTGCAGAAACTCCTCCGCGGTGCAGTCGTTGGTCACATTGCAGCGCCCCTTGCCCGTGACCAGGATCTTCTGACCGGGCTTGTCGGTATGCTCCAGCACCGTTACCTGATGCCCCTGCCGCACAGCGGCCCCCGCCGCCATCAGCCCGGCCGCACCGGCCCCCACGATCAACACCTTTGCCATTCTGGTTCCTCCCGCAATTCACTGCCTGTCGAAATTTGTTCTAGTTTATCATACCAGAATCGGCCCGCAATTGCAATCTGCATTCCTTTGGAAAAGCACAGAAAAGCGGCAGACAGTCGCGTCTGCCGCTTGGGGTCACTGCATCAGTTTTGCGGGGTCAAGATAACTGTCGTCCTGCTTCACTTCCAGGTGGATATGGCTTTCCTCGGCGCATTCACAGCTGACGCTGCCCACTTTACCCAATGTCTGCCCAGCACTGACCGTCTCGCCCTCCTTCACCGCCGGGCTGGCCACGCCGCAGAGCCGCCAGACACGGCCCGCACTGTCCTTGATCGCCACAGTGGGGCCCCAGCTGCCATCGGAACCGGCCAGCACCACCGTGCCCGCCGTGGGGCTTTGGACGGCAGCATCCTTTGCGCAGGCATAGTCGATGCCGTTGTGGGTGCGCCAGTCGCCCAGGGTCTTGTTGTAGACCAGCTCATCGCCGCTGTATCCATTGAGCACCCTGCCAGAGACCGGCTGCGTGGAAGCAGGCGCTGCCGAACTGCTGGCAGGCGAGGATGCACCTTGCAGCGCGGATGGTTCGCGCACCGAGCCAGAGCCAGCCTGCGGCGCAGAGGAGGCCGAAGATGCACTCCGCGATGCCGAGGAGGCCGCCTTGGGCACATTGCTTACACTGTTTGCGGCGGGTTCGGTCGGCCATTCCCATGTTGTTTCGTCCTCCTGTGGCGTGGTGGTGGAAAGCCCCTCATCGATGCCGGGGGCCGTGGATGTGCTGTCCGGTGTCTTCAGGCCCGAAAGGTTCTTGTCCAGCTCGTCGCGCACGGTGCGCACCGCCCAGACCCCCGCCGCCGCTGCCGCCACCAGACAGGCCAGCAGTGCCAGTGCAAACCCTTTGTCCCGCAGAAATTTCCTGATCTGTTCCATGTTCGTTACTCCAATCCGTCATGGTTTCGCTTGATTTTCTGATTGCAGTATGCGATTTCGGAACCGGGTTTATACACATTTTATAAAAAGAAAACCCTCTCCGTCAAAGCCTGAGGCCTTGACGGAGAGGGCTGAAATACACAGATCAGCTGCGGCGGCGGTTGTTGCCCATCAGGCGGACAACATACAGGAAGATGTTGATGAAGTCCAGATACAGGGTCAGCGCGCCATAGATGGAAGCCTTTTCGGCCATCTCAGCATCAGCGGAGTAGTAGCTGTACATCTGCTGCAGCTTCTGGGTATCGTAAGCGGTCAGCAGCATGAACACCACCAGACCGATGCCGCAGTAGAGCACCGAGCCGCCAAAGCCGAAGCCGAACAGCATCCCCACAAAGCCGGTGATGATCATGGCAACCAGAGCCATCATCAGGCGGGGGCCCCAGCCGGTCAGGTCCTTATGGGTGGTGGTGCCGTAAACAGCCATCAGCCCGAAGTAAAGGGACGTTGCCAGCAGCGCCATGATCAGGGTGCTTGCCGAGAAAACAAGGAAATAGTAGCTCAGCACCATGCCGTTGAGCAGTGCATAACCGAAAAAGGTCGCGCGGGCAGCTCCCACCGACATGGTCTGCACCCGGGAGCTCAGCACGAATACCAGCGCCAGCTCCGCAATGGTCAGCACAAGATAGAGCGAATCGACCAGATAGATGAGCGAGGTCGTCGCAGTGAGATAGGCCATGGCGAAGGTGATGAGCAGGCCGCAGGCCATCCAGCGGTAGGTGCGGGTCATATAGTCCGATGCGCTCATCGTGGGCTCCGCATAGCCGCGGTCATAATTTCTGTAATCCATTGTGGAACTCCTCCAGTCTTTTTGCCGGGGCGGGCATTCCGCCTTGCTCCGGTCTACGTTTTATAGTATACTGCATAGAAATGAACGTTTCGTGAAAAAGGCTGTGATATTGTATGTCTCTTGGACTTTATCTGCATATTCCCTACTGCTTTTCCAAATGCCGGTATTGTGATTTCTATTCTGCCCCCGGCCAGCGCGGCGTGCCCACCCAGTATGTGGATGCCCTTCTGCGGGAGCTTGCCCGCTTTGCGCCGGAAGCGCCTCTTCACCCGGACACGATCTATTTTGGCGGCGGCACCCCCAGCCTGCTCTCCCCTGCCGATGCCGCCCGGCTCATTGCGGCGGCAGCTCCGGCACCCGGGGCGGAGATCACGCTGGAGGCCAACCCTGAGACCGTAACCGAGCAGACCCTGTGCGGTTTCCGGGAAGCCGGGGTGAACCGCATCTCTTTCGGGGTACAGTCGGCCCGGGACAGCCAGCTGAAAACGCTGGGCCGCCCCCACACCGCCCGGCAGGCCCGGGCTGCCTTTGCGGCGGCACGGCGGGCAGGCTTTACCAACATCAGCGGCGACATTATGCTGGCCCTGCCCCATTATACGCAGGCCGAGTTCGACGAGACACTGGAGCTCATTGCGGAGGGCGGGGCAACGCACATCTCCGCTTACCTCTTAAAGATCGAACCGGATTCCGCCTTTGGCAGGCACCCGCCCGAGGGTCTGCCCTCCCCCGACGAAGCAGCAGACTTTTACCTCTACGCCGTGGAGCACCTGGAGCACCACGGATACCGGCAGTATGAGATCTCGAACTTTGCAAAGCCCGGCTATGAGGGCAGGCACAACCTCATCTACTGGGACTGTGGGGATTACCTCGGCCTTGGCCCGGCGGCGCACTCCTGCATGGGCGGCAGACGATTCTATTACCCCTCTGACACCGAGGCCTTCCTGAACGACAAAGCAGCCCCCGTTATGGACGGAGGCTGCGGCGCAGAGGACTATCTCATTTTACAGCTGCGGCTGCGCAAGGGGCTGGATCTTGCCGCCTATAAGGCCCGCTACGGGAAGGAGTTTTCCACCGCCCAGCTCGCCTTTGTGAAAAACTGTGTGAAGTCCGGCTATGCCACCTTCGATGGCAGCACCCTTGCCCTCACCCCCGCCGGTCTCATTGTGCAGAACAGCATTCTGGCAGAGCTGCTGTGACTTTTGCTTGACAATTTACGTTGAAACGTATATACTGAAATTACAAAAGGTGCTGCCCTCCAAACGGCTAGCTCCTTACGTTACTCGTATCAAAAAAGATTGACCGATTTGCTTGGGGAAGCATAGATGGCGGTCAGTCTTTTTTGTTTTTATATTTTTTGTCGTCATGGCTGATTTTCCATGTGATGTCAAAAACGCCATATGCTACGCTGGAAACAAATGTCAACAGCAGCAGCACTTCTGACAAAGTCATGCGCATTCCTCCTTTCGCCGAAGCGTCGGGATTGTGCGCCCAAAAAAGCCGCCCTCCCGATGCCTGTTTACCAGTAAGTAAAACCTTTGCGGTTCGGTAAGGAGCGTTCAGCCGCCTACGTTTAAGGCAACACCTGATGACAGCTTAAAAGCTGTATTTTTAGGATATCATATTTTCTGACAAAATACAATCGCTTACGTCAGGTCAATGACCCTCCACCCCAGCTCCCGGATGGCTTCCCGGTCATGGGTGGCCAACAGAACAGCCCGTTCGCCGCGGCGCTCTTTCAGGAGCGCTGCGGCTTTTTTCATGGTCTCCGGGTCCATGCCGGTGAAGGGTTCGTCCAGCAGCAGGGTATCGCACCCGGCCCAGAGGGCACGGAGCAGGGCCGCACGGCGCTTCTGCCCGCCGGAAAGCTTCCGGGCAGGCAGGGCAAGCGCCCGCTCATCATATCCAAATCGTTGAAAATCCGACACGATTTGCGTTTTGTATTGTGTTTTTCCCTCCGGAAGCACCAGTTCCACGTTCTGCACGGCGGTCAGCTGCGGGCAGAGCCGGTCCTCCTGAAAGACAGCACCGACCCGGCCCACGCCCTGCACCGTGCCCGAATCCGGCACCTCCAGCCCCATCAGGATGCGGAGCAGGGTGGTCTTACCCCAGCCGCTGGGTGCCCAGAGAACGGCAGGCTCCACAAGGGTCAGATCCAGATCCTCAAAGAGCGTTTTTTCTCCAAAGCGTTTTGTTAATCCGCAAATTTCCAGTTTGTTAATCATTTTTTGCCACATCCTCTCCCAACACGCGGACCACCGCCTTGTCCAGCAGGGCCAGGAACAGCTTCTCAAAGCCTGCGCTCAGCAGGATGATGACGAACGTCCAGGCGAACAGCTCCCCGGTGGAGAGTGTGATCTTTGCCCGGTAGAGGGCATCCCCGATGCTGCCATCGGGCAGGCCGATGACCTCGGCGGCCACACCACTCTTCCAGCAGATGCCCAGCGCCACGCTGCACCCCTGCCGGAAGGCCGGCAGAATGGCGGGCAGCCAGATGGCTTTGACCCGCCGGGCCAGCGGCAGGTGGAACACCTGTGCCATTTCCAGCAGCTGCACGTCCGCGCTCTCGATGCCGGTGCGCACGGCACTGTACAGCACGGGCAGGACCATCAGAAAGCTGATGAGGATGGAGAGCGACCGCCCGCTGACCCACACCAGCGCCAGAATGATGAAGCTGGCCACCGGCGTGGCCTTGACCAGCTGGATGACCGGGGCCAGCAGCGTGTCCACCCAGGCCCAGCGCTCGGCGGCAGCCGCCAGCAGAACGCTGACCACCACGCCCAGCGCAAAACCCAGCAGGATATGCCCGGCGCTGAACCCCACCCGCTGCCAGAAATCGGCCTGCGGCAGCAGCTCCATCAGGGTGCCCGCCGCCTGAATGGGTGACACCAGAAAGACCTCCTGCCCGATGGCCATAGCCGCCGCCTGCCAGACGGCCAGCCAGAACACCGCCGCTGCCAGCAGCCCTGCGCGGCGTTTTTTTGTCTGTTTCATTTTACCTGCTCCGTTCTCACTCAAAAAGAGCCGTGCGGCTGCACGGCTCTCCTTTTTATCGGTTTACTGAAAACTGCGCTGGACGCTTTTCCAGAACACCTGGCCGGGCGTGGCCTTGGTGTAGTAGAAGTTTGCATCCGGCAGCTTGCCGCCCACTGCAGCGGGGGAAGCATCATACAGCACCTTGAGGTAGGCATTGACATCAGCCTTCATCTCGTCCCCCACACGGTAAACGATGTTGCACTGGGGCAGCGCCTTCTGGGCAATGGCCTTTTTGGCCACCACGCCGGTCTCCTCACAGAGAGCCGCCGTACCGGCAATATCTGTCTGGGCGGCCTTGATGCTCTTCTCGTAATCCCGCAGGAAATTTGCCACGATGTCCGGGTTCTCTTTGGCGTACTCGGTGCGGACAACGGTGACCCCCGTGATGAGCTGGGTGTCACAGACCTTGTTCCACTCCTTGGTCAGGTCCAGCACCACCCGCAGGCTGCTGTCCTTCAGCTGGGCGGCGGTCACATAGGGCTGGGGCAGAACGGCAATGGCATCCTTTTTGGAGGCGGCCATCTGGGCGGTCACCTCAGATGCTTCGCTGTAATACTCGATCTTCACATCCTTGTCAGGGTCCAGGCCATTCTTGGTGAGCAGGTAGCGCAGAACATACTCCGGCGTGGTGCCCTTGCCGGTAGACAGGATGGTGCGGCCCTTCAGGTCGGCAAAGCTGTGGACACTGTCGCCCTTTTCTACCACATACAGCACGCCCAGCGTGTTCACGGCCATCACCTGGATGCCGCCATTGGTCTTCTGGTAGAGGGTCGCGGCCAGGTTGGCGGGGATGGCGGCCATATCCAGTTCACCCTTGATGAGCTTGGGCACGATCTCGTCCGCCGCACCATAGAGCTGCAAGTCGTAGTGCTGGCTTGCCTTGCCGCTGCGCTCCATATCCAGCAGATTGACCAGGCCCATGGTGGTGGGGCCCTTCAGGCCCGCAATGCGCACGCCGCTTTCTGTTTTGGCGGCAAAAGCCCCGCAGGCCAGCAGGCTGATCATCAGCGCCGCAGACAGCAGCAGGGAAGTCAGTTTTTTCATCATGGTTCAGATTCCTTCCTCTCTTTGTTGTTCCAACCAGAAACAAAATTTGCAAATTTTGCAAAATCATTTGCTTTACGCGCTCAAGTTTACTATAATGGAGCTAAAAATACCGTTGCCCATGCAACGGAATTGCAGAAGGGCGGTGAGGGCCCGGGGAAAACCTCACGGAACTGACATGGAAAACTATCTGCCGCTGTTACAATCCACCTCTCTTTTTGCCGGGATCTCCGCCGGGGAACTGCGCCCCCTGCTCAGTGAGCTGGGGGCCTGCATCCGCAGTTATGGCCGGGGCGAGGCGCTGGTGCAGGCCGGGGCCCCCAGCCGCCGGGTCGGCGTTGTGCTGACCGGAAGCATCGAAGCCTACCGCCCGGCACCGGGCGGGGCACGGATCCCCATCACCCACATGGGGCCGGGGGGCGTGTTTGGTGATGTGCTGGGCGGTTCCAGCCTGGACAGCCCGGTCACGGTGGTGGCATCCGCCCCCTGCGAGGTCCTGCTCTTTCCCTACGAGAAGCTGCTCCAGCCGGACGGCTCCGCTGCCCGCCAGCGCCTGCTGCAGAATCTGGTGCGGACCATCAGCGATAAATATTTCCTGCTCTCCCGCCGGGTGGACCTGCTGGTGATGAAGACCCTGCGGGCCAAGGTCTGCGCCTACCTGCTCAGCGAGGCCGAGCAGCAGGGCAGCATGACCTTTACCATCCCCTTCTCCCGCATCCAGCTGGCCGATTACCTCAACTGCGACCGCAGCGCCCTTTCCCGGGAGCTGAGCCTGATGCAGCGGGACGGCCTGCTGGACACCTACCGTTCCAGCTTTAAGCTGCTGGAGCCGGAAGCTCTGCGGCAGATGATTCTATAAAAGGAAAGTGATCTGTAACTATGTCTAAACCAATTCTCTGGATCGTGATTCCCTGCTACAACGAGGAGCAGGTGCTGCCCATTACAGCGCCGATGTTCCTGCAAAAGATCACCAGCCTCACCGAAAAAGGCATGATCAGCGACAAGAGCCGGGTGCTGTTCGTCAACGATGGTTCCCGCGATAAGACCTGGGAGCTCATCTGCAGCTTTGCAAAGCAGGACGCGCATTTCATCGGCATTTCCCAGAGCCGGAACCGGGGCCATCAGAACGCCGTGCTGGCGGGCCTGATGGAGGCCCGCGCCAACAACTGCGACATCACCATCTCCATTGACTGCGATGGTCAGGATGACATCAACGCCATGGATGAGATGGTGCAGAAATATCTGGACGGTGCCGAGGTGGTCTACGGCGTGCGCAGCCGCCGGGACACCGACACCTTCTTCAAACGGTTCACCGCCGAGGGCTTCTACCACCTGATGAATGCCCTTGGCGCGGATATCGTGTTCAACCACGCCGACTACCGGCTCATCAGCGCCCGGGTGCTGGACAGCTTTGCCGACTACAAGGAGGTCAACATCTTCCTGCGCGGCATGGTGCCGCTGGTGGGCTTCCAGAGCGAGCAGGTGTTCTACGAACGGCACGAGCGGCTGGCCGGTGAGAGCCACTATCCCCTGCGCAAAATGCTGGCGCTGGCCTTTGATGGCATCACCAGCCTTTCCAACAAGCCCATCCGGCTCATCACCGGGGCAGGCATCGTGGTCAGCCTCATCAGCTTCATCGGCGTGATCTGGGCCATCGTGCAGGCGGCCATGGGCAGCGTGGTGGCCGGCTGGGCCTCCACCATCTGCATCGTCTGCTTTGTAGGCGGCGTGCAGCTGGTCTGCCTGGGTGTCATCGGCGAATACATCGGCAAGATCTATATGGAAACAAAGGCCCGCCCGCGCTACATCATCTCGGAACGCACCTGGGCCCCCTATGAAAGGAAGTATCACGGATGAGCAAACAGAGCTGGCGGGGCAGCACCCTGCTGAACCCGGAACCGCCGGTGCTGGTCTCCTGCGGCGGGCTGGAGCAGCCCAACCTCATCACCATCGGCTGGACAGGCACCATCTGCACCCAGCCCAGCATGGTATCCATCAGCGTCCGCCCCGAGCGGTACAGCCACCACCTCATCAAGGAGAGCGGACAGTTTGCCATCAACCTGCCCACTGAACAGCTGGTGCGTGCGGTGGACTGGTGCGGCGTGAAGAGCGGCCGCGACAACGACAAGTTTGCCGCCTGTAAGCTCCACGCCGCCCCGGGCAGCGTTCTGACCGACTGCCCCATCCTGGAGGAAAGCCCGGTCAATCTGGAATGCAGGGTCACGCAGGTCATCCCGCTGGGCAGCCATGACCTGTTCCTGGCCGAAGTCGTGGCCTGCGATGTGGATGAGAGCCTGCTGGACGAAAACGGCAAGCTCTGCCTGGACAAAGCAAAGCTGATCGTGTACAGCCACGGCGAGTACCTGAGCCTGGGCAAAAAGCTGGGCACCTTCGGGTACAGCGTGCGGAAAAAGAAACCCGGAAAACGGAAAAAATGATCTGACCTGCAAAAGGCGGGGCATCAGTGCAGTAAGCTGATGCCCCGCCTTTTTCTGTTTTGTTCCCTTCCCCCAACAACAAAAAGCCCCGCCGGCAGAGGGAATTGCCAGCAGGGCTCCGGAAATGTCAATATGAACTTCACTTGGCTCTCCTATCAGGAGAGCTGTCGAGCGGATACGAGACGGAGTGGTTTAATCCTCCGCGCCCTCATCCAGGTTGCCCAGCTTCTTGGCCTGCTCCACCACAGCAGGCACCAGCATCTCGGGCAGGATCTCGTAGCGGGCAAACTCGGTGGTGAACCAGCCGCGGCCCTGGGTGATCTGCCGGATAAAGGTGGTAAAGTTGCTCAGCTCAGCCAGCGGGACCTCTGCAATAACGGTCTGCATGCCATCCTCATCGGGTTCCATGCCCAGCACGCGGCCGCGGCGCTTGGTCACATCGCCCATGATATCGCCGGTGTTGTCGTTGGGGACATGGGCCTTCAGGGTATGGATGGGCTCCAGAATGACGGGGCCTGCCTCGGGCATTGCAGCCTTATAGGCCAGCTTTGCAGCCATGATAAAGGCCATCTCGGAGCTGTCCACGGGGTGGTAGCTGCCATCCAGCAGGGTAGCCTTCAGGCCGACCACAGGATAACCGGCCAGCACGCCCTTTTCGGCGGCAAGGCGGACACCCTTTTCCACAGCCGGGAAGAAGTTCTTGGGCACGCTGCCGCCGAACACCTTTTCCTCAAACACGACCTGCTCGCTGTCACAGGGCTCGAAATTGATGACGACATCGCCGAACTGGCCGTGGCCGCCGGTCTGCTTCTTATGGCGGCCCTGCTTCTGGCAGGCCTTGCGGATGGACTCACGGTAGGCAATGCGAGGAGCTTCCAGACCGATCTCCACGCCGAACTTATTCTTCAGCTTGGCCTTGACCACATCCAGATGCTGCTCACCCAGGCCACCAATGATCTGCTGGTGGGTCTCGGCATTATTGATGTAGCTCAGGGTCGGATCTTCTTCCATCAGGCGGGCCAGCGCGCTGGAGATCTTGCCCTCATCGCCCTTTTTGGCCACGGTGACTGCCATGAACAGGCTGGGCAGCGGGAAGGCAGCGGCAGGCAGCTTGACCACGCGGGAAGCATCGCACAGGGTATCGCCGGTCTTTGCGCTGACCAGCTTTGCCACAGCGCCGATATCACCGGCACCGATGCCGTCGGTCTCGGTCTGCTTCTTGCCGATGACGGTCAGGGGCTTGCCGATCTTCTCGGTCTCGCCGGTGCGGGCGTTGACCAGAGCAGCGCCGCTGGTCACCTTGCCGCTGATCACGCGCAGGTAGCTCAGCTTGCCCACAAACGGGTCAGCCACAGTCTTAAAGACATAGGCTGCGGTGGGCTCGGTCTCATCACAATGCAGCTCCACAGGCTCGCCGCTGGCATTCTCGGCCAGGATGGCGGCATCGTGCTGCGGGCTGGGCAGGAGCTTGTGCATATTGAACAGCAGCATATCCAATGCCTGCTGGTTGACGGCGCTGCCGCAGAACACGGGGGTGATCAGGCCGTCCTTAACGCCCTTGCGCATTCCCTCAACGATCTCCTCGGTCGTAAAGGGTTCACCGCCGAAGAACTTTTCCATCAGCTCATCGTCGGTCTCGGCAATGGCCTCGCTCATAGCCTCGATCAGGCCCTGGAAGCGGTGGCCGATATCGGGCAGCTCCACCTGGATCTGCTTGCCGCTCTCATACTTGAAGGCCTTCTGGCTGAACAGGTTGATGTAGACAGGGGTGCCGTCGTCCAGCTTGGCGGGCACAACACAGGGGCAGACGGTGGAGCCGAACTTGATCTTCATCTCCTCCAGGATCTTGAAGTAGTTGGCATTTTCCAGGTCGCACTTGGAGATGAACACCATGGTGGCCTTGCCGTTCTTGCGGGCCAGCTGGAAGGCTTTCTCCGCGCCCACGGTCACGCCGCTGCGGCCGGAAACACACACCAGCACGCTCTCGGCAGCGCGGATGCCCTCATACTCACCTGCCTCAAAGTCGAACAGGCCCGGCGCATCGATCAGGTTGTACTTGATGCCTTCGTACTCCACCGGCACCACGGATGCCGACAGACTTGCCTTCCGCTTTGCTTCCTCAGGGTCAAAGTCCGAAATCGTGGTGCCGTCCTCAACACGGCCCATACGCTCTGCTGCGCCCGAAAAATAGACCAGTGCCTCAGTCAGCGTCGTTTTGCCGCTGCCGGCATGGCCTGCAATCAAGATATTACGGATGTTGTTGCTTGCGTATTTCATATCGGTTTTTCCCTCATTTCCGCCGCACGGAGCAGCCTCTCCGTTTTTGTGGCATATTTTACAAAGATAATACCACACTCCAAATGATTTTCAAATAGATTGTCCGAAATTTTCTTTCATCTGCCCGCCAAACTTCCCGGGGTACTTTTGTGCATTTTGACCGGATGCGCGCAAAATCGATTGCAGGACGTGGGTTGGCATGGTACAATAGACCCAATGAAAGATAGAGGGAGGCACTTTGCCATGAAACGCACCGATTACATCAACTGGGATGAATACTTTATGGGCATCGCCCTGCTCACCGCCATGCGCTCCAAGGACCCCAGCAGCCAGGTGGGAGCCTGCATCGTCAGCCCGGAGAACAAGATCCTCTCCCTGGGCTACAACGGAATGCCCATTGGATGCGATGACGATGCCATGCCGTGGGAGCGCGAGGGCGACCCGCTGGACACGAAGTATATGTATGTCTGCCATGCGGAGCTCAACGCCATCCTGAACAGCGCCCACAACAACCTGAAGGGTGCCCGGGTCTACGTGACCCTCTTCCCCTGCAACGAGTGCGCCAAGGCCATCATCCAGTCCGGCATCTCCGAGGTGGTGTACTACGGCGACAAGTACCACGATTCCGATTCCAGCGTGGCAGCGCGGTTCATGTTCAAAAAAGCAGGCGTGCGGCTGACCGCCTACACCCCCAGCGGGCGGAAGGAACTGCTGGAGCTGTAAGGGGAGCGAAACCTCTCCGTCATCATCGCTTCGCTCGATGCCACCTCTCCTAGTAGGAGAGGCCTTGGCATACCGTTGCGTTTTCGTGGGTCAGCGCTTCGCTCCTGTTTGCCCTGCGGCAGGCATCGGTTTTGGAGCGCCAGCGATCATTGCGAAAAATGAATCCTCTGCCAAGGGCTCCCCTACTAGGGGAGCTGTCGCGGCAGCGCCCGCGACTGAGAGGTTCTCTCCCAAAACTTTCCCTTGAAAATACAGTTTATTCGTTATATAATAGAACCATCTTATCGAATAAATATACATTTTGCATTGCATAGAGAGGAAAGTATACAATGAGTCTGAAAAATCGCAGTTTTCTGAAGCTTCTGGACTACACCCCTGCCGAGATCGAGGAGCTGCTCGATCTGGCCGCTGACCTGAAGGCCAGGAAAAAGGCCGGCATCCGCCACAATGAGCAGCTGGCAGGCAAGAACATCGCGCTGATCTTTGAAAAGACCTCCACCCGCACCCGCTGCAGCTTTGAGGTCGCCGCTCACGATCTGGGCATGGAGGTCACCTACCTTGACCCGTCGGGCAGCCAGATCGGCAAAAAGGAATCCATTGCCGACACCGCCCGGGTGCTGGGCCGGATGTTTGACGGCATTGAGTACCGCGGCTATGGGCAGGAGATCGTGGAAGACCTTGCCCATTACGCCGGTGTTCCGGTCTGGAACGGCCTGACCAACGAGTTCCACCCCACCCAGATCCTTGCCGACTTCCTGACCATCCGGGAGCACTTCGGCAGCCTGAAGGGCATCCATTTCGTCTACTTCGGCGATGCCCGCTACAACATGGGCAACAGCCTGATGGTGGGCTGTGCCAAGATGGGCCTGCACTTCACCGCCTGCGCCCCCAAAAAGTATCAGCCGGATGCCGCTCTGATCGCACAGTGCCAGGCCATTGCCGCCGAGACCGGTGCCACCCTGACCTTTGAGGAGGACCCCGCCAAGGCCGCTCAGGGTGCCGATGTCCTCTACACCGATGTGTGGGTCTCCATGGGCGAGCCCATCGAGGTCTGGGCCGAGCGCATCCACGACCTGGCCCCCTATCAGATCAATCAGGAGTTGATGAATATTGCAGGCTCCAAGGCCGTGTTTATGCACTGCCTGCCCGCCTACCACGACCACAAGACCGCTGTGGGTAAAGAGATGGGCGAGCGCTTTGGCCGCGATGCCATGGAGGTGACCGATGAGGTATTCGAGGGCCCCCAGAGCATCGTCTTTGACGAGGCCGAAAACCGGATGCACACCATCAAAGCCGTGATGGCGGCTACGCTGGGCTATCAGAAGTAACTGCGTCTCTCTCAGCACAATATGCACAGACCCGGTCGTTCCCGAACGATCGGGCTTTTTGCTTCTGTCTCCCGTTTTGGTCTGCCGGAGGCTCCCCCGCAAAGAGTCCTGGCCGCGCGGGAAAATTTCCCATTCTCCGAAAGCGTTGCAATTACAGTTGAAAATCCGTTGCAAAACCCATATACTAAAAGGGCAATGCACTGGAAAAGGAGGGAGACTATGGGCGGAGGACATCTTTCCCGGCCGGACTTCGGGATGCCACAGCCGGACCCGGACCACCCGCTGACCGAATTCTATCTGCTGCTGCAGCACGGGCTGGACAAGGCGGGGGTTTTCCACCTGCCTGCGCTCTATGCCAGCTTCCGGGCACCGGCCCGGCGCATCTATGCCGACGAGGCCGCCGGGTGCCTCACCCTCAGCGAAACGGCGGATGAGGGTGCTGTTCTGCTCTCTGCTCCCCGGAACCTCCAGCTGCTTTACAGCAGCCTGCATGTGGAACCGGATGGCTCCCCCGCCGCCCTGCTGCTCACCGAGGAGTGTTCCCGCGCTGTCTGCGCGGTGCAGCTGCTGCCTCCCTTTGTCTGGGAGGACCCGCTGCCGCCCCTGCCGGATGTCCCGGCCGCTCTGACCCTGCAATTGACCCTGCAGGATGTGGAGGCCATCGACACCGACCCTGCCGCCCTTGCCCGCCGCCTATGCCAGACCACCCGGCAGAAGCACTGGCTGGCCCACCCCAAAGCAGATCTGTATCTTGCGGAGAAAATTGCCCTTTTCCAAAGGCTATATCGTTAATGCAATAATCCGTGCGCTTCACCCGTATATGGGGTGAAACGTCCCTTTGAAACAGTTGTTTCCACCAGCCCCGCCCGGGGCCGCAAAGGAGAGAAAGAGACTTATGGGACAGTTGACCAAAGACGAAGTTTTTGCGCTGGCTGTACAGCGATACAGCGACACCGTGTTCCGCGCCGCGATGCACAATTGCAGCTGCGCCGCCGATGCGGAGGACGTGGTGCAGGATGTGTTTGAAAAGCTCCTGCGCTACGAAGGCCGCTTTGAGAGTGAGGAGCACCTCAAAGCCTGGCTGCTGCGGGTCGCCATCAATCGCTGCCGGGATATCACCCGGGCCGCGCGCCAGAAGGACACCGAACTGGACGAAAACATTCCTGCCCCGGAATCCGGAAATGACGGCAGTGTGCTCGATGCGGTGCGCACTCTGCCGGAAAACTACCGCAACGCCGTGTACCTCCATTATTACGAGGGCTACACCGCCGCCGAGGTAGGCCGGATGCTGGGTGCACCCACCAACACGGTGCTCAGCTGGCTGCGGCGGGCACGCGCCCAGTTACATACGCTGCTGAAGGAGGAGATCGAAGATGAGGTGGTATGAATACAAGATGGAAGTGGACGATCTGCACGCTTCCGATGACCTGAAGGCAAAGCTGCTTGCCCTGCAGGCCAATGCCGCCGAGACACCCGGTGCCAAGAGCATCGCCATACCCGCGCCTTCCCCAACCCCCAAAAAACAGAAGAAGCCCCTCCGCTTCCCCGCCCGGCGCTGGGCCCAGTTGGCCGCCTGCGCGGCAGTCTGCGGGGTCTGCCTGTACGGTGCCGTGCATGCCTACGAATGGGAGGGGGTCACCCTGCTGGGCGGCGGCTCTTCCTCCAACTACTCTGCCGCCGCCACCAAGGCAGCCGCCCCGCAGGCCGCTGTTTACTCCATGGAGGACACCGAAAACGCCACCTACGGTTCTGCGGACAACGGTATCTCCTCCTTCAGCGCAGAGGACGGCTACCGGTCAGCAGACACTGCCACCGGCGGTTCCCTGCTGACCTCCGGCGAAGCGGAGAGCGATGCTTCCACCCGCACCGCCGACAGCGCCAAGATCATCTATACTGCCAACCTCACGCTGGAGACCCGGGATTACGATACCGCCCGTGCGGCACTGGATGCGGCCCTTTCTGACGCAGACGGCTATATGGAATCCAGCAGCGAGTACACCAACACCGACAGCACCCGAAGCGTCAGCCTGACTTTGCGGGTGCCCCAGGACAGCTACAAGAGCTTTCTGGCCGCCGCTGCCCAGTCCGGCAGCGTGACCTACCAGAACCAGCAGGCGGAGGATATCACCACCCGGTATATGGACACCGAGGCCCGGCTGGCCAGCCTGACCGCCCAGCGCACCCGCCTGCAGGAGCTGCAGGCACAGGCCGACACCCTGGCCGACCTGCTGGAGATCGAGTCCAGCCTGAGCGATGTGCAGTACCAGATCGAGAGCTGGCAGAGCCAGCTGGACTGGTACAGCAATCAGGTCTCCTGCTGCACCGTCTATATCACCCTGAACGAAGTGGAGACCCTGACCCCCACCAGCACCAGCTTCGGCGCAAAGCTGCTGGCCGCCCTGCGCAATGGCTGGACCGGCTTCGTGTCCGGCGCACAGGCTGTGGCGGTGTTCCTTGTGGGCGCATGGCCCGCCATCCTCATCGGCGCGGTCTGCGGCGTGATCTACTACCGTGTCCGCCATCCCAGAAAGAAAAAGTAAAAAACTTTTTCAAAACCCTTGACATCCACCCGCCTCTGTGGTATTATATTTGAGCAGTCAGCGAACAGCTGATGCAGACAAGTAAATATCGCGGGGTGGAGCAGTCTGGTAGCTCGTCGGGCTCATAACCCGAAGGTCGTTGGTTCAAATCCGGCCCCCGCAACCACCAAGCATCTTGAAGTGATTCAGGATGCTTTTTCTTTTGTCCAATTTTCTGTATCCCGCTGTTTCGGATAAAAAAAGCTCCCGACGTTCTGCGCGTCGGGAGCTTTTGCTGTTATGCGGTCTTCCGGGTCACTTCAGCACCGCACCCAGGTTTGCACTGGTGACCATGCGGGCATAGCGGCTGAGCCAGCCGGTCTTGATGTTGGGCTCGGGCGCAACGTACTTTGCCTTGCGCTCGGCCAGCACCTCGTCGCTGACCTCCAGCGTGATCTTTGCGTTGGGGATATCAATACTGATGGTATCGCCCTCCTCGATCAGGCCGATGGGGCCGCCGGAAGCAGCCTCGGGGCTGACATGGCCGATGGCCGCGCCGCGGCTTGCGCCGGAGAAGCGGCCGTCGGTGATGAGGGCCACGGTCTTATCCAGCTTCATACCGGCCAGAGCAGAGGTGGGGTTGAGCATCTCGCGCATACCGGGGCCGCCCTTGGGGCCCTCGTAGCGGATGACCACCACGTCGCCCGGGACGATCTGGCCTGCGTAGATGGCCGCAATGGCGGTCTCCTCGCTGTTGAACACGCGGGCCGGGCCGGAGTGCTGCTGCATCTCGGGGGCCACGGCACTGCGCTTGACCACGCAGCCGTCCGGAGCGATGTTGCCCCACAGGATCTGCAGGCCGCCGGTCTGGGAGTAGGGGTTTTCGATGGGGCGGATGGCCTTTTCGTTCAGGATGTGGGCACCCTTGATGTTCTCCCCCAGGGTCTTGCCAGTCACGGTGGGCACATCCAGATCCAGCAGGCCCTTCTTGGCCAGCTCTGCCTGCACGGCGGGGATACCGCCTGCGGCATAGAGGTCGGGCATGTGGGTGGGGCCTGCGGGGGCCAGATGGCAGAGGTTGGGGGTCCTGGCGCTGATCTCGTTGAAGAGCTTCAGGTCAATGGGCACACCAGCCTCGTAGGCAATGGCCAGCAGATGCAGGACGGTATTGGTGGAGCAGCCCAGCGCCATATCGCAGGTCAGTGCGTTGCGGATGGAGCGCTCGTTGATGATCTGGCGGGCGGTGATGCCCTTGTTGACCATGTCCATGATGGCCATACCGGCGTGCTTGGCCAGCTGCAGGCGCTTGGAGTAGACCGCCGGGATGGTGCCGTTGCCGGGCAGGGCAATGCCAATGGCCTCGCACAGGCAGTTCATGCTGTTGGCGGTGTACATGCCGGAGCAGCTGCCGCAGCTGGGGCAGCAGTTGCAGGTGCAGTCTTCCAGCTGCTCGTCGGTGATCATACCGGCCTTGTAAGCGCCCACAGCCTCGAACATCTTGGAAAGGCTGACTTCCTCGCCGCCGTAGCTGCCGGCCAGCATGGGGCCGCCGGAGCAGACCACCGCGGGCACATCCATGCGGACCGCGGCCATAACCATGCCGGGCACGATCTTATCGCAGTTGGGCACCAGCACCAGACCGTCCAGCTGATGAGCCATCAGCATGGTCTCCACGCTGTCGCAGATCAGCTCGCGGGAGGCCAGGGAGTATTTCATGCCCACATGGCCCATGGCGATGCCATCGCAGACACCGATGGCAGGGATCAGGATGGGGGTGCCGCCCGCCATCTCCACACCGGCCTTGACGGCATCGGCGATCTTATCCAGATTCATGTGGCCGGGCACGATCTCGCTGTAAGCGCTGACCACGCCGATCAGCGGGCGCTCCAGCTCTTCAGGGGTGTAACCCAGTGCGTAGAATAAGCTTCGGTTGGGGGCCCGCTCCGAGCCCTTGGTCACGTTATCGCTTCTCATAACATATCCTCTTTTCCTTATAACAAAAGACCCCCTCCCAAAGGAGGGAGCCTTTCTTAGTTTTAAAAGCAGCTTTTGGCTGAACTCCTTCCGTCATCGCTTGCGCGATGCCACCTCCCTCACGGAGGGAGGCTTCACGCTGCGATCAGACAAAAGGCTCCCTCTTTGAGGGGGCTGTCGCCGCAGGCGACTGGGGGAGTTAATTACTTCTTCAGCCAGCTCATCATGCTGCGCAGCTCTGCGCCCACCTTCTCGATGGGGTGTTCGGCCTGCATCCGGCGCTCAGCCAGGAAGTGGACCTTGCGGCCGCCCTTGGGGCTCATCTCGGTCAGGAACTCAGAAGCAAAGGTGCCGTCCTGGATCTCGGTCAGGACCTTCTTCATCTCCTTGCGGGTCTCCTCGGTGATCAGGCGCTTGCCGGTGCGGTAATCGCCGTACTCAGCGGTGTTGGAGATGGAGTAGCGCATCTTGGAGAAGCCGCCCTCGTTGATCAGGTCAACGATCAGCTTCATCTCGTGGCAGGTCTCAAAGTATGCCATCTCGGGCTCGTAGCCAGCCTCAACCAGCGTATCGAAGCCTGCATGGATCAGCTCGCAGACACCGCCGCACAGAACTGCCTGCTCGCCGAACAGGTCGGTCTCGGTCTCCTCCTTGAAGGTGGTCTGCAGGATGCCTGCACGGCCAGCGCCGATGCCGGAAGCGTAAGCCAGAGCGATGTCCTTTGCCTTGCCGGTGTAATCCTGCTCCACGCAGATCAGAGAGGGGCAGCCCTCGCCCTCGGTGTACAGGCGGCGGACGATGTGGCCGGGGCCCTTGGGAGCGATCATGATCACGTCAACGTTCTTGGGAGCGGTAATGGTCTTGAAGTGGATGTTGAAGCCGTGTGCAAAGGCCAGAGCCTTGCCCTCGGTCATGTAAGGTGCGACCTGCGTGTTGTAGATGTCGGCGCACAGCTCATCGGGAACCAGCATCATCACAACATCGCCAGCCTTGGCAGCCTCTTCGACTTCCATGACCTTGAAGTTGTCGTGGGTGGCGGCGAACTCGGAGGCCTTTGCCCAGTGGGCAGAGCCCTTGCGCAGACCGACAACAACATTTACGCCGCTCTCGGCCAGGTTCTCGGAATGGGCGTGGCCCTGGCTGCCGAAGCCGATGACAGCAACGGTCTTGCCGTCCAGCACGCCGAGGTTGCAGTCGGAATCGTAGTATTTCTTGATCGCCATGGTAGTAGTCTCCTTTTACTCTTTCCTGTTTTATTTTTATATTTTGATTTTTATGGAAAACTGAGAGATTATGCCTTACTGCGGGCAATGGGTCCCGGGCAGGGGCAGCTGGGCTGCCCGCACCTCCTGCGGGGGCTTCTGCATGTGCTGGTGCATCCCGCCGCGCTCCAGGGCGGTCACGCCGGTGCGGCACTGCTCAAGGATCTTGTAATCTGCCAGGATCTTGAGGAACGCGTCCACCTTTTCGGGGCGGCCGGTCAGCTCCAGCACCATGCTGTCGGGCGAAAAATCAATGATCTTTGCCTTGTAGATGCTGGCGATCTCCCGCAGCTCACTGCGGTTGTGGACATCGGCAGCCACCTTGAGCAGCAGCAGCTCCCGCTCCAGCGAATTCTCGTGATCCAGAACGAACACCTGCCGGGTCACTTCCAGCCGCTCGGTCTGGAGGATGAGCTGGCTCAGCGCCTTTTCATCGCTGGTGATGGTCACGGTGATGCGGCTGACCGCCGGGTCGTTGGTGGCGGACACCGTCAGGCTGTCGATATTGAAGCCGCGGCGGCAGAACAGGTTGGACACCCGGGCCAGAACACCGCTCTGGTTGTCCACCAGCAGACTGATGACTCTGCGTTTGGATTCCATGGGTCAGTCCTCCTTATTCCATGATGATATCATTGATGTCGCCGCCGCCGGGGATCATGGGCAGGACCTTTTCGTCCTTGTCGATGATGCACTCGATCCAGGTGGGGCCCTTCTGCTTGAGGGCATCGGCAAATGCGGCCTGGAACTCGGGGAGGTTGGTGCAGCGGTAGCCCTTCAGGCCAAAGCCGTCCGCCAGCTTGACAAAGTCGGTGCGGCGGTGAGGGTCGGTCTGGGAGTAGCGCTTTTCGTAGAAAGTGGTCTGCCACTGGCGCACCATGCCCAGCACAGAGTTGTTGAAGATGACCGTGATGATGGGCAGCTCATAGCTGACAGCGGTGCAGGCCTCGTTGAGGTTCATGTGGAAGGAACCGTCGCCCGTGAACATGACCACCCGCTGCTCCCGGCCCAGCGCCATCTGCGCGCCGATGGCCGCGCCATAGCCAAAGCCCATGGTGCCCAGGCCGCCGCTGGTGATAAAGCCGCGGCTCTTGGTGTGGCGGATGTACTGGGCCGCCCACATCTGGTGCTGGCCCACGTCGGTGACATACACGGCCTCGGGGCCGCACTGGCTGCACACCTCGCCGATGACCTGATGGGGCATCAGGCGGGTGGGGTCGGACACAGGGTGGTAATCCTGCGCCTGCCACTCGTGGATCATCTTCATCCAGTCGGGGTGCTTCTTCTCCTCAATGAGGGGGAGCATCCCGCTCAGGACATAGCAGACATCACCGGCAATGGCAAGATCCACATCCACATTCTTGCCCAGCTCACTGGGGTCGATATCGATCTGGATGATGGTGGCATTCCTGGCAAAGGTCTTGGGGTTCAGGGCCACGCGGTCAGAAAAGCGGGTGCCCAGTGCGATCAGCACGTCGCAATCCGCAACCGCCCGGTTGGAGGTGTAGCAGCCGTGCATTCCGACCATGCCGATGTTCATCGGGTCACCGTAGGGCACAACGCCTGCGGCCATCAGGGTATAGGTGGCGGGGATCTCCGCCTTGTGGATCAGGTCACGCAGGGGCTGGCAGGAAGCCGCGCTCCGCACGCCGCCGCCAAAATAGACCAGCGGGCGCTGGGCCGCGTTGATGATATCGGCGGCCCACTTGACCTGCTGTTCGTCGTAGGTGGTCACGGTGCGGATCTGCTCCGGCTGCTTGGGAGTGAACTCACAGACAGCAGCGGTGACATCCTTGGGGATATCCACCAGCACCGGGCCCTTGCGGCCGCTCTGCGCAATGCGGAACGCCGCACGCATGGTGTCGGCCAGCTCTTCTACCTTGCGCACCGTGAAGTTGTGCTTGGTGATGGGCATCGTGATGCCCTCGATGTAGGCCTCCTGAAAGCTGTCCTTGCCCAGACCGGGGGTCGGCACATTGCCGGTAAAGGCGACCATGGGCACGGAGTCCATGTAGGCAGTGGCAATGCCGGTGACCAGGTTGGTGGCACCCGGGCCGCTGGTGGCCAGCACCACGCCGGTGCGGCCCGTTGCGCGGGCATAGCCATCGGCCGCATGAGAAGCGCCCTGCTCGTGGGCGGTCAGCACATGGTGGATGCGGTCAGAATTCTTATACAGCTCGTCGTACAGGTTCAGCACAGCACCTCCGGGGTAGCCGAAGATGGTGTCCACGCCCTGTTCGCAGAGAACTTCAACAAAAATTTGCGAACCATTTAACTGCATGGTAAGTTGCTCCTGTTCCTTTTCCTCTTACACTCTCAACAAAATTTCCCTCAGACACGTTACTTTTCGCATCTTGCATTCCGATTTGAACGTTGGGTCAATTATACTATAAATCGGGCCTTTGTCAATCGACGATTTGTAAAGTGAATCAGCCGAAAGATGAAGATAATTGAACACACCCTTGCTAAGCGCCTTTTCCAAGAGTATAATCAATTCTACACTGTTATAAAAATAAACAGCCTTCTGACCGGCCTGCCAATGGCTCCCCCTTTGGGGGAGCTGGCGCGGCGCGCCTGAGAGGGCAAGGCCGTTAAAAAGAGAGGATTTTCCTATGCAACTTCGTGAATGGAATGCCCGGCTCCACGGGCTTGTTGTCTTCCGTGCCCTGCTGGGCGACCCCGTTGTGGCAAAGCTGGCGGCGCTGACCGACCGGCTGGAAGCGGCTGACGATACCATCGCCCCCCTGTGCGATGCTGTGGCCGCCTTTGAAGCCGCCCTGTTCGCCCACACCACCAATCTGGGCGATTATCTTTCCAACGCCGTGCTGGAGACAGAGACCTTCTGTGTGCGGCAGGCTGCTGCAGGCCAGCTCTCCCCTGTGATGGAGGCCGCCCTGAACAGTGAGCTGAACTTTTTGCAGAAGCTCTGCGGCCTGACGCTGGACGCGCTGCTGGAAGCCGCCGACCGGCAGAACCGGGAGCTGGCGTTCCTGCCCCGTTGGGAGGCAAGGCAGCTCGACCTGACCGCCGCCTATAACCAGCGGATGCGGGAAGCCGGGAAGAAGGGCTACGGCATGTTTGCCAAGCACCATGTGTTCACAGTGGAGAACGGCCAGCTGGTGCCCGTGAAGTACCCCGACCCCCAGAAGCTCAGCGAGCTGCCGGGCTACGAGAAGGAGCGGGAAAAGGTCATTGCCAACACCCGCGCCCTGCTGGCCGGTTCCCCCGCCAACAATGTCCTGCTCTACGGCGATGCCGGCACCGGCAAATCCAGCACGGTCAAGGCCATTGCCAACGAGTATGCCGCCGACGGCCTGCGGCTGGTGGAGGTCAAGAAGAACCAGCTCTACCAGATCCCCGACCTGATGGATCAGCTGGCAGCCAACCCCCTCAAATTCATCCTCTTCATCGATGACCTGAGCTTCTCCTCCAACGACGACAACTTTGCCGCCCTGAAAGCCATCCTTGAGGGCAGCGTGGGCGGCCGGGCCCGGAACATTGCGGTGTATGCCACCTCCAACCGCCGCCACCTCATCAAGGAGACCCTGACCGACCGCACCGGCGACGACATCCACGAAGCCGACACCCGGCAGGAACTGATGAGCCTTTCCGCCCGGTTCGGCCTGACCGTCACCTTCCAGCGGCCCGAGAAAGCCCGCTTTGCCGCCATTCTGGAAGAGCTGGCAAAACAGCACCACATCCAGATGCCCATGGAAGAGCTGCTGGTCAAGGCCGAGGCCTTCGCCATCCGCGCTGGCGGCCGCAGCCCCCGCGTGGCCAAACAGTTCATCGAACAGTGCGAGAGCGGCGTGCAGAAATAATGTTTGTTTTTTCGTTTTTATGGATAAGAAAAAGCGCTGTGCAGTGAAATGACTGCACGGCGCTTTTTGCTATTTTGAAAGAAACCTGCCGCCGCAGGCGGCGGATGAGGTAGTCAGAAAATCAAACGCGCTCTGCCACCAGCTGGAAGCCCTCTTTGGTGAGCTCCTGCCGGATCTGCTCGATCTGGGCATGGTCGCGGGTCTCCAGCGCCAGCTTGAGGAAACAGCTGGAGATGGGCATGTTGGGGTCAGAGCCGTCGTGCAGGACGGAGACCACATTGCTGCCGCAGCGGGAAACGATGGCGGCCACCCGCTCCAGCTGGCCGGGCTTATCCTCCAGCGCGATGGTCAGGTTGGCCTTGCGGCCACTCATCACCAGACCACGGGTGATGACGCGGTTGAGGATGTTCACATCGATGTTGCCGCCGGAGATCAGGCAGACCACCTTTTTGCCCTCGATGGGCAGCTTGTGGAACAGCGCCGCTGCCACAGGCACCGCACCGGCCCCCTCGGCCACCAGCTTCTGGTTCTCCATCAGGGAGAGGATGGCGGCGGCGGTCTCGTCCTCGCTGACGGTCACGATGTCGTCCACATATTCCTCGCAGAGCTGATAGGTCAGTTCGCCGGGGGTCTTGACCTGAATGCCGTCCGCAAAGGTGGCCACATTTTTCAGGGTCTGATACTTGTGCTCATGCAGGCTGCGGTACATGCTGGGGGCACCCTCGGCCTGCACACCGTAGACCTTGACCTCGGGGCGCAGGCTCTTGATGGCAAAGGCCACGCCGGAGATCAGGCCGCCGCCGCCCACGGGCACGATGACAGCATCCAGATCGGGCAGCTGGTCAAGGATCTCCAGACCGATGGTGCCCTGACCTGCGATGACCTGTTCGTCATCGTAGGGGTGGATGAAGGTCATGCCGGTCTCGGCCTGCAGCTCCACGGCCTTGTCGTGGGCATCATCATAGGTGCCGGGCACCAGACAGACCTCTGCACCCAGGCTCTTGGTGTTTTCCACCTTCATAATGGGGGCACCGTCCGGCATACAGACGATGCTCCTGATGCCCCGGCGGGTGGCGGCCAGAGCCACGCCCTGTGCGTGGTTTCCGGCAGAGCAGGCGATCACGCCCTTTTCGCTCTCCTCCCTGGAGAGCTGGCTGATCTTATAATAGGCTCCCCGCACCTTGAAGCTGCCGGTCACCTGCAGGTTCTCGGTCTTGAGGTAGAGGCGGCAGTCCTTGGAGAGCTTGGGCGCTTCAATCAGGTCGGTCTTGCGGGCAACGTCCTTGAGCACAAAGGCGGCGTGGTAGATCTTATCCAGAGTCAGCATGACGATACTTCCTATCTTCTATCCTTGATTTTTGCATGTGAATATGCATCCCAGTATAAATTAGCAAAAGTATTTTGTCAAATGAACGTATTTCAACATTATGTTTGCTGGGGTGACCGCCAATGGCTACGCCCGGGCAGGCGGCAGCCCTGCGGCCCGATGCACGCTCCATCTGTTCCCACGGTTTTCCCTGACTCAAAACGCCCCTCTCCGGCATCTGTGAGACCGGAGAGGGGCGTTCTCGTTTTTAACCTTTCATCGGCACAAATCCGACCAGATCCTTCACGACCTCGCCGCCGATGATGAGCCCGGCCACCGAGGGCACAAAGGCGTTGGAACCGGGGACCGAGCGCCGGATGGTGCACTTGCGCTGGGTGCCCGGGGGGCAGATGCAGTGGTTCTTGCAGCTGATGGAATCATCCTCGATGGGGGTCATGGCAGGCTCCTTGGAGTAGACGACCTTCAGGTGCTTGATCCGCCGCTTGCGGCACTCGGTGCGCATCACCTTGGCCAGCGGGCAGACGGAGGTCTTGTAGATATCCGTCACCTCAAAGCGGGTGGGGTCCATCTTGTTGCCCGCGCCCATGGCGCAGATGATGGGGGTGCCGGCCTCCTTGGCCTTGACCACCAGCGCGATCTTGCCGGTGACGGTGTCGATGGCATCCACCACATAGTCGTACTGGGTGAAGTCGAACTGATCCTGCGTTTCCGGGGTGAAGAAGATCTTGTAGGTGGTGACCTTGATGTTGGGGTCGATCTCGTGGATACGCTGTTCGGCCACATCCACCTTGTACTGGCCCACG
Source organism: Faecalibacterium duncaniae (assembly GCF_010509575.1). Classification (NCBI taxonomy): domain Bacteria; kingdom Bacillati; phylum Bacillota; class Clostridia; order Eubacteriales; family Oscillospiraceae; genus Faecalibacterium; species Faecalibacterium duncaniae. The sequence goes on along the minus strand of NZ_CP048437.1, from coordinate 555,912 downwards.
GTCTTGCGGGTGGCCACGATCTGGCGGTTCAGGTTGGTCAGGCAGACCTTGTCATCATCAATGAGGTCCAGCGCACCCACACCGCTGCGTGCCAGCGCTTCCACCGTGTAGCCGCCCACGCCGCCAATGCCAAACACCGCCACACGGGAATTGTGCAGCTTTTCCATTGCTTCCTTGCCCAGCAGCAGCTGGGTGCGGGAATATTGATCCTGCATAGATACTTGCTCCTCCATCTTACACTACGCCTATTGTTTTATCAGTTCGACGCAGTTGCTTTTGTTTTACTTTATACTTTCCAACGACTGCCAAGGGCTCCCCTACTAGGGGAGCTGGCGCGAAGCGCCTGAGAGGTTTATTCGACCGCAACGATGGTGCCGCCCCCCAGCACAACATCCCCCTGATACAGCACCACGGCCTGGCCGGGCGTGGGGGCACGCTGGGGCTGGTCAAATTCCAGCCGGAACTGCCCCTCTCCTGCCGGGTAGACGGTGGCAGCCTGCTCGGTCTGGTGGTAGCGGGTGCGGGCCGTGACCCGCAAGGGCGCGGTCAGCTCCGGGATGGCGATCCAATTCACCTCGTCGGCATAGACGATGCGGTCAAACAGGTTCTCCTCCGGGCCCACCGTGACGGTATTGGCCTGCATATCCTTGGCGCAGACATACACCGGCGCACCCATGGCAAGGCCAAGGCCCTTGCGCTGGCCGATGGTATACCGCACCGCACCGTTGTGGGTGCCCACCTTTTTGCCATTCTCGTCCAGAAAATCGCCTGCCGGGTAGTGCTTGCCGGTGAAGTCCTCCATAAAGCGGGCGTAGTCGCCGTCCGGCACAAAGCAGATATCCTGGCTGTCGTGCTTGCGGGCGTTGATGAAATGCTGCTTTTCCGCGATTTCACGCACTTCGGCCTTGTGCAGCCCCCCCAGCGGCAGGCGCACATGGGCCAGCTGCTCCTGGGTCAGGTTATAGAGCACATAGCTCTGATCCTTGCCCTCGTCCAGCCCCTTTTTCAGCAGCCAGCGGCCGGTGGCCTCGTCCTGCTCCACCCGGGCGTAATGGCCCGTGACCACATACTCCATGCCATGGCTCTCAGCCCAGCGGAGCAGGTGGTCGAACTTCATATATCGGTTGCAGTCGATGCAGGGGTTGGGCGTGCCGCCCATCTCATATACCCGGATGAACTTTTCGATGATCTTCTCCCGGAAGTCGGCGGTGAAATCCAGCACCTCATAGGGGATATCCATCGCAAAGGCCACCTCGGCGGCATCCTCGATATCCTTTTCGGAGCAGCAGGTGTGGAAACCGGACTGCCCCAGCGTCTCGTTTCGGGTGAGCCGCATGGTGATGCCGGTGCAGTCGTACCCCGCCTGCTGCATCAGCCATGCCGCCACCGAGCTGTCCACACCGCCGCTCATGGCGATGAGTGCCCCGGGGCGCTTCGTGTTCTGTGCTTCTGTCATATCGTCCCTCATTCAATAACACACTAAAACAGTAGCATAATACTACCGCAGCTTCTTTCTCTTGTCAAGACGCAGAAAATTGGGCCGCCGCAGCCAGCAGCGCGTCTTTTTCGTTGGGTGTCTGCCCGGTGATGACAGCCTCCAGCAGGGCGTTCAGCACCTGCCGCAGACCCGGGCCGGGTCTGACCCCCGCCGCCATCAGGTCACGGCCATTCACGGCCAGCTGACTCACCCGGCAGCAGGCATTTTCTGCTGTCAGCCGCTCCGCCTCGGCCCGCAGGGCAGCAAAGGCCCCGGTCTGTTCCGGATGCCGGGCACTGCAAAGGGCGGTCAGGCGCTGGATCGTCGGCAATTCATAGCGGCCCAAAAGGCGTTTGGCCATAAGTGTCTGGTCGGAGCCGGGCGTACCGGGAGCTTCCTCTTCGGACACGGGTGTCACGCAGGGCGTTTGGACGGGAGTGTCGGGAGTTTCTCCGAGGACCGTCCGCTGGGGTGGGACCCTGTTGCCGCAGGCAATAGGGCGGGCGATGGAATGGCCCGATTCGTGTCCGAGGAGAAAGCTCCCGGCACCCCCTCCAGCTTCCCTTTCCAACGCTGTCACCTCATCTGTGAGCGCGTTGGAGCATTTCAGTTTGCGCAGAGCTTTGCGGGCACCAGCTTCACCCAGCGGACAGAGAAGAGCCGCCAGCCGGGCGGGCACGTTCTCCACTGTTGGTTCGATCCGGTCGATGGTACGGCAGAGTTCCGCAAACCGTTCCGGCTGTTTTTCCGGTTCCAGCTCCGGCAGGATAACGGCCAGAACGGCGGGTTCCAGATAGCTTCCGGGCCGGGGGGCCGCCAGCAGCTTGAGTAGTTCTTCCTGGATGCGCTCCGCCGAAACGCAGTCCAGATGCGGCCCCAGTGCCCGGGCAGCAACACCGGTGGCTGGGTCGATGGCAAAACCGAACCGGGCCGCGAACCGGTAGAGCCGCAGGATGCGCAGCGCGTCCTCCTCAAAGCGGCGTTCCGGCTCCCCCACCGCCCGCACGCGATGGGCGGCAAGGTCGTCCCGCCCGCCAAAGGGGTCGATGAGCCCTTCCTCGGCGCTGTATGCCATAGCGTTGATGGTGAAATCCCGCCGGGCAAGATCCTCCCGCACCTCCGGCACAAAGCAGACGGCATCCGGGTGGCGGCCATCGGAATAGGCCCCCTCGGTGCGGAAGGTCGTTGTCTCATAGAGCCTGCCGCCCTGCTTCACCGTCACGGTGCCGTGCTGCAGGCCGGTGGGGATACACTTTTCCTCCCCGAACAGCGCCATCACCTGCTCCGGGCGGGCGCTGGTGCAGAGGTCCCAATCGTGGGGGTCCAGCCCCAGCAGGCTGTCCCGGACACAGCCGCCCACAGCGTAGGCCGCATGGCCCGCACCATGGAGCGCATCCAGCAGCAGGGCTGCACCTGGGTCAAGTTTGATCGTTGTCATGTTGTTTCCTCGTCATATTGCAGGATGATCTGTTTGCCGTCAAAGCCGCACTCCGCCGCCGGGAATACCGCCTGTGCATTGGGCAGGGCGGCTTCCGGTTCAAGGATCATGGGCGAATAATGCATCAGCCAGAACCGGCGCACATCAGCCTTTTTTGCAATGGCCGCACCCTGCGCAAAAGTGCTGTGCCCCCACTGCTTTGCCTGCGCCTCCTGCTCGTTGTCGGGGTAGGTGGCATCGCAGAGGAAGAGGTCGGCGTTCTGCGCGGCCTGTTCCAGCGCCGGGCAGGGAGCGGTATCACCCGAGAACACAAACCGCAGACCCCGGCGTGCCGGGCCCAGCACATCCGCAGGGGAGACCACCGCCCCGTTTTCCAGCGGGATGCTCTGGCCCCGCTGGAGCAGCTTCCATGCAGGCACCGGAACGTTCAGTGCCCGGGCCTTTGCAGGGTCAAAGCGGCCCGCCCGGGGCAAGTCGAGCCGGTAGCCCCGGCTGGGCACCCGGTGCCGGGTGCGGAAGGGCGTAAGCTGCGCCCCCGCAGGCCAGCCGGAGGAAAGGGTGGTCAGGTCGATGGGATCTGTGTCCAGCTGCACAGCCCTGACCGGATACGGCAGCGGCCCGGCCAGGGTGCGCAGGGCGGGCCAGACCTCTCCCAGTCCCTCGGGGCCGTAAAGGGTCAGCGGGCGCTCCCGGCCCTGACAGCCCAGCGTCTGCAGCAGGCCCGGCAGGCCGAAGATATGGTCGCCGTGATAGTGGGTCAGGCAGATGGCATCCAGCTTCATCAGGTTGACCCCGGCGCGGCGGGCCGCCGCCTGCGTGCCCTCGCCGCAGTCAAACAGCAGGGCATGGCCCCCGCATTCGGCAAGCGCGGCGGTCAGGGCACGGTCCGGCAGGGGCATGGTGGCTGCCGTGCCCAGCAGTGTAATGGTCAGCATAACAGTTCCTCCGTGATTTGTCGGTAACAGTGTACCACATTTTGCGCCCGCACACAATCGGCACAGCCCGGCATAGGATGGCGCAGAGCTCTGATACAAAGGGAGGTTTGACCATGCAGCGCAAAAAAGTCCCCGCCGGGCACCACCGCTTCGGGCTGGCCCGGCTCGTTCTGGTCCTGGCACTGCTGTTTCTCGTCGTGGCGCTCACCGCCGGGCTGGCGGGCTGCCTGTTCCAGCCTGTACTGGCCGCCCGGGGCACGCTGCTGTTTCTGCCAGGGGCGTAAATTATTTTGTGAAAATTGAAATTTTCCCTTAACTTCAGGACAATGACGTGATAAAGTCCAGCCAAACCAGTGAGAGGGCATCCTGCCCGCCCCCGAGAGCAGCCACGCCATCCGTGCCGCCATCGACGAGGCCCTCAAGTGCAAGGAGACCGGCGAGGAAAAGACCATCGTCTTTGGCCTGACCGGCACCGGCTACTTTGACATGGTGGCCTACGAGAAGTTCCACGATGGCCAGATGAGCGACTACATCCCCACCGATGCCGACCTGCAAAAGGGCTTTGACGGCATTCCCCGGTTCCCCGGCAACGAGCTCTGAGCCGATACTATAATTACTATATAATAAGGGAGAAGCGCGCTCCCGATCCCGGGAACACGCTTCTCCTTTTCTGCGCACCATCCTCTGCAAACAGAAAACCGCCAGCGTATCTCTACGCTGACGGTCTTTTTATGGGCGCGGGTGGATTACGCAAGCCGCGCTGCTAAAAACAGCCCACCGGGCTGTTTTTGCCCCTTCTTCTGCGACGGGGCCGCAGCTGTTCGAATCCACCCTTGAGGGTGAAACTTAAGATGCCGGATAAGACAAAAAACCAGCGTAATTTCTACGCTGGTCTTTTTGGTGGAGCGAAGCAACCTAAATCCGAACCATTGCCCTCTGGGGCATCTTTGGCGGCGATTTCATCGAAAGTGATGGTTTTTGTGCCGTCTTTGTAGTTGAATGTAATCAAAACTTTTTCATCATAGAGATAAACAGCATTCACGAATGTATTGATAAGCGTTTCCCGGTGGCTTTTCATGTTCGGGTCGAGCTTGCGGAACCGGGTCAGCCAGAACCGAACCTGATTTTCACTCAACCGAGGCCGAGCGATTTTTTCTTCGGCAATCCGAACTTCAAGTTCTTTCTGCTGGGCTTCCAGCTTTTCCAAACGCGATTTGGTGGAGTTGGTCAGCACACCTGCTTGAATGGCGTTCAGCATATTTTCAATGCCATTCTCTACCTCGCGCATCTGCTTTTCCAGCAAAGGGAGAGTGGTGTTTTCCTGATCCTGCAACTCCATCACTTCCGCAACGATGGCATCAATCACGGCATCGTCCTGAATCAGCTTCATGGTTTCAGCCACGACCAAATCTTCCAGCCATTCCTTACGGACGGTCTTTTTCTTGCAGGTCTTGAAACGTTTCGCAGTGGCACACTTATAATAATGATGGACAACTTTGTTTCGGCCTGTGCCGCACTCGCCGAACATCATCGCGCCGCACATTCCGCAGAACAGCTTGGTGGTGAGCAAGTAATCGTCCTCGGCCTTGTGACGGGCAGGAGCGCGGCTGTTCTTCTTGATTTTTTGCTGCACTTCTTCAAACAAGTCCTTGTCCACGATGGCCGGGATGCTGTCCGGCATTACGATATCCTTGAAGTGGTTTTCACCAATGTACCGTTTGTTCGTCAGCAGCGTCTGAACACTGTTGTAGGTAAACTTCTGATTACGGTTGGTGGTCACGCCACTGTCGTTCAGCCAGTTCATCAGTTCTTTCATAGTTGCGCCATCGTTGTACCGCTGAAAGGCTTCTACCACAAAGGGAGCTTTCAGCGGATCGACTTGAAAGAACTTCTCCTCATCCACCTTAAAACCAATGGGAATCGTGCCGCCGTTGTACTTTCCCTTCAGAACATTCTCGGTCATGCCGCGCACAACTTTTTCAGAAAGTTCTGCCGAGTAGTATTCAGCCATGCCGGTGAGCATACTCTTGACCATGATACCCGCAGGGCTGTCCGAAATGGGCTCCGTGGCAGATACCAGCTTGACATGATTGCGCTCCAACTGGTACTCATAATGTGCAGAATCGTAGCGGTTTCGGGCAAAGCGGTCAAGTTTCCAGACCAGCACAATGTCAAATAACCGTTTCTCGCTGTCCTTGATCATCTGCTGGAAGTCCGGGCGGTTGTCGGTTTTGGCGGAAAGGGCGCGGTCAATGTAGTGCTTGACCACGGTGATACCGTTCTTCTCCGCATAGGCGGTGCATTCCCGGATTTGACCTTCGATGGATTCTTCACGCTGATTGTCGCTGGAATAGCGGGCGTAAATCACGGCGGTCATGCAAACACCCCTTTCACTTCATTCTCCGCAGACGGCGCACAAGGTCGGATGCACTGTACAGCACACGGGCCACCGACACGGCATCCTCGCCCACGATGTAGAACACCGAGTAGTTGTCCACCAGCATCTGCCGCAGCCCTTGGGTGCGCTCCGGCTCGCTCTCTACCAGCGCACAGCGTTCCGGCAGAATGTTCAGCGACTGAATGGCTTCTGCAATGCGGTTATACTGCGCCATGGCCGTGTCAGGCTCCAGCAGACGGTCGGCAATATAGCTGTAGATCTGCTCCATATCGCTGAGGGCTGCATGGGAAATTTTCACGTCATACTGCTTCATCTGTGCTGTTCCCTGAACTGTGCGAATGCGCTTGCAGCATCCACGGTATCACCGTTCTGAATCTCCTTAATGCCCACCTGCAAGGCTGCATGGAGCTGGTCATCGGTCATGGTGTCAGCGTTCAGAGCCGCAGGAGCCTTCGGCAGGGACAGCGAGAACGGAATGCCGCCAGTCAGGGTGATCTGGCGCAGGTACATATCAATAGCTGTTGCCATCGGGATTCCGAGCTGCTTCAGTACATCTTCGGCTTGCTGCTTGACAGTAGGGTTGACACGAAGGTTAAGTGTCATTGTTTTTTCCATGGTTATCACCTCAGCTTTATTGTAACGTATTTTGCGTTGCAAGTCAATCGAGTGCAAAGTCGCAATTGAAATTCTCTATAATTCTCTATATTGCACAATATATTCGTCATTAAATTGTTTAAAGCGCAGAATATTCATTCGTTAGAATAAATCTTTGGAGTACGCCCAGCTTGTACTGGGTGGGGAGCTTGAACATTACCTCTCACTTGGCTGCGACCATGGCAGACTAGAAGATTGACCTTTAATGAAAATAGGATTACTGCAATCGAATACTGTATATCGTATCAAACTGATAGGGGTCAGATAACAAAACCTTTCCATTGGAAACTACCACAATATTTTCGCCTTCTTCAATTTGCGATAGCTGAATATTTCCTTTTAAGTATTCCGAAGCTCCCTGAATGAGATAGTAATCATTTGTACCGTACAGTTGATTGGGAGCGGTTGCATAGATAGAATTATCGCTTAAATCCACCGTTGTTACAGTAAGTTCCGATTTTGTCCTCTCCCACGGATGCAACAGGAAACCGCCTATAAGAATTGCTAGGGCCAAAGCTATACCAAAAGCAGTCAATTTCTTACTTGATTTCGTCATTTTAAGCACCTCTTCATCATAGCCCCATTTGAATTTTCTGAACGTCACATTTTTTCCGAACGATTGCAGCTATAAGAATCACATCAATGGTATCATGATTATTGGCTTCTCTGTTTGAATAACGAATTTTAAGCCTGCTTTATTTCATCTGTCCACAATTCTTTTCAAAATCGTATAGCTGCACATAAATTTCCAGAAAACTTGTAGCACAATCACAATTTTTCTTTTCACTCAGATAAACCACCACGGCAGTTCCAGCCACAGGTTATCCATATCCCCCACCGGCTTGACGGCATTGGTTTGAGTGACCGAACATCAAAATCAAGTCATGGAGGCTCGCATATTGAGCAATCCATTTTCTTTCCACTGCATCATAGGGATAACCGGGATTCCCCAGCATCTCTTTTATTCAGGATTTTTCTACTGAAATCCGGATTCCAAATCCTCCCTCTGAGTATGCAATGCTTATCCATGTTTCATCTTTTCTTAGCAAAACGCCTGTCGAAACGCTTTCTGAAGCCGATGCCTCTTCAGCGTATCCTAAGGTTTTCAATTGGTCAATATATTTTTGTATTTCTTCTTCAGAGATATTATTATAAAAGATTGCATAATACCCAGCATTAGAACCATCCAATATATATTCTATCGTTCCACTTTCCGGCTCACAAATAAGCCTAGTGTATTCATTATCCGGCCAAACTGAAGTATAAATACATTTTACATCAGACGGATTGGTTCCTCCATGTGTAGCAAATTTTCCCTGACCTGAAAAACGAATGCAAAGAAAGACCAATATCAAAACTATAAAGGCAACCGCCATACTGCTAAAAAATTCCAATTTCTTATTCATTTGGCTTGCTCCATAATTCAAACGTACAAAGCCACGATTCTTTTCTTTCGACTCTAAAGAATCGTGGCTTTTATACCCATTATCTAATGCTTTTATTACGGAATCGTGATGTCGTAGGAAATGGAGAACTGGCCACCGTTTGCCAAAGCATTCAATTTGTTTTCAAGGAAATTATCTGCATTGGAATCACCTCCATCACGGTTTCCATTTTAGATGTTGATAATAGCAAAGCACAAATAGAAAAAATCCACAATATTGTAGCAAGACGGAGAAAAAATGTCACCAAAACGGTGTAAGCGCAAAGCAGGGATTGGTTCTTGATCTCTGTTGTGAGAGTTCACAAACGTCCGGGGTGCTGTTGCCGGAAGGATGCTTTCTTCAATTTTCTTCCAGAATTCTCTGCAAATAGCGGGCTGTTTATGCTTCTTGAGAATCCATCTAGTGAATACCGACACCCTCCATGATCTTTTCTATCCAATTTGTGGAAGAATCATTTTTCTCACTAAATGACCCCAAATAATGTGACGAACTCTCAACCTCTATTATTACACCATCCGGCATTCTGTATTTTTCTAAAGTACAGTTTACAAGGGACTACACAGGGTAGGTATCTGACGGGAGGGGTGCCGCCAGTCAGATTTTCCATGTGATGTTCAAGCTGTCGCTTGTGGCGGCTATGGTGGTGATCATCAAATCCACCACACGCCGCTTGTCATCAAAAGATACATTCTCCCAGGTATCGAGGTAGCCGGAAATCTGGCTGACCTGTTCCGGGCTGATGGCCTCCACAGTCAACTCCGCTATCCTTGCCAGAAGTTCCTGCTTGCGCCCGTCCAGTTCCGCTATCTTCACATTCACATAGGAGAACAGGACATTGTTTGCCCCCGTCAGACTGTCCACCAGCTTTTCAATCTCGCTGTCTACATGGGCAAGTTCCACTTGCAGGGCGGTGATTTTCGGGTTTGCCTTTGCCGCTTTCTTTTTTCCTGTCAGCGTCTTGTAGCTTGCCAGCTTCTTTACCATCTGCTGATAAACAACCGCTTCCAGTTCCGAAGTGATGATTTTCCCACAGCCAGGACAGCTTTTATTGTCCAGCCGTTTCGTGCAGCGGAGATACTGTTTGCCGGAGGGATTGTAGATACTCATAAGAGCATACCCGCAATTCCCGCACTTGATTTTTCCTGCCAGCCATGTGTGGGTGGCTTTCCGGGCAGACTGGATTTTCATGTTGTTCATCAGCTTCTTGCGGCAGGTCAGCCAGGTGTCGGAGGGGACGATACCCTCATGGGGAGCCAGTACCAGCATTTGGTCTTTTAAGTCGTTTTTCTTGCTGGCCTTTACATCTCGCCCTTGATACAGATAGCAGCCGTTCATGCCCGTAAAATCGGCAACGTCATTGACAATGACTGTACCTTGACTTTTGAAAAATTCGTACACATCAAGGTCTGCCTGCACATAGACAGGATTGCGTAACATCTGCGCCAGCGTGGGGCGTATCAGCTCTTTGCCATGGAACAAAATCCCCTGTTCGGCAAAGTACCGGGTAATGTCCCCGTAGGAAGTTGTGGGCTGGGCGTACATCTCAAACATCAGCCGGATATTGGCCGCTTCCTCCGGGTTTACCACCAGCTTCTTTGTGTTGATACCGTCCATCTTGATAGGCTCCGTATGGAAGCCGTAAGGGGCTTTCCCGCCCATCTTAAAGCCCCGCTGACTGCGGGAGTAGTAAGCGTCCGTTACCCGCTTCTGTATCGTTTCCCGTTCAAGCTGGGCGAACACGATACAGATATTCAGCATGGCCCGTCCCATCGGCGTGGAGGTATCAAACTTTTCCGTAGAGGACACAAACTCCACATTGTACTGCTGGAACAGCTCCATCATGTTGGCAAAGTCCAGAATGGAACGGCTGATACGGTCGAGCTTGTAAACCACGACCTTTGCAATCAAGCCCCGCTTGATGTCCCGCACCAGTTCTTGAAACTTCGGACGGTCTGTGTTCTTGCCGCTGTACCCTTTGTCTGTGTATTCCTTGCAGTTACCGCCTTTCAACTCGTATTTGCAAAATTCAATCTGGCTTTCAATGGAAATGCTGTCCTTTTTGTCTACCGATTGTCTTGCATAGATTGCGTCTATCCGATTGTTCATATTGTCGCTCCTTTTCTTAAAAAAGAAACGGAGCTGCTGACAGTTCTATTATACCGCCAGCAGCCCCGCAAATCAATGATGGGTTTGGAAAACCTTATGTCCCGGCTTCCTCACTCTCCCGCTTGTCGGCGTACTTGCGGAACACCTCATAAAGCTGCTGTTCCAGTTCCCGGCGTTTGGCTGCTTCCTGTTCCGGCGTGAACACCGGGGAGAGATTTTCCAGTGTGATTTCCTTTCCCTGAAAAGTCACGATTTCGATTTCCTTTTTGTATCTGATATTACTTATAAGATCACCTTTCCTTTCCATGCTGCCGCTGTTGCCGTTTCAGTTCCGCTAAAATCTCCGGCGGGATACGGTCAACCAGCCGCCGCATATCGTCCAGTTCGCTTTTTAACTTCGCCCGTTCCATCGTGTCATTCATCTTGCCTTTTTCGCTGGCCTTTGCCCTGACTTCCAGCTTTTCATTTTCCGCTAACAAGTCATTGATTGTGACCTTGTATTTTTTCAGTTGCCCGGAGAAGTTCTCCATCTGCGGAAACCACTTTTTCAGCATGGAGAGGGCTTCCTCTTTCTTCTTTCCGGCGTTCAGCGGGGTAATGCCGGAGAGAACCGCTTCAATGGCCCTCGCCTGTTTGGAGAGGTTGACCGCCTGTTTGAACAGCCGGGTGGGGATATGCTTCCGGCCCGTCTTGCTGGCGCTTTCCCCACGCTCCAGGTCGGGGTACTGCTCCACCATACAGGCGTGAAAATCGTCCTGCCACTTCGTCAGATTGGCCCGGTTGCCGATAATTTCTTTGGCGCACAGGCGGTTGTCCTTTGTCAGCGGCACAAAGACCAAGTGCAGATGGGGCGTTTTTTCATCCATGTGTACCATAGCCGAAACGATGTTCTCCCGGCCCACCCGGTCAATGAGGAAGTCCGCCGCCCTCTGGAAGTAGGCCGCTATCTCCTTTGGGGACTTGCCCTTGAAAAACTCCGGGCTGGCGGTAATCAGCGTGTCCACAAACCGAGTGCTGTCCTTGCGGGTGCGGCATCTGGCCTGCTCGATGCGGCTCTGAATGAAATGGTAGTAGCGGCCATCCGGCTTGACGATGTGGAAATTGTACTTGCTCCGGCTGGTGTCAATGTCCGGGTTGCTGGCGTACTGCTCCTTTTTCCGTTCATGGTGGGCTTCCAGCGGCCCCGCCGGGTGGCCCTTGTGCTTCTCAAATCGCAAAATTGCGTGTTGTGCCATTGAACTCCTTTCCCCATTCCATTCCTTTCCGGCGGGTTTTCCCGCCGAAAATATCTCTGATAGGATTGGAATGGAATGAATGTAAATAGATGGTTTTAATCTCTGTATTTCTATATACCGTCAGATTTCCGTACTTCAAGAGGATTGATTTTCGTACTCGCCAAGTACGGTTTTCAGCCCTCCGGCGTACCATAACCGGATTTCTTGAAGTCGGTGTTTGGAACCGCTTCATAGGATTTCGGGTAAATGCGGTTGGGTTTTCCACAGCCCTGTTTCTGGATTTCCACCAGCCCCGCATACTGCAACTCCCGCAGGGTGTTGACCGCTTTCTGCCGCCCGCAGCGGAGCAAAGCGACCACCTCGCAGATGGGGTAGTACAGGTAGACCCGCCCGTACTCGTCCGCCCAGCCGTTCTTCCGGGACAACTCCGCCCGGCGCAGGACAAAGGCATACAGCACCTTCGCTTCGTTGCTCAAGGGCTGGAATGTGGGTGCTTCAAAAAGGAAATTGGGGAGCCGGGTGAAACTGAACGCCTTTTCCGGCTGGTGAATATAAATCGTGTTTGTCATAGCGTGTTTTGTGGACGGTTAGAGGCCCGTTTTCCGGGGCGAATGATAAATGATACCAGCCGCCCCGGTTGAGGGCTTGCGGAGCCTTGCAAATCAAGGCTTTTCCCGCTCTTAACTGTCCACAGCAGACCTCCTTTTCCGTTCACTTTCTGTTTTCTGCCGCCTGTGAACTCTGGCGGCGCAGTCCGGGCAGTATTTGCCCCGGTTGGACTTCGGGACGAACACACCGCCGCACTCCGCACAGCGTTTCAAGTCCCTGTCCCGGTAAATCTCCGCTTCCAGCGTCCTGTCCAGCGGCAAGACCGCCCAGCGGAACCACTTGCAGCAGACGGAGAACGAAATCATCTGCGGACAGGCGCAGGTGTCGCCATCGTCCAGCGCAAGGCAGTTTCCGTCCTCGCAGTTGCAGCACTCCCGGCGTATCAGGCCGCTGGCTCGTCTCTTCTGGGGCGGGGTTATGCGGTAGGGGGAGCCGTCCGGCCTGTGTTCCAGCGGCGGCAGGTGTTGATAGGGTCTTTTGCTCATGCGTCCCTCCGTTTTCTTTGGCGTGTTCTGTTTCCAAGGTGCTTGTCCATCGATGAACTATCCCAAGTCTACACCTTTTTGACCGCCTGTGCCGTATATCCAAGAGGTAGGAAATCAGCCTGAAAAACTCCCTATTTCCACGCTCTCGGATTTGTGATATAATCAAAAAAAGATAAAAGACAAATTCAGGTTTCTGGTCTTCTTGCACAAAATAAAGGAGGAGCTATTATGCAAATTGTTTATATTCCAAGCGAATCAATGTCTGTTCAAGGTAAAAAAGATGAAATCTATAAAAGATATGGGAAAGACTGGAATATTAGAGAACAGGGAGGAGGTAACGGAAATTGGTTGTTGACCAGAAAAAGTGATGTGCTTGTAGATGGAAAAAGTTATCGTACTTTTGTACTTGAACACTACGGTAAATCCAAGCTGACAGCGAAGCTTGTTGATAAATTTCGTGAAGATGTAGCAAATGGTAAAATAAAACTGTAAATGCCTATGCCGTTATGCTATGAGCATAGTACATAGCATAACGGCTTCTCTTTCGTTGAGCTAGCAAGGAGGGTGAATATGTCTTTATCCATACAAGAGCGATTAAAAGACCTACGTGTGGAGCGTGGCTTGACGCTGGGGCAGCTTGCGGAGCAGACCGGGCTTTCCAAGTCTGCGCTGGGCAGTTACGAAACGGAAGACTTCAAGGACATCAGCCACTATGCCCTTATCCGGCTGGCGAAGTTTTACGGTGTGACCGCTGATTATCTGCTGGGGCTGTCTGAAATGAAAAATCACCCAAACGCCGATCTTGCAGACCTGCGTTTGAGTGATGAAATGATTGACCTGCTGAAAAGCGGGAGGATAGACAATACCCTGCTGTGTGAGCTGGCGGCGCACCCGGATTTCCCCCGGCTGATGGCTGACCTTGAAATCTATGTGAACGGAACGGCACTGAAACAGGCGCAGGGTGCAAACGCCATAGTGGACACGATGAGCGCAACTGTTATAAAAAAGCATAATCCTGGCATGAGTGATACGCAGTTAAGACAGCTTATCACCGCCCATATTGATGAGGACGAGTTTTGCCGCTATGTGATACAACGGGACATAAACGGGATTGCCCTTGCTCTGCGGGAAACACACAAGGACGATTTTTTCAGCGTCCCAGAGGATAACCCGCTAAAAGAAATGCTGGAAACTGCTGGTGAAATCGTCAGCCAGGACAGCGACACGGAACAAGCGTACTTGGCGTTTATCTGCAAACGGCTCAAGCTGAATTTTAGGAAGCTGTCAGTAGAAGAACGGAAGTGGCTGAAAAAGATTGCGGAAAAATCCGACTTGCTGAAGAATCCAAAACCGCAGAGAGGACGAAGATAAAAAATGCCTGAACGGCGGTTCTGGTTTTTCAGAACCACCATCCAGGCATTTTGTTTAGTAATAGAAAAAGGTGCAGTTGATTATTGCGTATTGTCAATCTCTCTCAAACCGGGTAGTAAAAATACGGCAAGCGCAACGATGATAATGCCAATTCCGCAAATGACAAACCATTTCTCAACTCCCAGCCGCTCCGCCAGAGGCCCGGAAATGACAAGGCCAAACGGCATGGCGAGGGAAGCGGCGCTTGTCAGTAGAGAAAAAACTCTCCCCAGATATTCTGGTTTGACCGTTTCTTGAAAAATCGCATTTTGCACACCGTAAAATGGAGCGGAAATTCCCATAACAGTACAGCACACAACAAAGACAAGAAATGCGTCTGGCGGCAAAAGCCCGGAGAGCATATTGCTAACGCCCATCAGGAGAACGGAAAGACCGATGGTGTACCGCCGTTTCTTAAAACCGCCCCAAATGCTCAGAATGACTCCGCCAAGCAGCATACCAACCGCAAAAGCAATTTCAGCGGCAGAGGCATGGGCCGGTGTTCCTTTGAAGTATGACATACAGATGAGAGGAAAAAGCGTACTGATTGGCATATAAAAGAACATATAAATTACACCAATCCAGAGCAGAGCAAAGAGGCCCCTGTTTTGCTTTAATACCACATACCCCTCTTTCATATCCTGTAAAAACTGTTGTCTTTTCGTTTCTGGACATAGTTCAGGCGTTGGTATGGACGAAATCGCAACAGTCACACAGGCAAGGATTGCACCCACAATATCTAACAATATAATTGCATTAAGAGGCCAAACAGCATATAAAAACGCTGCGGCAGCTGGACTGATAATCGCACTTACTGCTTGCATGGTCTGCGTGTAACCAGCGCATTTTGTAAGTTCCTCTTTTGGCACAATCATAGGTGTTGCTGCGCTGAATGCTGGAGAATGAAAAGCAGTTCCCGCACTTCGGATTAACAGGACAACCATAATAGACCATACGGGCAATTCCATGTAAAACGCCACCAGCGCCAGAATACCGCCAGCGGCGGCAATTATCAAATCCGCACCAATCATTACGCTTTTACGGCTGTGCCGGTCAACAAAAGCACCTGCAAACGGGCCTAAACAGGCTTGCGGCAAAAATCCAATCAGTGTTGCCGCCGTCAATATGATTGCAGAATTAGTTTTCGCAACCAAATAAAAGATAATGGCCATTTGCAAAATACCGCTGCTAATAAAGGATATTGCTTGTCCGGCAAGAAGTGTAAAATAAGTTTTTCTCCATGAATTGTTGTTTTGGGTCATAATGCGAACCTCCTTTTTTATTGCATTGTTCCTTTGTTTCTGCAATAAAAAGCAGGCGTTGTCCCACAGAGAGGGCAGACGCCTGCATAACAACAAAGCACGAAAAAACACCACGATACAGTTCAAAGACTGCTCGTGTCAAACCTACGTGTTCCTTTGCATACGCACGCAAAAAAAGCCCACCATCATGTGGAAAGGTACTTCTACTTTTTATTGCTTATTAGCGTACACAAATTAACACACGTAAGCCTCCTTCCAATCTCAAACTGTCGCACAGTATAACACACATCCGATAGACTTGTCAACCATTTTTAACCTTGTTTTCCATCTTGTTTTTCCATCTCTTACGGGCAGTAGCAAAGCCAGGCGAGCCAGTCAACGGTCAAGATGAACGGCGCTTTCAGCGCCGCCGTTGACAGTCTCGCCCGTCTTTGCTAATGGGTAATCAAGGCGGGAAAGCCATTTTAGGGCTTTCCCGCCCATTTCAATTTTGGGAGAAGAAAGGCCCCAAAATGAACGAGTGCGGCCAAACACTTTTAGGGATTGGCCACCTTGTCCACCCATCCAGCGGGGCGGCGGGGAACGGTCAAGGCCGGGCGTCAGCCCATTCATTTCAGCCTTGACGGTTTCCTGCCGTCCTGCTACTTTTCCCGGAGTGTGGCCACACATCTGGTCACGGTGTCCAGAGCTTTGGGACTTTTTGTCCCATAGGCCGGGGGCGGAGGACGAGGGACGGGGGCTTTCATAATACGCCCTGTCTGCTGCTGAAATCAGCCCTTTGTTTCCGGCTTACCAGCCCCAAACAAAGCCCTGCTTTCCTGCCGCGTCAAATGCCCTTGCCCTCCCCGGCGGCAACGGTATTTTCAGGGCAACGCCGACAGAGCGTATAACACACTACACTTTGCTCCGCAAAGTCGTGTGCCAAATGGGGCGCTGCCCCCTTTGGAAACCCCCGCAACAAACAGGTGCTATGCACCCAGCCGGGAGCATAGCGCCGTTTGTTGTCAGCAGCCCGTTTCACGGTCTGCGTGTAGTTCCTTGTAAACTGACCTAAACTGAGATTCAAACCTTTAAGTGGGATTGTTCTAGCCAGTTGAGGGATAGAAACTGTATGGAGAATATCAATTTTTGATAAACCTCTATACGTTTCTGTCTTTTCGGCTTCACTTAGCAACCGTTCTGCATACTGATTTGAAATAACCTGTATGCGAAATTGTTCTTTTTCATCCTCGGTCATCTCAAGTGGAACGCCGTGCAATGTGTCCACAATATAGGACGAAATTTTAGCGAAGTGCTCGTCAAAATCAGTGGTATCTTCGTTGGTCATATTTCTGTTCTACCCTCATTATAAGCTTTCCGGTCTGCTTAAAGTTACAGCTTTCAGCGTAAAGCTTCCGTAGTTTTTAATGCTAAACGATAGTTATCGAACTTTTCCACAGCTTTTGCAAAATCGTCGAGAAAAAGTTCTGTATCTTTTTCATTCGTACCACTTTACCCCATTATTAGAATTGAAAATTAGTAGCCCTTTGATATAAATAAGTAAACGATGAATCCACCCCACAAAACAACTTCAGCAATTATCAAACACTTCAAGTGTTGCTGCAATTTTTCGGGGTCAATTTCGCCTTTTTTCAGAAAATCATAAATTGAATTTCGCAATTTATCTATGTCTTCCTGCTTGATTTCCAGTTTCAAATAAAAATTTTTCCCGAAAAGGAGCTGGTGCATCCCATAATATATTGAAAGCAATATTAAAAATGAAGTAATACTTACAAGCGCTGGCTGGGTCCAGCTTATTGTCATACCTTCTACCGATGTAAGATTTCTATAAAAAACAATATCACTTAAACCAGCTACAAACAACAGAAAATTCCAAACCAAAAATGTATATAAAGTTTTCTTCATTTTCTATACCTTCTTTCACTACTGCCCACATTGCTGGAAATATCAAACGCCTACTTTATTTTTATGCCCTCATTTTTTACAAATCATCAAACCTTCCCGCCTTGCTTTTTTGTTTAGATAACGAAATTTAAGCCTGATTTATTTCGTTTGTCCACAAAATTTTTCAAAATCGTATAGATGCACATAAACTTCCTGAAAATTTGTAGCACAATCGCAATCTTCTTTTAAATAAACACGCTATAAGGATAAACTTTTTGTTTTACCTCGATTGAAAGCCATCTTTAGCTTTCTGGTTTGAGAACTGTACTTCGGGCCGGATTCTTTGGGTCTACTAGAATTTTTATTGGTGCCCCTTTCGGAATACATGGATTGAACCAAAACCACTGCGACTTTCCATTATAGGTTTCACCTTTAACTTTATACTGATAATGTACCACATATGGATAGATTACATCTTCATCGGCAAGGTGGTAGGTACTCATATGAAATTTTATATGTACTCGTTTTGTTGCTGTAACCTTTCCGATGATTCTTGTTCCATTTTTCAAAAGTTCTGCCTTTTTATAGTCGGAAATAATCGCCAATCCGATAATTATACCTGCTACAATCCATGCTAATATCGCAGCCACCCAAATACCAGACTTACACGCTCCAACCGATATAATTGCCGCCACGAACATTCCGACATATGCCAGTGTATGAATAAGATCTTTTGAAAAAAACATTTTATCTCGTGTAATTTTCATAAAACGGCATCCTCCTCAAATCCTACAGTCGGTAATCAGCAGCTTCGTGAAATCAACGTTCCTTAGATACTTAGATTTAATCCTATTTTGTTTCATCCGTCTACAAAATTCCTCAAAATCGTATAGCTGCACATAAATTTCCAGAAAACTTGTAGCACAATCACGATTTTTCTTTTCACTCAGATAAACCACCACGGCAATTCCAGCCACAGGTTATCCATAGCCTGTTCCTCGGTCTTTTGGGCGCGGCCTTTTGTCAGGTGGAAATATATCGCCGTGCCGATCAGCGGATGTTCCTCGCCATCGGTGAAGCCATAGCGGTACAGCAGATAGGTCTGCTCCCGTTGGGTCAGCCGTTTCAGACCATCGTACAGTTCCCGGCGCAATTCCTGTTCCTCCATAATGGTCTGCGGCTGCATGGCGTAGGGGTCGGCTATGGCTTCGATGCGCCGCAGTTGTTCCTCTCCCGGCAGAACATCGTCCAGCGAAACGCGCTGGCAGCAGATACCGTCCTTATCCTCCGTCACCATCCGCTGCTCAAAAGCAGTAAAGGCATCCCGAACCATATCCATCATGGCGTTACGGATAGCAGGAGCCGCATAGGTCAGGAACTTCATGCCGCGCGCCGCATCGAACTTCGGCACGGCTTTCCACAAGCCCATATTCCCTGCCTGTTTCAAATCGTCCGTGTCAAGGTTCAGGCCAGCCTGTGCCAGATTCATGCTGCGAAAAAGGTCATTCGCCACCTTGCCGATAAAGGACTTGTTGTTGTCGATCAGGCTGTCCAGCGCGGCAGCATCGCCTTTCTGTGCCAGCGCACAAAGCCGTTCATTCGTCTGCTTCATGGGCGTTTTCCTGCTCTGCGGCAGACTGCAAGATTCCCAGCAGACCGCTTCGCAGCTGTTCCAGTGCTTCCGGCGTAGCTCCTTCCATGCCCGAAACGCTGTCCAACATTGCATCCGTCAACTGCTCTGCCGTGATCGTTGG
The DNA here is from genome assembly GCF_010509575.1 of Faecalibacterium duncaniae. Lineage (NCBI taxonomy): Bacteria > Bacillati > Bacillota > Clostridia > Eubacteriales > Oscillospiraceae > Faecalibacterium > Faecalibacterium duncaniae. The sequence continues at coordinate 536,820 of NZ_CP048437.1, read as the reverse complement.
GTGCTGCACATCCTGCCCTTTGGTCAATTCGGTGAACATCTTCTCGGCCACTTTCTTGCTCATGGCTTCCTGTTCGGCGTAATGGCTCCCGATGCCCTTTTTGATTTCCTTGACCGCCGCCATGAAGTACATCTCGATATCATCAAGATCACCTTGATACACCGGCTTTCTCCGAAGGCTGATGTCCTTTGCGGCTTTGGCTGCCTCCGGGGTCTTGACCCTTGTGCGCAGCAGGGTGCTCAATGTCGTGAGCATGGCGTTCTGTGCCGCGATACCGGATGCAAAGGTATCATCAAAATACTGCGCTATGCGGTAAGTAAGCTCTGCGAAACGGGTATTTTCCAGCAGCAGATTGACCACCTCTGTATTGACACGCCCTGTGTAGAGGTTCTTTGCAGCTTCTACGGACAAGCCCAGTTCGGCAATGTCGTAATTTTTGCGGTCGGGGATGTTGGTTTCTCCCAGCAGGAAATCCGTAGATACGTTGAACAGCCTTGCGATCTTCAGCACCTGCTCATGGGTCAGGGTTCCTTTCGCACCACTGATAAAGCGGTTGATGGTGCTTTTGGAGCAGCCGATTTCCTTGGCAAGCTCCGGTTGGCTGATATTGTGTTCTTTCATCAAGTCCGCAAGACGGACGTTGGACGGTGCGGGCAGATATTCCTGTGCCATGTGGTCGGCCCTCCTTTTTGAGCTTTTTCCTCATTATAATACGCTCTGCCGTTTTGTTCAATATACGGTTACCTCTCCGCCCTTGCTGTTGCAAATCTGCAACCAGTAAGGGCTTTTTTCTTTTTCCGTTGCAGTTCTGCCGCTTTTTCACCTTTCCTGCAAAATTTTCCGTATATTCAGGCAGGAAGCAAAAAACACCAGAGTTCCCACGCTGGGTACTCTGGTGCAACACATAACACCGCCCTGCCCGGTGGTCGCAGGGTGCGGGGTTTTGTAGGCATCGAACCGCTTGTCCACCCCTGTCCGTAAAAAGTGCATTTTTTTCACGGAAGAAGTTCGTACAACCTGTACGGTCTGTACTTGTACGCACCTGTACGGAAAATCGAAGCAAATTAAAACGTGCTATCGTTTATATTTCGGATTTCCGTACGCCGTACAGACCGTACGGGTTATTTGAAGTCCGTACGCAATTTTTTCAGATGCGTACGGAGCAATCAAGTTCGCATTGTGCGAATTTGATCGTAGCTCTCCCGCAGGAGACGTTCCCCCTCGGAGAGTCCTCGAAGAGCCCACTACACTTTGCAGCCCATAGGGATGAAAGTGTCATAGTGGGTTATTACACTTCCGCAGAAGTGCATCTCCGTTCCCCGTCACCTCCCGATGAACCCCGAAAGGAGGGATGCCCTTTGGCAAGAAATGATGGTATTGACCGCACCAGTGTCCGAAATCTCGCCGTTTCGGACAAGTCTGTTGGCAACACCCAGCAGCACAACGAGCGCGAAAAGGATAGCTATCGGAACCCCGACATCATCCCCCAGCGCACTGCATGGAACGTCCACTTCAAAAAGCCTACTGCCAGCTACACTGACCTATTTGCCCAACTGGAAGCCGCTGGAACCATTTCCACGCGCGGCCTGAAGCCGGATGCCACCCATTACTGTGAACTTGTCTTTGATGTCAACTCAGCCTATTTTGACAATCACGGTGGCTACGAGTTCGCCAAGCAGTTCTATGAGGATGCCTACAAAGCAGCCGTTCAAATCGTGGGTGGTGAGCAGTATATCCTCTCGGCAGTCATGCACGCCGATGAGATCAACCGTGCCATGACCGAAGCACTAGGCCGCGAAGTTTACCACTACCACCTCCATGTGGTCTATGTACCTGTGGTGGAAAAGCAGATCCTGTGGTCGAAACGCTGCAAGGACAAGGCACTGGTCGGCACAGTCAAGGAGACCGTCATGCAGGTCAGCCGGAGCAAGAAGTGGGCATCCAAGCCCCTGCTGGACGATGCTGGAGAGCCCGTCCTGCAAAAGAACGGCAAACCAGTCCTGAAGAAGTCGTACAGTGTCCTGCAAGACGATTTCTTCCACTATATGCGCAACGCCGGGTATACGGATGTAGAGCGCGGTGAGCGTGGCAGCACTGAAGAACACCTGACCGTCACCCAGTTCAAAGTCCAGCGGGAGCAGGAGCGACTGGACACTCTGACCGCCCAGATTGACCAGAAAGAGCAGCACCTCACCCAAACCAACAAAACCCTCTCCAAGACCGAAAAGGAACTTGCCGCTGTGCAGAAAAAGGTCACGCTCACAAAAGAAGCCCTCATTCATGCGCGCGATCTGGATTATATTGGTAAGCGCACCTTTCTCGGCAACTATTCGCTGACCGAAGAAGAGTTTTCCAAGCTGAAAAAGCAAGCCGACCACGGCTATATGATGGATGTGGAGAACCGCCGCCTGAAAGAAGAACTTTCCACCGCCAAGAAAGAGGCCGTTCGTTGGAGCAACAAGTACCACGACCTGTGGTACGACGTGAAACCCTATCTGGATGCTCTCCACCGTGCGCCCGAACTGGTGCGTGGCTTTCTGGAAAAGATTCTTGCCCCCAAGCAGGAGCGCACCATGAATGTGCCGCAGCGAAACCACAAGCGTGGACAGAATATGGAACTTTGATTTTCGGAGGATACCATTTGAACAAAAAGAAGAAGTCGAACAAATCCGGCTACCCGGATGAAGCGATCAAGACCCTTGCGCGTTGCTTTTATCCCTCCATGGTTGAGTTTTTCAACAGTGAGGAAGGCCAGCGTGAATATGAGGAATGGCTGAAAGAGCAGAAAGCACTACAAGCCTTGCCTGTTGCAGCATAAAAACAGCAGGACGCTCCCGATGAAAGGAACGCCCTGCCTTACATAGATGTATCTCACCGAGGTGTGTCCAGTTGGGCACACCTCTTATTTTTTTGTCCTTAATCTTCTAACCCATGGCTCCCGGCTGCATTTTTCAAATATTCCTCTGGGTCACCGTTCAGAATCAAATCGGCGTAGCCCAGCGGGTCATTGTAGATGAGATAATCTAACTCTGCCCTCTGCGCCATAGTCACATCCAGCGCATCCTCGACCCCGGTGCAGTCAATATAGATCATTCTCCCATCCCGGAGCAGCAGCTCCACGCACCCGGTGTCCATGTTGAAATGGCAGGCTCTTGCATCGTACTTCATAATCATACCCTCCAAATCTTGTTATCAGCTTACGGTCTATGACAAGGTATCGGAGTTTTGCGCCGTCCACGGGAGCCTTCATTGCTGTACCCAAAGAAAACGAAAAATCCGAACCCTTCTCCAATCGGAAACAGGTTCGGATTTTTCTTGTTTGGTGGGCGCGGGTGGATTCGAACCACCGAAGCTGAAAAGCAGCAGATTTACAGTCTGTCCCCATTGGCCACTCGGGAACACGCCCAAATTCTGTTCACGTCCGTTGCCGGACGACTTATTTATTTTATCAGACTGCGGGCGATTTGTCAACTACTTTTTTCGGATTTTTGCAGCTTTTCTGCGGAAGCTGTCGGCAGGGTCAGTTTTTGGTCAGATGTTTCCGGCGCTCGTAATCCCGCAAGGCGGCAATGGCTTCGCCGGACATGGGGTAGAGGGCAATGAGATTGAATATGGTCATCAAGCCGATGCCCACGTCGCCCAGATCCCACACCACGGTATAGGCTTCCAGGCCGCCCACCATCAGCATGACAAGGGCCAGCACTTTATAGGCCGTCTGCCAGCCCCAGCGGTCACCAAAGAGGTACGCCACATTGGAGCGGGCATAGAACAGGATGCCGATGAAGGTGGAGAAGCTGAACAGCGCCAGCGTGACGGCAATGAACACCACGCCAAAGCTGCCCAGATGGTACTGCGCCGCTGCCTGCAGCAGGTCCATGCCGGTCAGCCCAGTGGTGACATTTGCGGGAGCCAGCAGCATCATAAAGGCAGTGCAGCTGCAGATGACCACCGTGTCGATCAGGACACCCAGTGCCTGCACAAAACCCATCTTCACGGGATCATCGCAGGAGGCAGCCGCTGCCGCACAGGGGGCCGAACCGCTGCCTGCTTCATTGGAGAACAGGCCGCGCTTGACACCGTTCATCAGCACCGCGCCAAAGCCGCCCGCGGCCACCTGCCGCAGGCCGAAGGCTTCCGAGAAGATGCGGCCCAGCACAGCGGGCAGCTGGCGGAAATTTACCGCAATGATGATGACCGTCATCACGAAATAGCAGACCGCCATGATCGGCACGATGACATCCAGGCTTTTCACGGTGGCATCTTTGCGCAGGACAATGACCGCCGAGAGTACCACCAGCACCACCGTGGTCACAATGGGCGGGATGGAGAACGCATTGGCAAAGGCAGAGCTGACCGAGTTGCTGATGACCTGGCTGATGCCGCACCAGCAGATGAGGCCCGAAATGGCAAACAACACCGCGATGATGGAATGACGCAGCTTTTTGCCCCGCTTGCGCTCGGCCAGCACATGGATGTAGTAGGCCGGGCCGCCGCGCTGCCCGCCATAGAGCGGGTCGGGCTGCCGGTACTTCTGGGCCAGTGTGGATTCCACAAAGGAGGTGGAGGCCCCCAACAGGGCCGTGACCCACATCCAGAACACCGCACCGGCACCACCGGCAGACACCGCCGCCACCACGCCCACCAGATTGCCCATGCCTACCCGGGTGGCCGTGGAGACGATGAGCGTCTGAAAAGAGGAAAGGCTGTCCATGCTCTGGTTCTTTTCGCAGACAGCGGCGATCATATCCCGGAACAGCCGCACGGGCAGCAGCCGGGTGCGCAGGGTGAAGAACACGCCCGCCGTGAGCAGCAGCACCGCCATCAGCGAAATGCCGATGCCGCCTACCGGCAGGGTGAACAAATCACCCCAGAGCAGGTTGTATACCGTTTCGATCAAATGGGACATTCTGAGGAGCCTCCTGTTGTGTGATTACTTTATTATAATACAGCACTTCAGGTTTGTAAATCAGAAAATCCCAGCGCAGAGAAAACAAAAAACCCGAACCCTTCTCTTTCGAGAAAAGGTTCGGATTTTCATTGTTTGGTGCGGATAAGAGGACTTGAACCTCCACCGAGTTGCCCCGATTAGAACCTGAATCTAACGCGTCTGCCAATTCCGCCATATCCGCATATTCTGTTTTGTTCGTGGGCCGTTCGGCTCGGAACGTTAGTTATTATACCACAGCCACAAGAAAAGTCAAGCACTATTTTCAAAATTGTTCGACAAAAAAATGCTCTAAATTTCGGGCACTCCGTACAGGGGCATTTGGGCCGGAATATGGTACAATAAAAGCTGACCGTCCGGCCTGTATGCCGCCGGGCGAGTAATGACGGAATGAGGGAAACCGAATGTTCAATGTTCTGATCTTCATCATCGGCGCGGGCATCATGTTCTACATGGGCCTGCGCAGTGTGCTGCAGCGCCGCCGCTTACAGCAGAAGGGCCAGCGTGTGGAGGCCCGGGTGGCAGGCACCGTTCAGAGCCGGGACGGCACGGCTTATCTGCTTGAGTTCGAGACCGAGGGCGGCAGCCACCGCCTGCACTACCCCAAAGCCGCCAAAGGCAAGGGCTTGGCCAGCGGAGAAACGGTCACACTGTACTATGACCCCGAAGATCCCGAAAAGATGTATGTGGAGGGCGACCGCTCCGTTCTGGGGGCCGAGATCCTCTATTTCTGTCTGGCCGTTGTGCTGCTGGCACTGATGGTCAGCTTTAGCCGCTGAGAGGAGGTCACCGCAATGGTATTGGAACATATCGGAATGCCCCAGCCCGGGGACTGCCGGGTGGTATTCTCCGCCAGCGCCGAAGAGCTGGAAGCGGCCATTCAGGCCGAACAGGCCGCAGAGAACCCGCCGCAGACGGAAGAGGATCTGCTGACCGCCGCCGTGAACCGGGCTATCCTGACCGGTTTTTCCACATTATATCAGGAGCTTGTGGAAAAAGAGCATCTGGTGCCCGTGACCGATCCAGATTTTGAGCTGCTGGCCGTCAACCGGGCCGAAGGCTTCCGGGCGGGGGCAGAGTTCTACTGCCTGCCGCCGCTGGAGCTGGAACGTTACACCGGCTTCACCCAGCCCATCCAGCCCCGGCCCATCCGGCAGGTGAGCATTGAGTTGGAAGTAAACACCCGGCACGGCGATGAAGACCGCGCCGCCGATGCCGCAGGCAAGGCGGCCCTGCGCCAGCAGGTTGCACGGGAGCTCTATGCCCAGCGCTGTGCGCAGGCCAAGGCACTGGCCCGCCGGGAGCTTATCTTCCAGCTGGGCGGCTGTGTCAAGGGCCCCCTGCCCAAGGACCTGGTCTCCGGCAACTATTTTGCTGAACAGCGGAACTTCAACCTGCGGCTGCAGGCCAACAACGTCAACTTTGACCAGTACCTCAAGGTGCGGGGCCAGACCGTGGAGCAGTTCCGCACTGAGCTCCACGCACAGGCAGAGCAGAAGCTGCGGGGCAGTCTGGGCCTTCTGATGGTGGCCGAGCGGGAACACCTCTGGCCCACCGATGCCGAGGTGGAGGCCGCACTGGCACACTGGAAGGGTGAGCGCACCTTCCCTGCCAACGATTTCCGCAAGGTGCGGCAGGGCATCGCCAGCCAGCGGGCGGCAGAGTTCGTGGAAGCCCACTCCACTCTGCTTCCCCCGCCGGAGGAACCGGTGCTGGAAACCATCGCATAAAAAATGGGAGATGCCGCTGCCGACATCTCCCATTTTGGTTTTTTCAGGTCTCCACGCCCTCGAACTGGCTGTTATAGAGCTTGGCATAGAAGCCGCCCTGCGCCAGCAGGGTGTCGTGGTCGCCCTGCTCCACGATGTGGCCATCCTTCATCACAAGGATGACATCGGCCTCACGGATGGTGGACAGGCGGTGGGCCACGATAAAGCTGGTGCGGCCCTGCATCATCCGGGCAAAGGCAGCCTGGATGCGCACCTCGGTGCGGGTGTCGATGGAGGAGGTCGCCTCGTCCAAAATCAGCATGGGGGGCAGGCAGAGCATCACGCGGGCGATGCAGAGCAGCTGCTTCTGGCCCTGACTGATGTTGCCGCCGTCCTCAGCAATGACGGTATCGTAACCCTTGGGCAGGCGGCGGATGAAGCTGTCGGCGTGGGCCGCTTTGGCGGCGGCAACGATCTCTTCCTCAGTGGCATCGGGCTTGCCGTAGGCAATGTTCTCCCGCACGGTACCGGCACGCAGCCAGGTCTCCTGCAGCACCATGCCGTAGCTGCCGCGCAGGGAGGCGCGGGTCAGGCTGCGGATATCATTCCCGGCCACCTCAATGGAGCCGCCGTTGACATCGTAGAACCGCATGAGCAGGTTGATGAGGGTGGTCTTGCCGCAGCCGGTAGGGCCGACGATGGCGATGCGCTGGCCGGGCTTCACATCCAGATTCAGGCCCTCGATGAGGGGGCGGTCCGGCAGGTAGCGGAAGGAAACGTCCTTCAGCTCCACATGGCCGTCGGTCTCCAGCACCTTGGCGTTCTCCGCCTCAGGCACCTGGTCCTCGGCATCCAGCAGCTCGAACACACGGGCCGCGCAGGCCAGTGCGTTCTGCAGCTCGGTGACCACGCCGGAGATCTCATTGAAGGGCTTGGTGTACTGGTTGGCATAGTTCAGGAAGATGCTCAGCTGGCCGATGGTGATGCCGCCCGCCACAGCGTAAACGGCACCCACCAGACCGACACCTGCATAAACGATGTTGTTCACAAAGCGGGTGGCGGGGTTGGTCATGCTGGAGAAGAAGATGGCCTTCAGGCTCACGCTCTGCAGGCGGCCATTCACCTCGTCAAAGGCGGCAAGGCTCTCGGCCTCATGGCCAAAGGCCTGCACGACCTTCTGGCCCTCGATCATCTCGTTGACCAGGGCGGTCTGCTCGCCGCGCACGGTGCTCTGGCCCTGGAAATACTTGTAGCTGCGCTTGGCAAGGAAGTTTGCCACCACCAGGCTCAGCGGGGTGATGCAGACCACCACCAGCGTGATGGGCACATTTTCGCCGAGCATGAACAGCAGGGTGCCAAGGATGGTCAGCACGCCGCTGAACAGCTGGGTAAAGCCCATGAGCAGGCCGTCCGCAAAGGTGTCCACATCGGCGACCATGCGGCTGACGATATCGCCGGAGGGATGACTGTCCAGATAAGAGAGCGGCAGGGTCTGGATCTTACGGAGCGCGGCGTTGCGCAGGTCCCGGCTGACCGAGAAGGTGATGCGGTTGTTGCAGACACTCAGCAGCCACTGGGCAAATGCAGCCACTACGGCCACGATCACGATCTCCACCACGATGCGCAGAACACCGTTGAAGTCCACATTCCCCTTGCCCAGCATCATATCAATGGCGCTGCCGCAGAGGATGGGGATATACAGCTGGGCAGCCACGCTCACAGCGGCCACGATCAGACTGCACACCACAAAAAAGCCGTAAGGGCGGATCTTTTCCAGCACACGCCGAAGCGTTGCGTTGCGCTGTTCCGGGGTCAGCTTACTCTTTGCTTTTGCACTCATTTCTGCGCATCCCCTTTCTTGAACTGGCTGGCGTAGATCTCCTCGTAAACGGGGCAGTTCTTCAGCAGATCGGCGTGCCTGCCCAGACCCACCATCCTGCCGTCATCCAGCACGATGATCTGGTCGGCGTGCTGCAGACTGGCGGCACGCTGGCTCACGATGAACACGGTCAGGTCACCGGGCAGAGCGGCCAGCGCCTTGCGCAGGGCCGCATCGGTGGCGTAGTCCAGCGCGCTGGCGCTGTCGTCCAGGATCAGGATCTCGGGCTTGCCCACCAGCGCACGGGCAATGGTCAGGCGCTGCTTCTGGCCGCCGGACAGGTTCCGGCCGCCCTGCTCCACAGGCTCGTCCAGCCCAAGGGGCTTTGCCCTGACAAAATCCGCAGCCTGCGCAGTCTCCAGTGCGGCCCACAGGTCAGCGTCCGCCGCGTTTTTGTTGCCCCACAGCAGGTTGGAACGGATGGTGCCGCCAAACAGCTGGGCTTTCTGCATCACGACCGCCACACTGCCGCGCAGAGCCGCGCGGGGGTACTCCTGCGCCGGACGGCCCAGGATCTCCACGGTGCCCTCCGTGGCATCATAGAAGCGGGGGATCAGGCTGATGAGGCTGGATTTGCCGCTGCCCGTGCCGCCGATGACACCAATGGTCTGGCCGCGCTTTGCGGTAAAACTGATATCGGTCAGGCTGGGGGCACCGGCACCGGCGTAGGTCAGGCTGACATGGTCGAACCGGACAGCGTCCCCGGCCTTGTCTGCAGGTGCCTCGCCCTTGAGGGCCGCGGGGAATTCCATGCCGGGCTCGGTGTCCAGCACAGCCTGCACACGGCCGGCACAGGCCAGCGCCTTGCTCACCTGCACGATGAGGTTTGCCAGTTTGACCAGCTCCACCAGGATCTGGTTCATGTAGTTCACCAGCGCGATCACATCGCCGGAGGCCATGCCGCCCACATTGATCTCGATGCTGCCCACATAGAGCAGAGCCACGATGGCCAGATTGATGATGACGTAGGTCAGCGGGCTCATCAGGGAGGAGATGTGGCCCACATGGAGCTGCATCCGGGTCAGCAGATCGTTGGCCGACTCAAAGCGGTCGATCTCGCTCTGCTCCTTATCAAAGGCGCGGACCACGCGCACACCGGTCAGGTTCTCGCGGGTCAGGCCCAGCACACGGTCCAGCCGGGCCTGGGCCGTTTTGTACAGCGGGTTGGTGATGACCATGACCCCGAACACCACCACGCTCAGCAGCGGGATGGCGACCACAAAGATCCAGGCGGCCCGCACATTCACGGTGAACGCCATGACCATGGCACCAACCACCACGAACGGGCTGCGCAGGAACAGGCGCAGGAAGAGGTTCAGACCGCTCTGCACCTGATTGATGTCACTGGTCATGCGGGTGATGAGGGTGCTGGTGCCCATGGTATCCATCTCGGTAAAGCCAAGCCTCTGGATGTGCTCAAACAGGGCATGGCGCAGGGAGGTGGAATAGCCCACCGCCGCCTTGGCCGAGAAATACTGGGCCGTCAGGCTGCAGGCAAGGCCCACAACGGCCAGCAGCAGCAGGATGCCGCACCGCACAAGGATATAGTGGAAATCATGTGCTGCAATGCCCACGTTGACGATGTCTGCCATGACCAGCGGCACAAACAGGTCGAACGTGGCTTCCAGCATCTTGAACAGCGGTGCAAGCACAGCCTCGCGCTTGTAGCCGTTCAGGTGGGTAAGCATTTTATTCAAGGGGTGATTCTCCTTTCCCAGTGATAGCGGGTGTAAACTTCACAGTTCTTTATTATAGTACAGGAAATGCAAAAAAGCCAGTTCAAATCACGCCATTGCGCACCGTGCCCTGCCAGAACAAGGAAAGGGACTGCCGCACAGGGGGAGATCCCAGTGCAGCAGTCCCTTTTCATAGGAGGGTATGATTCGGAGAACAATGAGCGGCATCGGGCTTCCGGGCCTTTTTGTAGCGGTACATCTCCCGGTCGGCCCGATTCTTCACAGCCAGCACATCCTCCCCCAAAAAAGGAGCTGAACCAAAGGACACCGTGGGCAGAAAGTCCACGGCTTTTCGCCGCTGTTCCAGCTGGCGTACAAACTCCTGCGCGCACTGGGCCTCCCGGTCTGCGTTTTCCATCAGCACACAAAACTCGTCGCCGCCGGTACGGTAGCAGTAGCCGCTGCGGGCATAGGCTTTTTTGATGCAGCGGCCGATCTCGGCCAGACAGATATCTCCCTGCAGGTGGCCGTAGCGGTCGTTGATCTGCTTGAAGTCGTCCACATCGAACACCACCAGCACCCCGCCGCGGCGGCGCATCTCAGCAGTGCGGTTCAGATAGCTGTTCTGATTCAGCAGCCCGGTAAGGGCATCCAATTGGTTCCACATCTCGCTGCAATAGATAAAGTACAGCACCGACAACAGGGTAACGCACAGCCATGTAACGTGAAGCTCCGGCAGTGTCACCTGAATGGTGGTCTCAATGAGCAGAAAGAACATCAGAGGGTAGATCAGCGCCCGGCTGCGGTTCTGGAATTCCCGCGCCGTGACGAAGGTGGACACCGAAAGATACACGATGGCCGCAAAGTACATGATGATATAAATACAGAAGTATTGCCCGCGGGAATAAACGTTGTCGGCGCTGACGGAGAACACCAGCCCGGCGGGGATGGACAGAGCAAGGAACAGCAGGTAGCACGCCTCGCAGCACACCGCCGCCCTGAACCAGCGGTTCATCCTCTTTTTCCGGTCCATGACATACACAAGGCAGAGACACACTCCCGGGGACAGGCCGAACCCCAGATAGTTGGACAGGATGTTCAGCCAGCGGTAGCCCGCCGGGGTGCCATCCACCGCCAGTGTCACCACCTCCAGCACCGAGATCACCGCGATCAGCGCAAAGGCAAAGAAAAATCCCTGCTTCTGCTTTTTGTTCAGGGACTCGCTGAGCTTTGTGAGGATGCACATGAAGCTCAGCACAAAAAGGTCAATGGCCGTTAATACATAAAAATATCCATTCATCGTGGCTTGTTTCACCCTTTGGACTTCTGTGATCTGGTCAGCGCGCAGACCACCTCACAATGGGCGGTCTGGGGGAAGAGATCAACAGGGGTAAAGCCCTCGGCGCGGTAGCCTTTGGCGGTCAGGAGGGCAAGATCACGGGCCATAGTCTCGGGGTTGCAGCTGACATAGACCACCCGTTTGGGGGCCATGCGGGCCACGCTCTCGATGAACTGGGGGGTGGAGCCTTCGCGGGGCGGGTCCATGAAAATGACATCTGCTCTCTGCCCGGCGGCCGCCGCTTCTGTGATCCACTGGGTGGCATCGGCGGCAAAGAAGCGGGCGTTTTTCACGTCGTTGTGCCTTGCGTTGCCGATGGCATCCCGGACAGCGTCCCGGTTCAGCTCCACGCCCACCACCTGCTTTGCCCTGCCGCTGGCGGTCAGACCGATGGTGCCAATGCCGCAGTAGGCATCCAGCACCACCTCTTTGCCGGTCAGGCGGGCGGCTTCCACAGCCAGACCATACAGCACCTCGGTCTGGTCATGGTTGATCTGGTAGAAACTCCGGGGGCTCAGGGCATAGGTCTTGCCGCAGAGGGTATCCAGAATGAAGCCCTTGCCGTAGAGCACCTTTTCCTCTTCGCCCAGCACCACGCTGGTGCGGCGGGGGTTGTAGTTCTGCACCACGGTGGTCACGGGGACATGGCGCTTTTCGGCTTCGGCCAGCAGAGCACGGACAAAGTTTTTTGCCCCGGGCAGAACCGGCTGGGCGGTCACCAATACCACCATCACCTGCCCGGACACCACGCCGCGCCGCAGCAGGCAGTGGCGGAGCAGGCCGGTGCCCTTGTCCTCATTGTAAGGCTGGTAACGGCAGGTGCTGGCCGCCGCCCGCACCGCCTGCATCACGGTGTCCAGCACTTCGTCCTGCAGCAGGCAGCTTTCCACAGGCAGCACTTTATGCGTGCCTGCCGCATAGATGCCGGACACCAGTTTCCCGCCGGGGCCCGCTGCAAAGGTAGAGATCACCTTATTGCGGTAATGGCAGGGGTTTTCCGCGCCCCGGATGGGAGCCACCGGGCCGTATTTCCCCACCAGCTTACGGACAGCGGCTTCTTTTTGTTTGAGCTGCTCGGCATAATCCAGCCCCAGCATCGGACAGCCGCCGCATTTTTTTGCTTTCAATCTGCACTCCATCGTATATCCTTCCGCCTCTTGACAAAACAAGAAAAAATCACTATACTACAAATAGAAAAGGCACTGCGACAAGCGGTTAGCCCTAGTGGTTTAAGTTTTGGTTAGAAAACCGTCACCGTGCAGGGTGGCGGTTTTCGCTTTTCACCTTGATGGTAAATACCAGTCCAAAAATATGGAACGTCAAAGTAATAGGCATCGCTCTCACCTCCTTCCGGAAGTGTGGGCTAACCGCCTGCCGTTATGTGCAGTACCTTTTCGCATTTAATTTTAACACATCTCTCGACCGAATGCAACGAAAAAGCTCCCGTGATGGGAGCTTTTTCGTTTTTCCGTTACCCATAGGGATCGTACAGGTCATATTCTTCTGCCTCTTGATGCTGCTCCTCCAGCACCCGGATGGCCCGTTCCAGCTGGCTTGGGGAAGCGCCGCTCTCGCTGGCAAGGGCGCGGACCGCTTCGGGCAGGCTGCCGCCGAACAGGGTGTCCATCCGCTGGCGCATGGCCGCAACGCAATAGGCCCGGCGGGTGACCGTGGGCAGATAGGTGTTCTGGCTCCCCGCCTTGCCGCCCTTGACCCAGCCCTTTTCCTCCAGACGGTACAAAAAGTTGAGCACCGTGGCCGGAGCCCAGCCGGTGGCGGTCAGCTTTTCGCTGATGTCCCGCCGGGTGGCCGGGGCGGGGCAGTCCCAGACCGCCAGCAGCACCTGCTCCTCGGCGGCAGAGAGTGGTTTCAGTCTGTCTGAAAGTCCATACACCGGTTTCACCTCCGATTTTTTGCTTTTACATTTGTCTTATTTCAACACGATTATACCATACCCGGCACAAACAGGCAAGCAGTAAAAGTGAGGAGCCATGCGGTAAAACCAGCATATTTTTACATTTGTCTTAAAAAGTGTTCTTTGTCCAAGGACAGTTGTGTGTTTTGTGCGCTCAAGGCAGGCAGAGCAGTCCCATCTTTGTGCAAAGATGCTCTTGTTTTTGCACCCCCGGAACCGGTATACTACGGACAAATCAAGCACACACCTGCCGCAGATGAGAGCGGCGGTACGGATAGGAAAGGGAGAGTTCCATATGGCACGAGTATACAACTTCAGCGCAGGCCCCAGCATGTTACCGGAAAAGGTGCTCCGTCAGGCACAGGCAGAGCTGCTGGAATACGGCGATTCCGGCCAGAGCGTGATGGAGATGAGCCACCGCAGCAAGTGGTTCGATGCCATCATCACTGAAACCGAAGCCACCCTGCGCCGGGTGATGAACATCCCTGACAACTACAAGGTCGGTTTCTTCCAGGGCGGTGCCACCCAGCAGTTTGCCATGGTGCCCCTGAACTTTATGACCACTGGCAAGGCTGATTATCTGGTCACCGGCAATTTTTCGAATCTGGCTGCCAAGGAGGCCGCCAAGTTCGGCGAGGTGAAGATCGTTGCTTCCAGCAAGGACAAGAACTTCACCTACATCCCCGATGTCAACGCCATCGACTACGACAAGGACGCAAGCTACATCCACATCTGCCAGAACAACACCATCTTCGGCACCCAGTACGTTGAGGTACCTCAGGTGGAGGGTGTGCCGCTGGTGGCGGACATGAGCTCGATGATCCTCTCCAAACCTGTGGACGTGAGCAAGTATGGCTGCATCTACTTTGGCGTGCAGAAGAACGTAGCCCCCGCCGGCATGGCCATTGCCATTGTCCGGGACGACCTGCTGGGCCACGCCGCCGACACCGTGCCCACCATGATGAACTACACCACCCTGCTGGCCAAGGACAGCATGTACAACACGCCCCCCTGCTGGTGCATCTACATGACCGGCTTGGTGCTCAAGTATCTGGAAAACGACATCGGCGGTCTGGAAAACATGCAGAAGATCAACGAAGCCAAGGCCAAGATCCTGTACGATTATCTGGACGGTCAGGAGTTCTTCCACAACCCTGTGGAGCACCGCTACCGCAGCACGATGAATGTCACCTTTACCAGCCCCGACCCCGACATGGACAAGAAGTTCTGCGCCGAAGCCGCCGAAGCCGGTTTTGTCAACCTGAAGGGCCACCGTCTGGTGGGCGGTATGCGCGCTTCCATTTATAATGCAATGCCCACCGAAGGCGTAGAGAAGCTGGTGGACTTCATGGAGAAATTCCGCAAGGCAAATGCCTGATTTGTGTATAGGAGATAGGAAAGTATGTTTACGATCAAGACCCTGAACGCCATCAGCCCGGTGGGCCTGGCAAAGCTGAACAAGAACCTGTTTGATGTTTCGGTGGACACCGATGTCCCCGATGGCATTCTGGTGCGCAGCGCTGACCTGCTGAACACCACCTTCAACGACAACCTGCTGGCCATTGCCCGTGCTGGTGCCGGTGTGAACAATATCCCGCTGGATCGCTGCTCGGAGCAGGGCATCGTGGTGTTCAATACCCCCGGTGCCAACGCCAACGCCGTGGCTGAGCTGGTCATTGGGATGCTGATCGCAGGCAGCCGCAATGTGGCCGCCGCCGCCCAGTGGTGCCAGGGCCTGACCGGCGACCCCGCCATGGCCAAGACCGTGGAAAAGGGCAAGAAAAAGTTTGTGGGCAACGAGATCAAGGGCAAGACGCTGGGTGTCATCGGTCTGGGTGCCATCGGTTCCCGGGTGGCCAACTGCGCCATTGAGCTGGGCATGGAGGTCTACGGCTACGACCCCTACATCTCTATTGATGCCGCCTGGAACCTTTCCAGCCAGGTACACCACTGCGTGAACCTGAACGACATGCTCCCTCTGTGCGACTACATCACCCTCCATGTTCCTTACCTGCCCACCACCAAGGATACCATCAACACCCAGACCCTGGCCCTGTGCAAGGACGGCGTGAAGATCCTGAACTACGCCCGCGGTGAGCTGGTGAACACCGCAGCCCTGCTGGAGGCCATGGAGACGGGCAAGGTCTCCGGCTACATGACCGACTTCCCCACTGAGGCCATTCTGGGCAAGCCCGGCATCGTCTGCACCCCGCATCTGGGTGCTTCCACGCCGGAAGCCGAGGACAACTGTGCCGCAATGGCCGCGCAGGAGATCAGCGATTACCTCAAGAACGGCAACATCACCCACTCGGTGAACATGCCCGAGGTGCATCAGCCCCGTGCAGGCGGCAAGCGCATCTGCATCATCCACAAGAACGAGCCCGGCATGATCAGCCAGATCACCGCCCTGACCACCGAAGCGGGCCTGAACATTGAAAACATGGTGAACAAAAGCAAAAAGAACATGGCTTACACCATGCTGGACGCGACCGGTGCCGTGGACGGCAGGCTGGCTGAGAAGCTGGCCGCCATCCCTGCTGTCATCCGGGTGCGCATCCTGTAACACTGCCAACCCTTAGCTTTCCCCTCGCCCCATCTGTTCATGGGCGGGGGGATTTTTTTGTAGAACACCCCGCCGTCCCTCCAGGCAGGTCTGCTGATATAAAAATCCCCCCTGCCGTTATACAGCAGAGGGGAGAAAGAAGATCAGAGTGTTTACAGCTTCTTGCCAGTCAGGAGCTCATAAGCTTCCTCGTACTTGGCAATGGTCTTGTCGATGACATCCTGAGGCAGATCGTAGTTGCTGTCGGGATTGGCCTTGAGCCAGTTGCGGACGAACTGCTTATCGAAAGAGGGCTGACCGTGGCCGGCCTCATAGCCCTCCAGCGGCCAGAAGCGGCTGGAATCGGGGGTGAGCATCTCATCGCCCAGCACCACGTTGCCGTTCTCATCCAGACCAAACTCGAACTTGGTGTCGGCAATGATGATGCCGCGGCTCAGGGCATACGCGGCGCACTTCTTGTACAGGGCAATGGTGTAGTCCCGCAGCTTGGTGGCGTAGTCCTCGCCGTGGCCGGGGAACTGCTTTTCCAGCACCTCGATGCTCTTTTCGTAGCTGATGTTCTCATCGTGGTCGCCGATCTCAGCCTTGGTGGAAGGAGTGTAGATGGGCTCGGGCAGCTGCTGGGATTCCTGCAGGCCCTCGGGCAGGCGGATGCCGCAGACGGTGCCGTTCTGCTGGTAGCTGGCCCAGCCGCTGCCGGTGATGTAGCCGCGCACGATGCACTCGATGGGCAGCATGGTCAGCTTGCGGCACTTCATGCTCCGGCCCTCAAAGGCAGGCGTGCGGAAGAACTCGGGCATATCGGCGGTATCCACGCTCAGCATGTGGTTGGGCAGAACATCCCTGGTGTAGTCGAACCAGAACCTGCTCATCTGGGTCAGCACCTTGCCCTTGTTGGTCACTTTATTTTTCAGGATCACATCAAATGCAGAGATACGATCGGTGGCAACCATAATGAGGCTGTCGCCATTGTCATAGATCTCGCGGACTTTGCCTTCCTTGATGGGCTTGAATTCAGTCATAGCAAACACTCCATTTTTCCTGATAGCTCTTTCATCAACGTCCTCGCCCGCTCCGGCATTGCAAAGCAATGAAGGACAGGGTGAGCCGTTTTCCGTTTACCTATTCAGTCTATCACACTTACTGTCCGTTTGGAAGAAACAGATTCCAAGGAAAATCGCTCGCAATTTTCGATTTCTTCGTGAAAAGTGTCAAAAATCAGCAACATTTTTCGTCGAATTGACGGCTAAAGTCGTACTTTCCCGGTTGACAGCGGCTCAGAACATGGTATCATTGAAGTATCAGAATTCAACTGCATCAGGAGGTAAGACCTATGGGTAAATTCCCGAAAGACTTTTTGTGGGGCGGTGCCACTGCCGCCAACCAGTGCGAGGGCGCTTACAACGAGGGCGGGCGCGGCCTGTCCAGTGTGGACGTGGTACCCTTTGGCCCCGACCGCTTCCCCGTGGCGCTGGGCCAGCTGAAGATGCTGGACTGCGATGCCGAGCACTTCTACCCCTCCCACGAAGCCATTGACATGTACCACCACTTCAAGGAGGACATCAAGCTCTTTGCCGAGATGGGCTTCCGCTGCTACCGCCTGTCCATTGCCTGGACCCGCATCCTGCCCAACGGCGATGACGCGCAGCCCAACGAAGAGGGCCTGCGCTTCTATGAGGAACTCTTTGATGAGTGCCACAAGTACGGCATTGAGCCGCTGGTGACCCTGTGCCACTTTGATACCCCCATTGCCCTGATCAAAAAGTACGGCGGCTGGAAAGACCGCCGGATGGTGGATGCCTACGCCCACTACTGTGAGGTGCTGTTCCAGCGCTTCCGGGGCAAGGTCAAGTACTGGCTGACCTTCAACGAGATCAACATGCTGCTCCACATGCCCTTTATGGGAGCCGGTCTGCTCTTTGCGCCCGGCGAGAATGTGCAGCAGGTCAAATATCAGGCCGCTCACCACGAGCTGGTGGCCAGCGCAAAGGCCGTCAAGCTGGCCCATGCCATCATGCCCGACGCCATGGTGGGCTGTATGCTGGCCGCCGGTCAGTTCTACCCTCGCACCTGCGCCCCTGCCGATGTGCAGGCCGCTGCCGAGGCTGACCGCGACAACTACTTCTTCATTGATGTCCAGTCCCGCGGCGAATACCCTGTCTGGGCCAAAAAACGGATGGAGCGTGCAGGCATTGCCCTGCAGGTGGAGCCGGGCGACGAGCAGCTGCTGAAAGAGGGCACTGTGGACTTCATCTCCTTCAGCTACTATTCCAGCCGCTGCGCCACTGTGGACCCCGAACTGATGAACAAGGCCAGTGGCAATGCCATCATGGATGCCGTCAAGAACCCCTACCTCAAGGCCAGCGATTGGGGCTGGGCCATCGACCCGGTGGGTCTGCGCATCACCATGAACAGCCTGTATGACCGCTACCAGAAACCGCTCTTCATCGTGGAGAACGGTCTGGGTGCGGTGGACAAGGTGGAAGCAGATGGTTCCATCCACGACACCTACCGCATCGACTACCTGCGGGCCCACATTGAGCAGATGGAAAAGTCCATCAACGAGGATGGCCTGCCCCTGCTGGGCTACACCACCTGGGGCCCCATCGACCTGGTCAGTGCTTCCACCGGCGAGATGAAGAAGCGGTACGGCTTCATCTATGTGGACAAGGACAACGAGGGCAAGGGCACGCTGGCCCGCAGCCGGAAGGACAGCTTCTACTGGTATAAAAAGGTCATCGCCTCCGACGGCGAAGATCTGGCCTGAGCCAACTGTGAGGAAAGGAATCATAGCACAAGATGACGACACCCCAAATCATTGCGCACCGCGGTGCATCCTATCTGGCCCCTGAGAACACGCTGGTCGCCTTCCGCAAGGCGATGGAGATTGGCGCGGACGGCGTGGAAATGGATGTACAGAAGACCTACGACAACGAGCTGGTCATCCACCACGACTATATGGTGGACATGCACACCGACATCTCCGGCCAGATCTACGACCTGACCATGGGCGAGCTGAAGGCTCTGGATTTCGGCAGCTGGAAAGATGCCATCTACGCCAACGAGAGGATCGCCACGCTGCAGGAAGCGCTGGAGCTCTGCGCCGGCATGGAGGGCACCCAGGTACAGCTGGAACTGAAAAGCCCACTGGAGGACGACCCCGACTTTGTGCCCCGGGTGCTGGATGCAGTCCGCGCCGCCGGGCTCACCGATCGGCTCACCCTCATCTCCTTCCACCACTCTCAGCTGCGGCAGGCAAAGCAGCTGATGCCCGAGCTGAAGGTAGGCGCGCTGACCTACGGCGCCTTCCTCAGCATGGTGCTGCCTCCGCCGGTGGTGTGGAAGGATCTGGGTCTTGTGAACAGCATGGACGAGCCCTTCAGCGAGGAAAACTGCATCGACCTGCGGAACAATCTCATCTACCGCACGGTGGCCGACAAGGTCGATATGCTCCGTGCCAACTTCCCCGGCGAGACCGTGGAGCAGGTCATCGGCCATCTGGAGGAGCAGGCGGATGTGGCTGCCTACATCAAAACGCTGGATTTCCCCGTGGATATCGTCAGCTGCGAGTATCACACCGCCTATTCCAACCCCGAGCTTGTGAACCAGCTCCACGCCATGGGCATCCAGGCCGCGTTCTGGACCGTGGACACCCAGGACGCAGTCCGTTCCCTGCTGCCCCTTGGCCCTGACTGCATCGTCACCAACCGGCCTGACCGCGTGCGGGAATGGGTGAATGCGGAAATGAGGAAATAAAAAGATCACAAAACGTCCCCGTGCAGGATATCAAAACTGCACGGGGACGTTTTCTATGTCAGAATGCAAAAATCATTATGAAAACATACCGGCCGTTTCTGCTTCTGCCGGTCTTACTGTCGGTATCTGGAATATAATGATCCCATAGGTCATTTCATCGATCTGTACGCTCGCAAATCCGACCTGAACTTTTGCACTTTCAAACTCACGCTCAAGCGGTTCTATCTGAACCACATGATCGTTAATTTCTTCCAGAATCAACCGTCTTTTTATCGATTCATAATACTCACTTTCATACGCAACGTTTTTGAAATATGAAACTTAATAGGCATTCGTATCGCCGTTTTTCACCAGTTCTTGGCTCAACTCGTTTGACACGGTATCCAAATGCGCACCGTCTCAACTTCCCGAACCACTTCCACAACCTTTTCAGGCGTACAACTCGTCAGACAAAGCGCAACCAGGATGCTGGCAAAAATCGTTGCCGTACATTTCAGCATCTGTTTCATGATAGTCTTCTCCTGTCACCGGCATTTTCAATCTAACGAAACGACTTCTCCAAGGGGATGCTATATGCTCATAATACCGGTTATTTTGTCGATTTGTCAACAACCAGATCATTTCAGACATCATTTTCTCTTTTTCGACAGGAAAAAGCTCACGATAATATCGTGATTGCACAAAAAAGTGCCTCAAAAAATTTTAACAAGATGCTTCTCTGCAATCCGTTCTGAACCGCCTAATGAAACCATGTCTTTCCCCGCTCTCTCCAAAGTGAGAAAATAGTACCATAAAAAATGTATTTTTGAAGCAGTCTGAAAAATGCAGAGACACAGCAAGGAGGACTCCATGGAGAAGCAGCCCTCCAATCGTGCAGAAAACCAGATACGTCCCTTTACTGTCGGCAGAAAGAACTGGCTGTTCAGCGACACGCCTGCCGGTGCAAAGGCCAGCGCGGTGATCTACAGCATTGTGGAAACTGCAAAGGCAAACAGCCTTGTGCCCAGAGATTATATCCAGCTTTCCGCATTCTGCCATAACAAAGCTCCCCCGTGCAGCTTTGTTATGGTCTTTTAACGGTTAATTACAAATTTTCTTTGGTGCGCTCGAGGGAACTCGATTCCCTGGCCCTCTGATTAAAAGAGCCCACCGGGCAGAACACTCTGATTTTGAAACTTTCGAGCTTTCGTTATTTTTGTGCAAAGCATCGTGATTTTTCACTATGTAATTTCTGCATCCTTTGTCGTATTTTGCAAGTCAGAGTGCCCCTTGCATCCCTTGAAACAGTGCAAAAACAGTGCAGAAACCATGCACTTACTCTGGGACAAATGAAAAATAATGATTTTTGATCCATGACTTGATGGCGGTTTGAGTGACCGCAAAGTCAAATTTGATACACGGGAAGAAAAATGCCCACTCGTCTGAGAAGTTCTCAGGGGAGTGGGCATTTCTGTATAATGGCATTTTGTATATGTCACTTGCCACTTTTAGCATGGAGGTTGCCATTTGAGGAAAGAAGTTTCTGCTTTTTTATATGGCAAGTTTCCGCACTTCCCGCATTACTTTCCGCACTTCCCGCATTACTTTCCGCACTTTCCCTACAACTCCGTGGTGCTGTCTGCGGTCTCTGGCGGCTGCTTTTCTCCACAAAGCATGACCTTGGCAGAGAAAACGCCATTCTGATGGGTAAATGTGCTTGCACCGCCGGTCTTTTCTGCAATATGCTGGACAGACTGGATGCCGATCCCGTTTTCCTTTCGCTTGGACGAGCGGAAGAGCCCGCTTTTTTCGTTGACTTCACCGTCAAATGCGTTTTCCACTTCGACCAAAAGAAGCCGCTCGGCATGGACATACGCGGTGACCTCGATCTTGCGCCGGGCGGGTGCGGTGCGCAGGCTGGCTTCGAATGCGTTTTCCAGAAGATTAGACAGCACCAGACACAGATCAATCTCGTCCACAGGAAGCACCTGTGGTAAGTCGAGTTTGGCACAAAAGGGAACACCCTCACGCTTTGCAAGGGCGCAATAATAGCCTGCGACACTATCTGCCGCACGGTTTTCGCAGAAATTCATGTCCAGATCCGGGATCCGGGCGGCAGTTTTTGCAAGGTAGGCTTTCAGGCCGTCCAGATCTCCTGTTTCTGCCAGTGCGGAGATCTGATTCAGCTGGTGGCGCATATCGTGCCGCGCCTGCCGGGCTTCTTCAATGGCGGCTTTCAGGCTTTCATAGCGCTGCTGCTGCATGGAAAGAAACTGATTTTCCTGCTGCAACCTCGCATTCCGGTTAAGGCTGTTTGCCATCAGCAGGAAAATTGTATTGAACAAGAACAGCAGGAACAAAAGTGCGATGCTCATAACGATGTAGACCTGCAAGACCCGCCCTATACGGAGCGTTATCTGGTAGCGCGGGGTTATAAAAAGATTCAGCAGGATGAACACCAGCGGCAGTACCCAGAACACATACCACGTCTGCGCAAAATTGTCATCCTCCACCATCGCGCGTACTGCGTGGGTGGCGGGATAATAGGCTGCGGCAGTGATCAGCCAGCAGATCACGTTATAAAAAATGCAGGCGCTAAAACAGAACCACGGCTTGTCCGGCGGCAGCTGCAGCCGGATCGTTATCGCCGTACCAACGGCGCGGGACAAGCTATTCAGGCACGCAAATACCGCGCAGACCGCCAGCGCGATGGTCCCGGATTTCCAGAGAGAGAGCCGCAGCGTTTTGAGATACAGGAAAATTGTCACAAACGTTATGAGCAGCAAGGGGAACGCGGTCGAGAGACCGAAATGATAGCAAAGCAGCCCGCCGCCAAGGCAAAGCCCGAACAGCAGCGGCACCTCCCATACCGCAAGCTTTGCGGAAGACTGCTTCAGATAGGAGCGCACCGGAAAATACGCGAGCAGCAGGCCGGGAAACACAACGGTAAGCTCCAGGATCGGGCGCAGAACATCCTTCAACCCACACGCCCCCTTTGCAGCAGAAATTCCATAAACGCCTGTCGGGCGGCTTTCAAAAGCTCCTGACTGACATAGACGCGGCTGCCGTCCGTCATACAGAAGGCGGCAGCCTGAAAATCGGCAGCATTCTCCATATTGATGATCGTACCGCGGCCACAAACAAAAAAGCGCGGGTCCTTTTTGAGCGGCTCTGTGAACGCCTTGAAACTCTGGCGCATGGCAAGCGTTTTGCCGGCAGTGGTGCGGATATTGATGATGTGGGCGAAATGCTCGGCGGATATGATATCACGATAGCGCAAATGGATGTCGCTGCCATCCACCTTCACCGTCAAAACCGGCTCCGGGCGGGGGAGTTTTGCGAGCATTTCATCCAACAGACCGGACAACTCGGCCTCTGAAAAGGGCTTGACCAAATAATGAAATGCCCGTACCTGAAACCCCTCGAGTGCATGGTCTGTCGAGGTGGTGGTAAAAACCAGAAGACAGTCTGCGTCTGTTTTCCGAAGTTCCTTTGCCGCGTCCATGCCGCTTAAACCATTCATGTAAATATCCAGAAATGCGGCGGTAAAGCGCTGCTCTTTTTCTGCCGCCAGAAAGGCTTCCCCGCTGTCAAACTCTAAAATTTCTGCATCTGCGCCGCGCTGACTCAGCTGCCGCACCAAGCGCTCCTTCAGCAGTGTGCGCTCGGTATCAAGGTCATCGACGATTGCGATCCTCATGCTGTATCAGGAAGCCGTTTTACAGCTTCCAACCTCCTTTATAAACTCTTTCATCCTGATTATAGCACAGTTGCCCGGTTCTGTCGCAGCAGAAAACGGGATTTCGTGACGGAAAAGGGGCTTTCGTGCCAAACAGCTTGAAACAGCCGTATCCGCCCGTATACTAGAGACAGAGAACCTCAACAACGGCAGAAGGAAGGAGGGTCGCTGTGTATCGAATCGCCGTGCTGACAAACAGCAGGGCGCAGGAAGCTTTTTGGGCAGAGCAGATCTTGCAGTTCTGCGCCGAGCATTGTTTATTTCCCCAAATGGACTGTTACCACGATCAGGAAAGCTTTTTTGAAGCCGCACGCTGCGATCCGCTGACAAATGCCGTGATCGCCCTGCCGGGGGTGGATGGATTGAATGCAGTAGAGCATCTGCGCGCGCTTTGTCCCCAAACACGCGTTATCTGGTGCAGCGATCTGAATTTTTCGCTCCATGCCTTCCGGCTGCGTGCAGACTACTTTCTGCTGGAGCCAGTGACCGAAGCCGCTTTGCGGCAGGGTTTTTGCATCTGGCTGGATCAAAAAAATCCGGCAGAGCAGCGCCGACCTGACCGCAACGAACACAACAAGGAGAACGACTTATGAAAAAGAGAAAGATCATCCACTCTGCGTTGAGCTTGTCGCTGACCGCAGCATTGTGCCTTTCCATGGCCGCCTGCGGCGGAACACAGACGCCGGCAGACAGTGCTGCCGCTTCTCAGCCCTCTGCACCGTCCGCCGTGGTGCAGCCCTCTGCTGCGGAGACGACCTCTGCGGCACTGCCTGTGAAGGCCTTGAACCCCAAGCAGGTGGAGGAAAACCCCTACATGGCCAAGAGCGATGCAAACATTCATCACGACGGCTACAACACAGATTCAACGGATGAGATCCTGCCGCTTGCGATCTATCCTGAGATCAACGTTTCCTATGAGACAACGAATGCAAATGCTTCTCCCGCTATCTATTTTGACAGCTACGGCCATGCCGTTGTGCCGCTGCTGGGCGGCATCGCCATCCGCAACCTGAACGCCGAAGAAACAAAAACGCTCGGCTATTTCTCGCCAAAGAAGCATGACGGCGGCGGTTACGTTATCCAGAGCTCCTACACGTTCCTTGACTCGGAAAACCGCATCGTCTGCCCCACGAGCAACAACCATGTGCTGATGCTCCGTGCAACAGATGAAAACGGCAATGTGCTGCCCGAATTTGAGAAGGTACTGGACATTGATATCAAGGCTGCCGCCGAAGCCGCGCTTGGAAAAGAGCTGACGCAGAATCTTTTGTCCGTGGTCTTTGACTACGACGGAAACCTCTGGTTTGCAACGGGCGGCTTCCGCATTTATCCGCAGCGCCAGCAGCAGGGCGTCATCGGCTATATTGCCCGTTCTGCCATTGATGCGATCCTGAATGGCGAGCAGACAGACCTTTCAAAGGCTGTCTTTGTCTACGAGCTGACCCCCGGCGAGGGTGCCGAGAACGGCATCGCCGCCTCCAAGGACGGTGCGGTGATCCTCACCAACCAGAACTGCTATCTTCTGCGTGCAGAAGAAGGCGTAGACGTTGTGTGGTGCACGCCCTATGAGAGCGCGGGTGCAAAGGTGAGCGGCGAAGGCGATAAGACCACTGGCGGCGGTCTTGCATGGGGCGGCGGCTGCTCTCCCACACTGACACCGAACCTTGTGCTGTTCACCGACAATCAGGATATCGTAAACCTTCTTGCGCTCGATATGAAGACCGGCGAGGTCGTGGCAAGCGCCCCGGTGCTGGATGACCTGCCCGAGGGCTATCAGGTAGCCGTTGAGAACTCTGCCATCGTCTATGACGACGGCAATGGCACCGTCAGCACCATCGTCTGCAACTGGTTTGGCGCGGGCAATGCAGGTCTGGCGGATCCCAACAACGACTCCTCCATCCAGAGCTACGCTAATATTTACGACCAGAACTGGCTCATGAAGGGCAATGTTATGATCGCCCCCGGCATCGAGCGCATGGACACCGTAAAGACCGCAAACGGCTACGAGATGAAGAGCATCTGGAGCCGGAACGACCTGAGCGACACTTCCATCCTGAAGCTTTCCACCGCAACGGGCTATATCTACGGCTATGTGCAGGATGTGACCACCGGGATGTGGCAGTACATCATTCTGGATTTTGAAACTGGCGAGACCGTTTTCACGATGGATGTTTCCAACAAGTACGGCTATAACAACATGGCCATTGGAATGTATGCCGGCAACAGCGGCAATGCGCTCTACTGCCCGACAGGCTATCTGGAACTGCTTCGTTTGCAGGACCGTTTCGTTTATCTGCCCGAAATGCCCTACCGCAAGGTCGATCTTGATCAGGCAGCAAGAAATGTCCTCTCGCAGGAACAGTTTGCGCAGGACGGCGGCGAAGGCACCGTTGCAAGCTGGCGCAACACTGTGACCGTCCGCAACGTACATCCCAACACCACGGTAGCTTTCCGCATGAATAACCTGTCCGGCAGCACCTCCGGTCTGACCCTCTACGCCTATGGCGTGGACGGCAAGCTAGCAAAGGTCGATCCTGCACTGTGGTCGATCACAGACGAGGACGGCGAGGCTGTAACGGAACTTACCGCCGGTACGCTCTATGAGCTGCACGTGACCGTCGCCGATGGCGGCGCTCTTGACCTGAGCGAGACGGAAAAGGAGATCAGGCTCTCCGTTGTACTCGGAAAATAAACATAAAACGCCCGCCCACCGTGTCCAAATCTCCACGGTGAGCGGGCGTTCCGCTTCCTTTTGAAGGCAGACCGGAATGGCGATTTTGCAAAGGGTCCTCATAAAGTCTGACATGGCAGCCTCCTTGTGCTTTCCCGTTCCACCAGCTCCTCCGGGACGCGGATGCCCTGTCCCTGCAAAAATCGCATAAATTCCAGCGCATAGTGGTCGGACACCGCAAATACCGCCGTGATTTTTTCAGAAAAAAGGCGGGGAAGGTTCTCACTGTAAAACGCCATTCTCTCCCTTGCCGCAGCAGGGACCTGCCAGAATAAAGTTTCTCCCGGCGCAAAGGCGCTGCGGAAACCGTCTATCCGCTCCTTGTCCATTATACCGTTTTTATCAGTACATTCTACCACTTTATGCGGTCACATGGGTGGCATTCTCTTTCACCGAATTGATCGTATCCATCAGTTCACTGCCTGTTTTGCCATCAAACAGGCGGGTAAACAGAATGGGCTGGTCAAAGGGTGGTTTCATCAGAACCGCTTTGCTTTCCACATAACCGTTCTGCTCAATGTAATGAATGACCTTCCGAACAAACGCGATCTGCTTTGCATTCAGCGATTCGTCATTGATAAATTTGGAAAATGCCTGCATGGCAGCATCGTGGTCCAGCTTTGCCACTTTACGCACCAGCAGACCAAAGGGTGTATCCCGAAACTCCCGTGCATAGTCCTCTTTGCTGCCCAGCTCACAGGTGAAGATATGTTCCAGCTCGGTATAGTCACCCCGGGAAAGCGGAATGTTCTGGGTCAGCTTGTGGATGGCCAGCGTATCGCTGCGGTGCTCCATGATGTAGCGGTTCACACGTTCCCGGTACTCGCCAAAATCGTAGCCGGGATCCAGCGTTTTGCCCTCAGTCTGTTCCAGTACCGGGTCGGCAAGGGCCGTGTAGACAGGCTTTTGCCCTTCTACACCGTCCACCAGAAACTTGATAAGCTCCCGCAGTTCCTGCCGCATTTCCTCAAAGCGGAGCAGATCGTGCGAGGTCAAAAATTCGTCTGTCTGCACCTCCCGAATGAGGGACAGCTTTGCCTGCACCTGCGGGATGGTAGCCTTCCCTTCCAGCATTGCCGCTGTATTGCGCAGCTGTTTCTGGGCGCGGCCCAGCCCCGGCAGACCTTCCAGTTCACAGAGCAGCAAGCCATACACAAAGTTATCGAACCGCTTGGCGGCTTCATCTTTGTCGTCCAGCGAGATGAGCGGTGCCACCTCTTTCATCAGAGTACCCTTGTCCGTTTCGGTCAGGCTGACAAAGGCTCCCGGCTTTTGATAGTGTTCCACGGCCTGTCGGTGCAGCCGCACGGATACCAGTTCCGGGTTCAGCGCTCCCACTTCGGCACGGCAGGTTTCTGTTAAAATTTTACGCCAGTTCTGGTATTTTTCGTCCGCATAGGCTCCATCCTGCAGCGCGGCGGCAATCCGTACCTGCTTGCAGAAAATGCTCTCGGACAGGCTTTTGGTGTCCGCGCTCTCGTAACCGTTGGGTTTCTGACGGAAAAATTCAAAGTTGCCGCAGTAGTCGAAAATCAGAAAACGCCGTTTGCCCGTATATTCGCCGTCGATGGCATCCACGCAGGCAAGGGACGGGCAGAGCCGTGTACCATGGCCGATCATCTGCCAGAACTTCGTTTTGCTGCGTACTTTTTTGAAGAGCACCAGATTCACGCACTCCGGCACATCGATGCCCGTGTCCATCATATCCACCGAGACCGCAATAAACGGCGGCTTGTCTGGCTGTTTGAAGTCGTCAATGATGGACTGCGCATAGGCATCATCGCAGACCACCCGCTGGATGAATCCCGGGTACTGGGTCTCCAGCTGCGGGTAGAGCTTGCCAAAGCGTTCCCGGATAAACTCCGCGTGGCGCTTGTTCTGGGCAAAGATGATGGTCTTGCCGATGCGGTCGCCGCCTGCCGTCTGGATGCCCCGTTCCATCAGATCTTGCAGCACCGTGTCCACGGTGTTGGCGTTGAAGATGAACTTGTTCAGCTTTTCGGATGGGATAAAGGTGGGCAGGGTGTCGTCCTCGGCAAAATCGTCCTCGTAGCGGGCCTTATCCTCCGGTGAAAGCTGGTCGTAGTGGATGCCCTCTTCTGTGAATTTCGTCTTGACCTCGTAGTTGTAGTAAGGCACCAGCACATGGTCGGTGTAGACCGCCGTATCGTAATCGTAGGCGTAGGTGGGGATGCCGTGTTCCATCTCGAAAAAGTCGTAGGTGTTGCGGTCTACATCGGTTTTCGGGGTGGCGGTCAGACCCACCAGAATCGCATCGAAATAATCAAAAATGGCGCGGTATTTCTTGAAAATGCTGCGGTGGCTCTCGTCCACGATGATAAGGTCAAAGTGGGCGGGCGAAAACAGCGGCACGCCGTCCTTGGTCTTGGCGTTGTCAATGGCGTTGAGCATGGTGGGATAGGTGGAAAGCACGATGCGCGCGGCCTTATCGTCCTTAGAGGAGCATAGGTTGCACAGCGACTGGTCGGGCAGATACTTTTTGAAGTCGTCCTTTGCCTGCTTGACCAGCGCGGTGCGGTCGGCTAGAAAAAGCACATTGGTCACATGACCGCCCCGGCTCAGCACATCGGTCAGGCTGGATGCGGTGCGGGTCTTGCCCGTGCCAGTAGCCATGACCAGCAGATTGCGCCGGAAGCCCTGCGCGATGTGGGCGCAGACAGCCCGGATGGCATTTTTCTGGTAGTAACGGTCGGTGATTTTGTCGTCAATTTCAATGGTGTCCAGCGGCTTTTTCTCGGTGCGGCGGTTCATCAGTTTCTGTAAATCGTCCTTGCAGAACACCCCGCTTACAGCACGCTGCGGGCCGCTCTGCTCATCCCAGAAATAGGTGGTGTAGCCGTTGGTGGTAAACAGCATCGGACGGCGGCCGAATTTCTGCTCCAGACAGTCTGCATAAAGCTGAGCCTGCTTGCGCCCGATGTTGGGGTCTTTGGTGCTGCGCTTGGCTTCAATGACCGCCAGCGGCAAGCCGTCTTTGCCCATCAGCACATAGTCCGCATAGCCCTTCTGCCCCAGCGCGCCGTTCATGTTGTCCACTTCGTACTCGGTGCGCACATCGGCATCCGGCCCGGTGAATTTCCAGCCCATGGCCTTGAGGTCGATGTCGATGATCTTCTGCCGCGTCTCGGCCTCGGTCAGGTCGGCGGCGGTAAAACTGCGGCTCTGCTGGTTCTGCTGTTTGCTGGCTGTGTACGCCGCCGAAAGGCTCTCCACCTGCTTGCGCAGGGCTTCCAGCTCGGCATCCTTCTGGGTCAGCAGGCTTTCCTGTTCCCGGATCTTCTTTTCGTCCAGCGTTACCTTTTCGCCGGGGATGGCTGTTTCGTCAAAGGAGCGCTCCACATAGTCCGTGCCGTAGCAGTAATCCACCCACTGGATGAAGTCGAACAGCCCCCGCAGGCTGAACACTGCATCCGCCGCCGACACACTATGCCCCGTATGTACCGCCAGATTGCCCGCCTTCACGATGCTGGGCAGCACGCTCCACACATCCCGGTCCACCGCGAACCGGAAGCTCGGCTCGTGCAGCAGGGATTGCAGGTTGTCCTTGTAGGGCATCGTGATGGTTTTATCTGCCGCATACACCCACTTCACCGCCAGCTCCAACGCCTTCCGGCACCCCACCGCGCACATCGCCGGGGAGGTGGAGAACACTTTCTCGGCCTCGATGGCAGAATTGGCGAAGAGGGAGTATTCGGGATGGGTGGAGAGATAGGAGAAGTTGGACATAAGGAGGGCTCCTTTCGATTAATTTATCTTCTTTGTGCAACCAGCTGTGTCATGACAAATTCACCATATTTTGTAAGAGACCAATACGTCTGATCAGAGTGCTTTTTCTCACTTAGCTGGATATATCCTAGAGCTTTAAATTGAACGCAAATCATCCCAAAAGAAGAATCAGTTATATTATCCACCGAAACATCTGAATATTCTGAAGTAACATTATTAGGCTTTTTTCTTGCCAAATTCTCAAAAACGCCTCGCATATCAGATTCGCTTGCTTCATTTATTAAAATCGGAGAAACCTCTGCAAATAACTCATTCCATGTTACATCTATTTCTCCCACAATATCTATGTAGCTACCTCTGTACGTTCTAGCGCTATAATCAAATCCTAGCGTTACCAAATCATCGCCCTGTTTAAGCATTGCTGTCCCTTCCGGGGCTTCCACACTGATTTTTTCTATTTTCTTTCTCAAGGCCTCGTTTTCTTTTTGAAGCCGTGCAATCTCTTTTACGGATTTTTCGTCAACTGCACTGCCTGCTTTTACCCATCCTTCTGCTGGGAAATTTTTCATTAGTTTTACCATGCTTCGAGACACAACAGAACCAAGTTCTGCCGGCGTTTCCCAGAACTTGACCAATTTCTTTTCTGCAAGTTTTTTAAATTCTTCTAGTTTCTTTTTTCCCTCGTCAGTCTGCTCACTTTTTCCAGTTGGTATGGATGCTGGATTTTTATGTACAAATGAAATGATGGGCTTCCCTGTTTTAAGAGCATATTCAAATTCCATTTGAGTATAGCTAATCCCATCAGGGCCAACACTTCCATACCGACCACCGATAATTAAAATATAGTAATCACAATCATCAATGACGCGCTTAATAAGAGACCATTGGTCTTCGCTGGATGCCGGGAAGAGTTCCATACCTGCTGGAATACAATCAAGTTCCAAAAGAGCTTGCATCACTTCTTTGCGCTCATCTTGTAGGTCATCATAAGTCGAACTAACAAAAACCTGATATCTTTTATCAGTGGTAATCATCTTTTTACTCCATTCCTGATAATTTTATGCCCATCCCAATTCTGCCGCAATTATTCCCAAGCACACGCAAAATGCCTGTTGCTGATGTTCCGCATCCAATTTATTCACAGCTTCACACAGATCATATATTGCTTTTACAGCCTTTTGAACCTCTGCATTTTGGTCTTGCTGATACTGCCACATCGTCTGCGATGGAATCGATTGATAAAAGCTCTGATTCACATAGGTCGGATTAAACATCTGATCGTAGAACTGGTTCATCGTATGTGCTCCTTTCGCATCGTCGAAATACCATATTTTTCCTCATTGTAGCATACACCTTATGGTATTTCAATGTTTTATACAAAAGGATGCAAATTTCGACATGTATTTCAGAATTTTCACCAGAATCATGGTGCTCACAGGGAAACTCCCGCCGTCACGGCTTCGCCGTGCCACCTCCCTCTAGGAGGGAGGCTTTTGCCCCACCGCTACGCCAAAGGCTCCCTCCCAGAGGGAGCTGGCAAAGCCGCTAGGCTTTGACTGAGGGAGTATCTTCCAGTTCCTGAACCCGCTTTCTGACTTCCAAAGCAATTGCACTGCAAACTTCTTGAAAGCTCTGCTCTATTTCCAGATTAGAAAACCGAATCACCTTCACACCATATTCGGCAAAAATGGCGGAGCGTTCTTTGTCGTATGCCAGTCCCTGCTCATCATAATGCTGTGAACCGTCCACTTCCACGACCAGCCTTGCAACGTGACAATAGAAATCCGCAATAAAGCCATCAATCGTTTTCTGACGCTGAAACCGCACGGGATAGCCACGCAGAAAATCATACCAGAGATGATTTTCCTGTTTGGTTGCGTCCTTGCGCAATTCTTTTGCACGAGGGATCAATTTTCCTTGATATGGCAATGACATCTGGACGCGCTCCTTTCTGGAACTCCCTCCGTCACGGCTAACGCCGCGCCACCTCCCTCTAGGAGGGAGGCTTTTGCCTTACCACCACATAAAGGCTCCCTCTCAGAGGGAGCTGTCACCGAAGGTGACTGAGGGAGTTACCCAAAATATTCCTGCATCAGCGCTTTTTCATCAATTCCAGCTTTTCAAGGCTCTGCGGCTCACTCCCTCCGTCACGGCTAACGCCGCGCCACCTCCCTCAAGGAGGGAGGCTTTTCCTCGGGCCGGAAACTTTCCCTCTTTGTCAAAAGGCTCCCTCCCAGAGGGAGCTGTCACCGAAGGTGACTGAGGGAGTTACCCAAAATATTCCTGCATCAGTGCCTTTTTCATCAATTCCAGCTTTTCAAGGCTCTGCTGTACAACTCCCTCCGTCACGGCTAACGCCGCGCCACCTCCCTCAAGGAGGGAGGCTTTTTCTCGGGCCGGAAACTTTCCCTCTTTGTCAAAAGGCTCCCTCCCAGAGGGAGCTGTCACCGAAGGTGACTGAGGGAGTCACCCAAAATATTCCTGCATCAGCGCCTTTTTCATCAGTTCCAACTTTTCAAGGCTCTGCTGTACGATTTGCTTTTGCCTATCTGCACATTTCACAAATGATATAAAAGCTTTTTGCATTTCCATGGGTGGAACAATTTGACGATGCATCTTCATAATATTTGTATTTAAGTTTGGTTGCGTTCCTGCCGGCGCCGTTTTCCTAAAATATTCAGTCATTTGATTCAAAGAATATAACAAGAATATTTTATCGAGCTTTTCGTCAATATCTTCCATCGCAAGCCATCCATCGTGAATACAGCCATCAAATGTAATAATTCTTGCAAATCCTAGCGAAACCCCACAATTTGCAAAAATCAAGCTTCCCGCTTTTATCATACGGCTTTTTTTTACGCCCTCTTGAATAATATATTCCTTCGTAGAATTCAAGTAAATGTTTTCTCCAGTTGTCGCATCACCGATTTTAATCCAAGGAATAGTTCCTCCCAGATACCTTTCAATTGGACGTGGTGAACCGCCTCTAACAATCGTACACAATTCTCCAAGAGGATAAGTCATCCATTTCTTATTGTTAACATTTATATCTCCAAACATCTCCACAAACCGCGCCTTTACCAGCTCGTCCAGTTTGGCAAGCTGTTGTTTGCGAAGAAAAATCAAATCGTCCACTTTTCTCAAAATTTTGTTTTCGCTTTTTTGGGTATCAATATCTGGCAAGTTCACGACATAATTTTCCAAGAAAGTTTTTGGCACACGTTTTTGACCTGCGCTTCCAGTCATGTTTCTCTCAGCCTCTTTGCGAAAAGCCTTCCATGTGGTCAAATAATACAGCCATTCGCTCGTTATTTTGTCTGTATCAGGACGCAAAACATGAAATTCAGTGCTTCCAAAGCCAATTCCGTTTTTCATATTATGGGCGATTGCACCTTTTCCATTTTCCATACAAGGTGTAATTTTCGCAAATAAAATATCGCCATTTTGAAAATTTGTGAAGCCTTTCTTTACTTCTGAATAATTTTTAATTTCAGATGCATCGAACTCCCCGTGCTCACCAACTTTTGTCATTGGAATAAAGGAAACTTCAGTGTCATCTCTTAATGTGCAACTCTTGGGGTTAATTAAGCAAACCTCTCCCAACTTCGCCATCACATCATCTTCTCCAACTCTGCCAAACCCTTGGTGATCTCCATTTCCAGCTCATGCAGGTCAGCAAGGATCTCCGTGGTCGAGGGGTACTCCACCGGCACATACTCGGTCTCTTTGTACTTATTGATGGATAAATCATACCCATTGGCGGCAATCTCCTCTTTGGGCACAAAGAAACTCTGCTCGGTGCACTTGCGGTCAGTTTCGGCATCGAGGTTCTGAAACCGGGCGATGATGTCCGGGATGTCGTTTTCCTTCACCTCGGTGCGCTTGTCGTCCAGCGAAAAGCCGTCGGCTTTCATATCGTAGAACCACACCTTGTCGGTGCCGCCCGCGCCGGTCTTGGTAAACACCAGCACCGCCGTGGACACGCCTGCGTAGGGCTTGAACACGCCGGAGGGCATGGAGATGACAGCCCGCAGCTGATGGTTTTCAATCAGTTCTTTCCGGATGCTCTGGTGTGCCTTGCTGGAACCGAACAGCACGCCGTCCGGCACAATGCAGGCGCAGCGTCCGCCGGTTTTGAGCATCCGCAGGAAGAGTGCAAGGAACAGAAGCTCCGTCTTTTTGGTGTTGGTGACGGCTTTCAGGTCGTCGTTGATGCTCTCGGCATCCACAGTGCCCTTGAACGGCGGGTTTGCAAGGCAAATGGTGTACTTGCTGCAAATGGAGTTTTGCTTCGACACGCTGTCCTTGTAGTCGATCTCCGGGTTCGTGATGGAGTGGAGCATCAGGTTCATGGCCGAAATGCGCAGCATGGTGCGGTCCATGTCAAAGCCGGTGAACATCGGGCCGGCAAAATGCTGCCACTGCTCCGAGGTCATGCTGTCCTCGTAGTGGGCGCGGAGGTACTGCGCACTGGACACCAGAAAGCCCGCCGTGCCGCAGGCGGGGTCGCAGATGAAGTCGTCCGGCGTGGGCTGCACCAGTTCCACCATCATGTCGCGGATGTGCTTGGGCGTGCGGAACTGGCCGTTCCGCCCTGCCGAGGACAGTTTTAGCAGCATATACTCGTACAGGTCGCCCTGCATATCAAGGTCGGCAATGTCGTGGGTGTAAAGATCCTCCAGCCCGGTGATGATCTTTTGCAGCACCTGTGGCGTGGGAATCAGGAACATGGCATCGTCCATATACCGCGCAAAGGCGGTGTTGCCCTCATCCGGGCGGGTGGGGTCGTCCTCGATTTCCACCAGCTCACCGTTTGCGTCAAAGTCCGGCAGACGGCCATACTTCATCTTTTTGATGGCCGGGAACACCCGCTGCTGCATGGTCAGGAAAATTTCGCGGGAATCTTTATCCTTGAAGCGGCTCCACCGCATAGACTGCCCTGCCGCGCTGGCCGGGAAGATGTGCTCCATCTTTTCGCCCGCCATGTTCTCAAAATCTTCGGTGGCAAGCTCTTTCTCGTCCAGTGACCGGATGAACATGAGATAGGTCAGCTGTTCAATGACGGTCAGCGGATTGGTGATGCCGCCTGCCCAGATGTCCGTCCAGATTTTGTCTACCTTATTTTTAATGGCTCCTGTTACCATGCGTTCCTCCTGAATGTTTGCCAATCGCAAACGCTTTGTATCTTGGATTTTTGGTGATAATATCACAATTTTATTATAGCAGTGTACGATTGCATTTTCAATGTAGAGTGTTTAGCAGAAGTGCTTTCTTGATCGCAAGGCAAGAAATCAGTGGAACGTTAAAACAGCAATTTGCGATATGCACTTCAACGCTGTTGCTGTTACATGAAGATGTTGAATTGCTATAAAACGGTAAAGTGGATCTGCATTTCACAGACTGTTGCTTCTCGTGCTGCTGTTCCCAAAATAAAGTTGATGATAGCCCAACTGCGCCAGACAACAAAGCTGTCCTCACGTTTCGGCGGCTGAATCAGTGCACAAAATTCTTCCTGCATGTAAACGTCCTTGATGTTTTCTTTTGCCTTTACCATCTTGATTTTGAACAGTGCTATTTCGTCCTGCTCCATGCACCAGTAAAGGAACACTTTCACCGAACGGATATAGTGGTTGACGCTGTTTGCGGTCATTCCGCTATCCGTCAAGTGGATAACATACCGCTTGAATCCTGCCTCATTCACGGCTAACTGTTCATCTGACAGGAACTTCAAAAACCGTGTAATATCTCATACCGATAGCCGTTCAACGTGGCTTCTGCCGTGCCAGAATACTTCTTATCATCCAAAAAATCTTGTTTTAGATTATCAAACCGGACTGCACTTTTCTGAATCTTCTTCATTTTTTCTGTACCTCTGACCTCTAAAATTTTTGAAAAAATCATAGGTACAAGCTCAAAATGTCCGCATAAAACAAAAAAGACGACAAACCGTTTCTTTCAACGATTTGTCGTCCTTTTGGTGCGCTCGAGGGAACTCGAATCCCTGGCCCTCTGATTAAAAGAATGAGCCAATTGGGAAACGACCGTTTGCGTTTGTTCCGTTTTATATAGAATCATCGTCATTTTTATTCGCGTTCGTGCGTATTCATTTCCAATTGTTTGCGACAGATAAGGCACAAATAAGGCACATTCCGGTGCGCCTTGCATCCGATAAACAGGACAACACACAGCCCATCATAGAGAAAGCAGCCCACAGGCCCGGCGGAATCATCCCCGCCCCCTGTGGGCTGCTCTGTTTTTATGCGTGGTTTTCGTCCCGAATCCGGGTAAACACATCTGTCAGGGCATCCGATGCAGCAGCGTCCGCCGACCGGATGAACCCGGCATAGATATCTGTTGTGGTGCTGGTCTTGGCGTGACCCAGACGGCCCGACACCGCCGTAACAGGAACATGGGCGGCTATCAGCAAGCTTGCGTTGGTGTGCCGCAGGCTGTGGAAGTGTACCGGCGGGAGATCATGGGCAGCGAGGAAGCCCGGGAACCACGTTGTTACCGTCTTGGGGTCAATGGGTGCACCGTTCCATTTGGTGAATAGCAAATCATTCTCCACCATTTTCCCGGCGATCTCCACACGCCGAACCCATGCCGTGCCCATCCTGAGCCGTTCCGCCCGTTGGTGCTGGCGGTATTCCCGCAGCAGCTGCACACACTCCGGGCCTATCTTGATGCACCGCCGGGAGCGTTTTGTTTTGGGCGTGGTGAATACAGTGCCCTTGCCCGGGATGTACTGCACGTTCCGCTCAATGGACAGTGTACCCGCGTCCAAATCCACATCACACCAGCGCAGCCCGCAAATCTCACTCCGCCGGGCACCGGTGAACAAGGCAAGCTGTGTGATAACACTGAACTGCGCCGGTGCATCCTGTAAGGCTTCCAGCAGCCGGGCAACGTCCTTTTCTTCCAGCGCCTGCACGTCTATCTCTTCGGCCTTGGGTGCTTCTGCCCGCTTGCAAGGGTTTTCCGGTACAAGACCCCACTGCACAGCCTTTGTGAATACGCTGGACAGCATCCGGTGATAGTGCTGCACCGTATTCCCGTTGAGCCTTCCGCCGTCCTTGACGTGCTCTGTGAACGCCTTGGAGAGGGGAAGCCCCACCACCCGGACAACCTTTTCGGCTGTGCTCTGGCTTACGTTTGCGCCCCGATACACGTTCCGCATGGTATCGTCCCCAATGCCTGCTGCCTTGGCGATCTGGCCCCGCTTGCCATGGGGCAGACGTTCCAGCAGGGCAGGCGTTGCGGTATAGGTACTATCTTCCCGCACACCCTGTTCCTCTAGGTTCGAGTAAAAAGCCATCAGGTGCGCCGGTTTCACTTGGCACACTTTCAGTTGCCCCAGC
The DNA here is from genome assembly GCF_010509575.1 of Faecalibacterium duncaniae. NCBI lineage: Bacteria > Bacillati > Bacillota > Clostridia > Eubacteriales > Oscillospiraceae > Faecalibacterium > Faecalibacterium duncaniae. The sequence goes on along the minus strand of NZ_CP048437.1, from coordinate 499,484 downwards.
CCGGCGGAAATACGCGGCACCAAACGCCGGTAGTTGTAAACCGTCTTGGGCTTGAGCTTCTTTTCTGCGTACTCGGTGAACCATCGTTCTATCAGGTCGTCCACCTTCATGGACGCATCCAGCAGCACACCGGCATGCACTTCCTGTTCAAAGGCATCCGCCTGCCGCTGCAATTCCTTTTCCAGCTTCTTCCCGGTCATGCCCGGCGGCGGGGTAAACGTCCGGTTCACCATCACTTGACGGCCCCGCCGGTCGTAGCCATTGGAGACCCGGATGCAGTAGGAGCAAGTGCCGTCTTTCTTCATCCGCTTTGTTATCTTTGCCATCCGTCCACCCCGCTTTCTGCTATCCCGCCGGGCTTCATTCGTCCTTCATGTAGGCGGTCACGCTGTCGAACAGGGGCAGATACTGGCCCTCTATCCGTGCAAAGATAGCCGCCGCTGTGGCTTCATCGTAAACGTGGGAAGTCAAATTGCGGTCGTTCAGCAGCTCCACCCATGCCTTTTGATCGTCTATCATGCCAAAGGCAAACGCCTGTTTGATAACCTCTTTCGGGCTGTTGATGTTGGTATAGCCTTGGTCAAGCAGGTATTCCCGCATGGTTTTCCATGCCAGTTCCGTGCAGAACTCAAACCGCTGAATGGTTCCATCCCGTACAGAATCCAATGGGAACTTCTTGTAATCGTCCAGCGCTTCCCGCAGCCGGGCCACCGCAGCGGTAAAGCGGTCGTATTTTTCATGCAGCTTGTCCATCAGTTCAACACCATCCCTTTCGATGTTCGCAAGAAATACCGGCTCCATGCCGTCCTGAATGTGCACAATATCAAATTTCAGCAGCGTGGGCAGTTCCTCGCAGTGCATCCAGAACTCCGCCCGGTTATCCTCTGGCATCCCGTACACAGCCAAATCAATGTCACTGTTGGGCCGGTTGTCGCCCCGGGCACGGGAGCCAAACAGCACAAGCCGCTTTGCGCCATACCGCCGGGCCAGTGTCGCAAGCTGATTATAAAGTTCTTCCATGTTCTCACCTGTCACAATCGTTGTGTGCGCTCTATGGGGCTATATCCGCACTCACAGCGGCACATAAGCCCCGATGGACGGCTTTAGTCGTTCTTGGGAGGTGTATCTTTGGGAGTGTCCCCGGCGGCATCCTGCGAGTTTTCCGAATCATATGGCGGTATTTTATAGTATCGTGGATTGGTTTCTAAATCTGCAATGCGTTTTACTGCTTCAATTTTTCCAACCCGATTTAGTGCATTAAAGCTCCCGGCTATTACATTCAGCAAATCAAAATCCGTCCAGCCTTTTAGACTACTAAGATATAATTCATCTGTCATATTCGCCAGCTTTCCGAGATCACCGTATTTTGCATCTGCAAATCTATTCGGGTCGATATTACCTTGATTATCAACAGATTCATCCAAAAACTTTTCCAATGCTTCTTGTTGATCTGCTGTTTCCTTTGCAGGAAGTCCGTATAATACTGTCACACTTACCCCTAGAGCACTTGCAATTCGCTTTATGGTTTCGTGTTTTGGGTTTCTTAAGCCGTTTTCCCATTGTGCAACACCAACCGGGGAAATTCCTAATCGCCTTGCAAGTTCTTTTTGTGTCAGCCCTTGAAGTTTTCTCACAGTCCGGATGTTATCGCCTATTGACACCAGCCGCACCACCTTTCTTTTTTAGTATAACACAGTTCTCACAAGAAAAAAAGCAAAAGAATAATCTTTCGGCTTGATTTATTCAAACGCTTATGTTAAAATGAAGCAAATGAATATGAAAGGAAGCTTGATTGTATGAGAATCGACCGTGTAAAACTGATCGCTGAAATGGCCCGGCAGGATGTGGGCGTTGCAGACCTGTCCCAAAGGGCCACTGTTTCCCGCGCCACTATAACGGCATTGCGTGGCGGAAAAAGTTGTAACGCAAACTCCGTTCGCCGTGTTGCTTCCGCTTTGGGCGTGACTGTGGAAAGCCTGTTGGAAGATGGAAAGGAGCATTGACCATGGGCGAGTGCATTAGCTATCCCCGTTTGCCCAACATGGCCCCGGTCAAACAAGCCGCCCAGCTTTACGGCCTATCGCCCTATTACATCCGCCGCCTGTGCAAAGCCGGTAAGATTCGGTTCGTAAATGCCGGGCGCGGCTGGCTTGTAAATCTGGACAGCCTTGCCCGGTACTTCGAGCAGGGCGACCCTGCCCCGGTGGAGCTGACCCCCGCAGCTCCCAGCGTCCGCCGGGTGTGCCCCTGATGAATTGAGGGGGAACACATGGAAGAACGTAAAAGTTTTTTGTTCTATCGGTCGTTTTGGAGTGGAGGAAGTAAGCTAAAACCTCGTGAAAGGCTTGCATTTTATGACGCACTTGCGCAGTATGCGTTCACCGGTCAAGAAACTTCCTTGCCCCATAATGCCGCAATATGTTGGGAGTTTGCAAAGCCTTTGATTGATTCCAATAACAAAAAGTACGCAGATGGGTCAAAAGGCGGCAGACCACAAAAAACCACTGGTTTTGATGATGATATAACCACTGGTTCCGATTCCCTCAAGAATATATCTGAGGATAAAGAAAAGGAGAAAGATAAAAGAGAAGGTAAAGGAGAAAGGAGAACGCGCCAAGCGCGGAATGAGAAAAAGCCGCAAACGGCAGTCTTTTCAAGCCTGCCTAGCGGCACAAATAGAATCGGCTACGCTGGAACGGAAGAGTTGAAAAAGCGGCAGATACCAAAGATTGAAAAGGCAGCAGAGCAAATAGCCGCCCAGCCGCAGACACAACAAGAGGACACAGAGACCGCCGAATTGAAAAAGGCGTTTCGACAGGACAGAGCAACGGAAGAACAGCCCACCCCGGCGGAATATGCCCAGCCCCCGCCGGGCTGATTCTCCGCCGATAGAGCAAGCGGCCAGACCTCACAGCCAAAAGAAAGGAGTATGCCCCATGTTTATTTACACCCTCTATACACTCACCGGCGAGACTTTAGGCCAAACGCCCTTGCTTGAGCAGGCCATGCGCACCGCCCGAGCCTATGCCGCTGTCCGCCGGGTGTCCTGTGTGGTAGAGTGCCGCCGCCTTGATACCGATGAAGCCCGCCGGGTGTTGCTGAACGCAGACGGCAGCATGGTCAAACTCTGGCAGGCCGCATAAAAGTGCATTTTGCCCCGGCCTGCTGGATGCACATAAATCACCTGATGAAAATATCATTCTGTGTGTCTATGCACAAACAAAACCAAAGGAAAGAACCATTATGACAAAAGAAACACTTTTACACGCAACTGACCTTTACACCACAATCCAGAAGATCGAGCAGCTTTTGACCATCTTCGAGAAGAACAGCATTGAGGAAGTAAAGGTGCGTGGGTTTGACTGGAAGCCCAGCACAGAGCAGGAAACCCGAATCCGCACCGCCATTCTTGCAGATCAGCGGGAAGAATTGGAACGCCTGAAAGCCGAACTTGCCGCGCTGTAACCACAAAGAGCAACTTACCATCAATCATTTTTGAAAAGGAGTGGTGAAGAATCATGCCACGCTGTACAGTTGACGCGGACTTTTTGAAGTCTGTTCTCGAGGAAGCGAAAGCCGCCGAGCGTTGGGCGGAAGCAACTTACCAGCTTTTCATGAAAAAGGGCGAAATAACGGAATACGCTATGCGCCGGATTCAGTATACCGAATCTATCTTGAATATCCCTTTCCACAGAAAGACCCTTGCCGAACTTGAGTCCGGCGAATGGCTGAATGAAAATTGCGTTACACTGGAAATGCAGTTGAAGTCCTGTCAGCATCTTTGCGAAAGCATCACCAACCGTTTGTCTGTCGTTCTGGAAGAATGCGACTATTACGATCAGGAACGCCGGAACACCATTCATCTTGCCCCGGCACGGACACAGAAAGGCCGACAGGTCACAATCCCGCCGGAAGTTGACGCAATACTTGCAAAGATGATGGAGAACGCCGAAAAGGAGAAGAAAGCATGACAACGGGAGCCGGAACCGGCACAGCATCAAGCCGCAGAGAAAAAGAGGACACGCGGCACTCTGTAGCAGAATACTACGATATGATTGAAAAGGAATATGCAAGCGCTGGACACATCATTTTCTTCCGGCGTTTGGTCATTACCCGCGCCGCCAACAACTGGCGAATGAATCACCCGCAAAAATAAAAAGGGCTTTCGTTTCGCATGGTACAAGCTGCCCCGCTTCTCTCATGCTACTTTGAAAGTCCCATCCGTAGGAACAAAGGAAAATAACTTGCGTGTCTATCTTCCCCCAATAGTATACCACAATCGGGGAGAGAGGGCAAAGCATAGGTTTTCACAACATCCAGAAAGGAATCCTATGAAAAAGAAAAAAGGCCACCAGCGTTCCCGCTTGCGTGTTGACCCGTTCAACCTGTTGCAGCAGCTTTGTGAGCAGGATTGTACACTATCCGAACTGCAACAGCGTACAGGCTTTGACCCAGCGGAAATTAAGCCATTACGCGCCGCCGGGAAAATCCATCTTGATACCCTGAATCGCATTGCCGCCGGGCTGGATGTTTCGCCCAACTCCCTGTTAATTACAGCAACTAGCCCTTGGAAGGCATACCATGGGGACTATGCAAATCAGACTTGTGGATTTTCTGATGCTTTCAACGTTCTTGCTGATTATAGCCCTTATGACCTTGGGCCGCTGTTCAAGTAATTGACATCTAAAGCCGCCGCCCCTCTGAGCTATAGAGGGCAGGCGGCTTTTTTGACCCCCGGCAGATTTTTCACGGCCATTTTTTGCGGAAGTGAAAAAAATCCCTGCCGTCTAAAATTATTTCGCGCTTCTGGACCCGCATAGTTTTCAAAAGAGCGCCCCAGTACCTTAACGCCTTGGGGAAGATCATCCCATAGTGCAACCGCCATGCTGAGCAGAAAATCAACAAAATGATATCAAATAGCACAATACGCTCACATCGTTACACTATAGCTACGCTCAAACGTCCGGTTCTGCATGGTTTTGTTATCATTCTTGCGCGATAGGCCCCGCCTGTTTTCTCGCTTCCCGCCTTGCTTTTTTGCTTGTACTGCGTCCTTGCTCTGCTGTATTCGCAAGTTTGTTTTTCTGGCGGGGTTTCAACACTTGCGGAAATGGTTTTCATGCGCACATTGTAGCCGTTGACCCCTAGCCGCTGGATATGATCGGGCAGGCTGTGGCAATCATCCGCCGCCGCTGTGCATATCGCCCCAATTGGAATGTGCTGCCCCTGTTTATCTGTTCCGCCGGGTGGTGTGTATAGTCCGCTGAATAGAGCCGCCTATACTCTGCATTGTCACTATGTAATGACGCTTTGTCCCTTGCTTGCCGCCGGGTGTTTTGTAATCATGTCGGGTACAGTATGCGCCGTCCTGTTTTCTGGCTGTGTGCCTTGTCCTTTTGCCTGTGACATTCTTTTGCCCTGATCTATTCGCAAGTTGTTTTTCCATGGAACTTTTCGGGCTTGCGGAAGCTGTTTCATTTGCGCGCGCATAGCCCGCCCCCTGCCTGCTGAATGCACCTATGCAAAGAAAAATATTTCCGCGTACTTTTATTTGACATATTGAACAATTGCAAGCTGAAACTTTCCACATTTTACACACAAGAATCTTTCATTACAAAAACGATTTAATTTCATCAAACATTCGGCCCGACTGAACGCCGCCCCATCTGTCCATAGCCCGCCGGGAAAACCTGATGCAAGCCACGGCACCCCACGACACAGGACGGCACCCCATGGCATCAGATGCAAAGAGATTCCACGTTGTTCCCAATAGGCGTAAGGATTCCCGTTCATCAATGCTACATTCCGCTGCACCGCCGCCCGCGTTCGGCCCTCTTGCAAAATGGCCCGCCCCATGGTTTAATGCAGGCACACAGAGAACGACACAAACCGACCAGCAGAAAAAGAGGTGCATTGCTTGAACAATACGATCCGCTACCCGAACATGGGAACCGTAAAGCAGGCCGCTGAAATTTACGGACTGTCACCCCACTATATCCGGCGGCTTTGCAGGACCGGCAAAGTCCGGTATGTGAATGCCGGGCGCGGCTGGCTTGTGAATCTGGACAGCCTAGCCCGGTACTTTGAGCAGGGCGACCCGGCCCCGGCAGAGCAAAGCCAGACCGCCCACGGCATCCGACAAATTGGATGATGGACACACCCGGGAGCACACCGAGAACGTACACCCCGCCCGGCGGCGAGGTGTAACACACTAGACTTTCACGGAAAGTCGTGTGCTCTTGCAGAGGGCCTAGTGCTTGCAAGCAGGGCAGACGTATATACAATACGCTGCTCTTGCAAGCAATGGCCCTGTACATACACGGCCCCTTGCGTTGCAAGAACTTGTTGGGAAGAATCCCAAACCCACATAGCCGCCCCGCTCTGGCAGCGCCGCAGCACGCACCCGGCCCGCACTCTGATGCACGCAGCCAACGTACCCCGCCGGGGGAAATCATGCACAGATCAGCAGCACCACACCCCGCCGCAGCACCGGCAACAGAACGCCCAGCACCACCCGCACACCTACGATCAGACCGCCCGGCGGCATCCCGGACACACGCAGCACACACCCACACAGCCCAGATCAGACACCCAGCCGCCCACGCTGGAAGCTGTGCAGCACCCGCAGCCCCACACGATTAGGCCCCCAGACAGCACGAAAGCCCGCCCGACTATCAAGCAGGACAGGCTTTTTCTTTTGCATGATGGAGCCGGACGCCGCCCGGCGGAAACAATTGGGAAGAACCACACAGCCAGACCGCCGCCCGCATTGCCCGCTGCATCCATATTCCGCCGGGGAGATCAGCCACAGATCAGGCAAGGAGAGAACCACCAGCACGACCACAGCCCCGCACCCAACAAGAGCGGGCCCGCACTGGAAGCCGACCGCAGACCCCGCCGGGAGTAGCAGCAACCACGCACACGATCAGACCGCCCCACACCAGCAGGCAGACCGGCCCACGTTGCCCCCGTCCCTGCTATGGCCCCCGGTGGACACCGCCCGGCACGTGTAGCGGCCACCCCCAGACCGCCCGCAAATCTCGTAGCCTGAACCGCCCCGCCCACACCGCCGGGCATCAGAAGCAAGGCACAGCGTAAGGCACACGGCAAGGCATTTTTTCAAGAGTAAGGCACAAATAAGGCACATTCTGGCTGTTTCGCACCCCTTGTAAAACAGAAAAACCCACGATTTGCACCGCGTTTTCAACGGTTAATCGTGGGTTTTTCTTTGGTGCGCTCGAGGGAACTCGAATCCCTGGCCCTCTGATTAAAAGTCAGATGCTCTACCGGCTGAGCTACGAGCGCATACATTATAAAGCGCAGTATAACACGATACTGCCGAATAATATTACCATACTCCCGGGCAAAAAGCAAGCTTTCTGCACAAAAAACTTTCCCAAAGCTGTCATCGGGCAGATTTTGCCACGAACTGCCCCTTTACAAACCGGGCAAGAACCAGTACAATCAAAGCAGTTCATTACAAAACTGCAACCGACCTGCCGGGCGCACTTCCGCGCCGGGCAAGCCGATCCGATAGGAGGGCTTTTTCCATGAAAATTTCTCGACGGTCCGTACTTCGCTATTCCGGGCTGACGGCGGCGCTGCTGGCGCTCACCGGCTGCTCTGCAAGCCCCGGCAGTGCCATTCTGGGCGGTGACCTGCCCGACTGGATGAAGAGCCTGTTCTGCGGCTCGGCGGCATCCTCTTCTGCTTCTTCTGAGGCCGCTGCATCCTCTGTGGTCGCAGCCGGTGAGGCCGCAGCTGGTGAGGCAGCCGCCTCCTCGGCAGCGTCCAGCGAAGCTGCAAGCTCTGCGCTCAGCCTTCTGCCAGCCTACGACGCTGACCCTCTGACCGGCGAAGCCCGCAAGAGCACCGGCCGGATGGTGGGTGTGATGATCAACAACATCGCCAACTCCGAAAAGCAGAACGCACGCCCCCAGCGCGGCATCGGCTCGGCAGACCTGCTCATTGAGAGCAAAGTAGAGGGCGGCATCACCCGCCTGTGTGCCGTGTTCCGGGATGCGGACACCATCCCGGAGGTCGGGCCGCTGCGCTCCGGCCGCGACCAGTTCCTGCAGCTGCTCATGCCCCATCAGGCCCTCTATTACCACGATGGCGAGAGCATTTTCTGCACCCAGTTCATCAATGTATACGATTACTCCGGCCTGAACATCGGCGGCAAGAGCTACTTCAACACGCCGGTCCACCCCCACGTTGCCCACCGTGACAGCCGCGGCCGCAATGTAGCCTACGAACACACCGAGTTCACCTCCGGCAAGGAGATCAAACAGGCGGCCGGCAACGCCGGCATCGGCCTGACCTACGCCAACGAAACGCCTTTCTTCCACTTTGCCGACTACCGCACCGCGGCCTCCAATGACCTTCCCGGTGCCCCTGCGGCCAAAACCATCAGCATCACCCACTCCGAGAGCTACAGGACCCGCCTGACCTACAACAGCTGGGGCCGCAGCTACAAGCTGGAAATGTACAACCGCTCCAAAAAAGCCTATGAGAACACCGTGGACGAGCTGACCGGCAAGCAGCTGACCTTTGACAACGTGGTGGTCTGCTTTGCCGATATCGCCGCCTATGCGGGCGATTCTCACGATGTCCAGTCGGTCAACTATGTGGCCGGTGGGCAGGCGTACCTCTTCACACGGGGCGGCGTGCAGGTGGGCCGCTGGGAGAAGCCGCATCCCACCCATCCGCTCAAGCTCTACACCGAAACCGGCGAGGAGATGACCCTGAACCGGGGCAAGACCTATCTGGCACTGGTGGACAATGATGAGTGGAGCAATTTCAGCTACTAAATCACCCGCCCTCCGGGGCAGAAGAGGGAAACCGATGAAACGCTTTTGGATGCGCGCTTTGCTCTGTTTTGCGCTCAGCGCCGCACTGCTGACAGGCTGTGCGCTCAGCCCCAGCTCCCAGCCCGCTGAAAGTCCCACTGACCCGCTCACTGGGCAGGAACTTGTCTGGCCGGGCCAGCGGCCGGTCGCCATCACCATTGACAACGCGGCCGCCAGCACCACTCAGTGGGGGCTTTCCACAGCCTCGCTGGTGCTGGAAGCCCTGACCGCACAGCAGCAGTCCACCAGGCTCTGTCTGGTCTACCCTGCCGTGGGGGCCGTGCCGCAGGTCGGGCCTGTCTCTGCCGGGCAGGACCTCTACTGGCGGCTGCTGGTGGGCCAGCAGGTACTGCCGGTGCAGCGGGGCGGCGGGCAGTTTGACCAGAACTACCTTGATTACTACTCTCTGCGCGCGGTAGACGCACTGGAGGTGGGCACCAATGCCTTTTCCTGTGAGACCAATTGGCAGAATGTCCCGCTGTGGCATACCAGCGGTGCAGCACTTTCGGGTGTGCTGGGCAGCCTGAACATCTCCCCGGCCCTGACAGAATCCCGCGTCACGGACACCTCTTCCAGCAGCTCCGACAGCGAGAGCGGAACCCTCCTCTCCGTTCCGGGTCTGCTGCCCATGCAGGAAAGCGGCAAGCTGCCCGATGCAGATGCTTCGGACGCAATGAGTGTCCGGGTCCAGTTTGATGCGCAGAACGCCACCGGCTTCACCTACGATGCCGACACCAAGACCTACCGGATGCTCCACGCAGACGGCACACCGCAGCTGGATGCCAACAACGGCCAGCAGGCAGATTTCGACAACCTGCTCATTCTGTTCAGTGCATCCACCCTGCGTGACGATGGTGTGACGCTGGATTACGACCTGACCATGGGCGGCGGTGTCTGGCTCAACGAGGGCCACCTGTGGAACATCACCTGGACGCAGGGCAGCGAGACCACCTTCTTCCTGTATGATTCCAACGGCCGCCCCCTGACCCTGACGGCAGGCCGCAGCTATCTGGCGCTGGTGTCCAGCCTGACCGGGCAGGAGCTCACTGTGCAGAACTCCACCGGGGAAAGCCTGTTATAAGCAAAAGAGACGGTCCTGCAATCCGATGCAGAACCGTCTCTTTTTACGCTATGTTTTTTACAGATCGACCACGCTGCCCACCTCGGCAAGGGTGGCAGGCACCACGCCCAGATGGACCTCATCGGCATCCCGGCGCACCACAAAATGGACGGTCTGGCCTGCGGCAAAGTCGGGCTGATAGATCAGCTCCAGCGTCTGCCAGTCCGCCGGGGTCTCGCAGAAGCAGTGGAGCATCGCCCCGCGCCCTGCGGAAAGATTCAAGGTAAAGGCAGAGGCATCTGCCGCATTCTCACCGTAGAGGGGAGCTGCAAAGCTGCCCACCCGCACCTGTCTGCCATCACACAGGGCAGTCAGGCCGGTGCCCAGGCTGTACAGGGCATTCCTGCTGTCCAGGCCGCGGCTCTGCAGGTAGCTGGCCCCCACAGCCAGCGGCCGGGCCGAGAGGTTCTCCACCGACAGATAGACCAGCGTGCTGTCCAGCTCCGGGGCAGGCGCATAGCCCAGCAGCTCCACTGCCGCCTTGCCGTCCAACAGAGCAGGTTCGCCCTCATAGCAGGGGGTCAGAGCCGCGCCCGAAACACCGGTGAGCAGGGCAGCAGCCAGACTGACTGCGCCGGAACCGGCATATTTCAGGAACGAGCGGCGGGACAGGGATTGTGACATCGGGGATTCCTCCTAACGGGAAAATAAGTTCTCTTTATACAATAGTAAATTCCTGGCTTTCTGTCAAGAGATTTGCCCGGAATTTTACCTGTTCTTCCGCGTTTTTACGTGTTTTGGATATTTTCAGGGCGGCGCGGCAAAGATTCTTACTCAAATGCCTCGTTTTCCTCGGCTTCTGCCTGCCCGCGCAGGGTATCGGCGTAACCAAAGGGGACGATGTCGATGGCCTCCACCAGACGGTCGCGCATCCAGAGCTGCACGTCGGTCTGGACGGTATAGCCGCAGCCGGGGTCGGCCATCCACTGTTCCGGGTGGCGGGAGGGCAGCGCGCGCTGGCTCAGCATACTCATGATCACGCCGCCATGGGTCACGCAGGCAGCCTCGGTCACATCCATCCGGATCATATACTCAAACAGCTTGAGCAGGGTCTCGGCGCAGCGGGCATGGAACTGCTCGGTGGGCTCTGCTCCCTCGGGCACAAAGCCGGAGCCGGGGGTGATCCACTTCTTGAAATCCTCTTCCTTGACCAGATCCTTCACGGGGCGGTTCTCAAACACGCCAAAGCCCGCTTCCCGCAGGTCGTGCACTGTGAACTGGTGGCCTGCATTGGGGAACAGAATGTTCGCTGTCTCCACAGCGCGCACCAACGGGGAGGAGAACACCGTGTCCACCTGCGGATACTCGAACCGCTCCTTCAGCTCCTTCAGCTGGGCGCGGCCCTCATCACACAGGGGGATGTCCGTACCGCTGCCGATGTACAGGCCCTGCAGATTACCGGCCGTCATGCCGTGGCGGATGAGATGAAGTTTGAACGTTTTCATGGAAAAACACCTCTATCTGGCAAAGAGTTCCTCTTTGCTGTAAAATTTCGCACCGGCAGTGGGCATCCTGCCCGGGCCGTGCGCCACAAAATATGCGTTGATTGTCTTTAGTTTAGCATAGATATGGTATCCGGGGCAAGCCTTTTGACAAAAATGACGAAAAATGACGAGAATTTCCGTCACTTTTCTTGCTTTACTTTTGGTTTTCCACTGTGTATAATCAACATGTTGTAAACCAAAACTCAAAGAAGTTCAATTTCCACTACTGAGGAGTCCAAAATCATGGAATTCAACCGTATCATCAAGCTGCTGCGCAAGGAGCGCGGCATCACCCAGAAGCAGGCCGCCGAAGACCTTGGGGTGTCCCAGGCACTGCTCTCCCACTACGAAAAGGGCATCCGCGAGTGCGGTCTGGACTTTGTTGTCCGGGTAGCGGATTACTATAATGTGTCCTGCGATTATCTGCTGGGCCGCTCGGCTGAGCGCAACGGCATGATGCTGAACGCCGATGACCTGCCCAACCCCGATAAGATGAAGGACAACGTCTACCACGGCAGCGTTCTGCCCACCATGAACAAAAAGCTGATCTCCAACAGCCTGAACGTGCTGTATGCCAAGATCGCCGAGTGCCACAGCAAGGCCCTGACCACCGAGGTCAGCACCTACCTGATGATGGCCGTGGCCAAGATGTTCCGCCTGCTCTACTCCGCCGAGCCCCACAACGCCCAGAGCCTGTTCAGCGTGGAGGCCCGCCGCTGGCCCGGCTACTCCGATGCCGTGATGCGGATGAGCGAGAGCAACGTGGAGGACCTGCTGGCCGGTGAGGACCTGAACGGTGCCGAGGGCGTGAAAGACCCCTCCTGCCTTGCCATGACCACCGAGAGCCTGACCCGGGAATACCCGCTGTACACCCCCAGCCTGCTGAATCTGGTCAAGACCAGCGAGACCCATGTGCGCGGCCTGGACCCCAACCAGTGAGCTTCTGTGTGAAACTCCTGTTAATTCTGTGCCCAGGGCCTTGCAATTTCCGGTAAAAAATGCTATAAACGAATCAGCGAAGAAAAAGATTTCTGCCATTGATTAAGGAGGCAAGCTTTATGTCGAACAAGATTTCCCGCCGCACCTTCCTCAAGGTCACCGGTGCTTCTGCCGCTGCTCTGGGCGCTGCTGCTGTGCTGGGCGGCTGCCAGGCCGGCGATAACTCTTCCATCGAGGTCAAGGTCGGCGATAAGATCAGCAACTGGAACAATCTGGCGGTCCAGCTGACCAGCGTCTTTACTCTGGCAAGTGCCCCCGATGCCGAGGGCTATGAGTACATTGCCATGCTGATCACCTCTGCAAACCGTTCCAGCCGCGACACCTTTGCCATCGGCGCACAGAACATTCAGGAGATCGGTGAGGCCTATCCTCTGGATACCCCGGAGCAGATCGCTGCCAACACTGCCGGTTACTTCCACGCTCTGTCCGCTTCCACCACCGACTTCTCCTTCACCTGCGACGGTCAGGCAGCCGAGGGCGGCGCTTATGTCCAGCTGTACGACAGCACCACCGAGAGCTTTACCACGGCCTCTGCCATTCCCCCGCAGGGTGCAGGCTACATTGAGCTGGTCTGCATGGTGCCCACCACCTGGCAGCAGATCGGCGTGACCTACACCCCGACCTTTGTTTCCGGCAAGACCCTGAACTTTACCATCAACGCCTCTGACCTGACCAAAGCCTGATCGATCAGGACGAAATTTCGTATGATTTGCACGGCGGCGGTGGGAAATTTTCACAAAAGATTTGTGAAAACCATTGACATTCGCCCCCGTTTCGCCTATTGTATAGGCAGAGCCTTTTGGCATTTCGTGCGTTTTGCACATTATAAGGAGGAACGATTATGTCGTTAGCATTTTCTCGCCGCTCTTTCCTGAAATACTCCGCTGTTGCAGCTGTGGCCGTTGCGGGTGCCAGCCTCTTCTCCGGCTGTGATCAGACCGATACCAAGAACCTGTACTGCGATGGTGCCGGTTCCATTACTGTTCTGCAGATCAATGCCGTTCTTGGTACCTACGATGACAATGCCAAGAAGTACAAGGATATTGACCTGACCGGCAATTCCATTACCTTCCCCTTCCAGATCACCGTTGGCCGCACCAACAACCTGCCCATCCAGCCCAGCAACTTCAAGGCGATCGTCTACGGTAAGGACGGCAAGCAGAAGGCAAAGTATGTCGGTGGAACCAGCAACGAGCTTAAGATCGACGCTTCCCTGCTGGACACCAACCTGGCAAACAGCGCTATCAATAAGGGCACCATCACGCTCAACGCCTCTCTGGCTGAGGGCGAAAAGCTGGTCTTTACCTACTGCCCCGACCTGCAGTATGCCGAGTATTCCATGAACTGGGTTCTGGCTCGTGCTGCGAGCGCCAGCTCCGGCTCTACCACCACCAAGTAATCTCCCCAACGTACATCCCAAGCCGTCCGGAAAAGCCGGGCGGCTTTTTTGTGCCGTTTGTGCTGGCAAAGTGTCTCAATTTTTCTTCAAATTTTCAGCAATTCTGTATCTTGTGCACACCCGCATTTTCTGATACCATAGGTTCATGGAAAAGAAGGGGAGCGCAGCGGCAGGGGCCGCCGCGCTGTTTGTGTTTCCGCCTGAAAAAGGCCAATGGGCCGTAGTTTGACAGAACAGGAGTGTTGCAGTTATGATCAACATGGTAAAGCTTCCCACCAACAAGAGCAATCTGTTCCTGCGTGTGGCAAAGGGCCATTTCGCAACCAGCCACAGCCACATCAATTACTATATCGATGTCACCACCCAGAAGTCCCGCCTTTCCGAGGCAAAGGCTGTGGCAAAAGAGCTGGTGGCCGCCTACCAGCACAACACCATCGTGGATACCGTTCTCTGCCTGGACGGCACACAGGTCATCGGCACCTGCCTTGCCAACGAGCTGACCAAGGACGGCTTTGCCAACATGAACGCCCACCAGACCATCTATGTCATCACCCCGGAGTACACCACCGGCAGCCAGATCATCCTGCGCGACAATCTGGCCCCCATGGTCAAGGGCAAGCATGTGCTGATCCTGGCTGCTTCTATCACCACCGGCTACACCGTGCAGGCTGCGATTGAGGCGATCAACTACTACGGCGGCACTGTGGCAGGCCTGAGCGCCATCTTCGCCACCGCCACCGAGTGCCTGGGCATCCCGGTCACCTCTATTTTTGACCCCTCCAACCTGCCCGATTATGCCAGCTTCGATTCCCGCGAGTGCCCCATGTGCAAGGCGGGCCAGCATATCGATGCACTGGTCAACAGCTTCGGCTATTCGGCACTGTAAGCCCCCTTGCCCGATCCGTTTCATCCACTTCCCGCAGACACAAAGACCCGGCTGTCATTGGCAGCCGGGTCTTTTTCTTATTCTGCTTTTTTCGGGAACACAAACGGGTCGTGCAGGTAGACCAGCACGAGGTACGCCGCCATGAAGCACCAGATGATGGGCTCACAGAGGATGACGGCGTTATAGGCAAACTTCGGGATGAAGAAGAGCACGAATACCACCTTGCCCACCAGCTCGATGACACTGGAGAAGAGGGGCAGGACCTTCTGCCCCAGGCTCTGCAGGGCGTAGCGGGTGGCCAGCAGGACACCCAGCACCGAGTAGAAGGGCGCGTTCCAGAGCAGATACCGTGCGCCGTTTTCCAGCACCACAGGCTCGTTGGAGCCAGAGATGAGCTGCACCATCCACTCTGCGCCCAGCTGCATCAGAAGGACCGCCAGCACGGCCACCGCCACGCTGTACAGGGCGATCTCCTTCATGCCCTTGCGGACACGCTCCGGCTGGTTTGCGCCGCAGTTCTGGGAAACAAACGTGGAGCATGCCGATGCCATGGCCATGACCGGCATGCTGGTAAAGGAGAACAGCTTCCGGGCGGCGGTGTGACCGGCAATGACCAGCGTGCCCAGCCCGTTGATGCCATACTGCAGCACCACCGAGCCAGCCGAGACGATGCTGCTCATCAGACCCATGGAGATGCTCTGGCTGAACAGCTCCCAGTAAAGGTGGCTGCCCACCCTGAAATGCTGTTTTTCCGGCAGCAGGATCTTCACTCTGAGGAAGATGTACAGGATGCAGAGCACCACCGAAACGCCCTGCGAGATGACCGTTGCCACAGCCGCTCCCTGCACCCCCATGCCCATTCTTGCAATGAACAGGAGATCCAGCACCACATTCAGGCCCGAGGAGATGAGCAGGAACACCAGCGGCATCACGCTGTTGCCAATGGCGCGCAGCAGGCCCGCGCAGAGGTTATAGGCGAACATGACCAGCACGCCCAGATCGATGGTCAAAATGTAGCGGTACGCATCGTCCAGGATCTCCGCCGGGGTGTCCAGCATGAGGAGCAGCGGGTGCAGGCCCAGCACACCCGCCAGCGTAATGCAGAGGGAAGCCACCAGACCGATGACCAGTGAGCCTGCCACGGTCTTTTTGAGCAGATCGTGATCCTGCGCCCCGTAGGAGCGCGCTGCAACGATTGCAAGGCCGTTGCCGATACCGAGGCCAAAACCGACCAGAAGCTCGTAGATCGAGCCGCAGGAGCCAATGGCGGCAAGGGCGGTATCGCCCAGCACATTGCCCACGATCATGGTGTCCACGGTGTTATAGAGCTGCTGGAACAGGCTGGAGATGAAGATGGGCAGCATGAACAGCAGCAGGTTTTTGAAAATGGGCCCGTGCATCAGGTCCACATTCATGCTGAAGGGGGATTTTTTCGCAGTTTGGGTCATAAGGTTCCTCACAGTTTACGGAAAACAACCCTCCCCGGCATTGCACAGCAAAAACGGAGAGGGTTGTGCTTTATTTTTCTTTTACAGCTCCTGGGTCTCAAAGCCGTGGCCGGTCAGCACCTCCACGCTGGTGAAGCCGGCTGCCTTGATGGCGGCGGCGGCTTCCTCAAAGCCGAAGGTCAGGCTGGAAACATCGTGGGAGTCGGAGGTGATGATGACCTTGCCGCCCATCTTGTTCCACTCCTCCAGCATCCATGCACTGGGGTAGAAGTCCTTGCGGTAGCCGCGGTAAACGCCGCCGGTGTTCACTTCCAGCAGGCAGATGTGCTCTTTGGCTGCGTTCAGAGCCTTGAGGGCAGCGGCCCGGTAGCGGGGAGCCTCTTCATCAAAGAACTCACCCTCGCCGTTCAGCTTCTTAATGAGGTCGATGTGGGCCAGAATGTCCGGTCCCTTGGCGGCAACCTTCTCCACCTCTGCAAAGTAGGCCTCCACAGCCGCCAGCGGGTCACCGTCGAAATCATCAAAGATGCAGTCGTGCAGATCCTGCGGGCGGAAGTCGATCTCGTAGTACTTGCCGGTGTTCTTGCCGTACAGGTGATGGGCCGCACCGATCCAGTAATCGTAGTTCTCGGGCTTGTCCTCGCTCAGGCTGTCCCACTCGATGCCGCAGAGGATGTCCACCTTGCCCTTATACTCTGCCTTGAGCTTTGCAATGGTGGCCTTGTACTGGGCGGTGCGGCTGGGGCTCATGCAGTACTCGCGGTCTCGCTGCGTATAGCTATGGCCGGAGAAGCCCAGGGTCGTCAGGCCCTGTGCACAGGCGGCACTGGCCATTTCCTGCAAGGTATTTTTGCCATCGCACATCGTCGAGTGGCAATGAACACTGGACTTCTTATAATCTGCCATAACTAAATCACTGCATCCTTTCCTGTTTGACCTTGTGGTCAATAACGTGTCGTTTTTCCAGCTCACGGGTGATCTCTTCCACCGTGATGCCCGCCTGCACCATCAGCACCAGCACATGGTAAGCCAAGTCGCTGATCTCATAGATGGTCTCGGCCTTGTCCTCTTTTTCTCCCGCAATGATGACCTCGGTGCACTCCTCGCCCACCTTTTTCAGGATCTTCTCCTTGCCCTTCTCGAACAGGTAGGTGGTGTAGCTGCCTTCCTGAGGATGATCCCTGCGTCCCTGGATGAGTTCGTAAAGCCCCTGCCAGCTGAACTGTTTAAGCTCCGGCGAGACATACACTTCGTTGAAGAAGCAGCTCTCGGCACCGGTATGGCAGGCAGGGCCATCCTTGACCACCTCCACCACCAGTGCGTCCTTGTCGCAGTCTGCGGTGATGGACACCACATGCTGGACATTGCCGCTGGTATCGCCCTTGCGCCAGATCTCCTGACGGCTCCGGCTCCAGAACACCGTACGCCCCTCGGCAATGGTCAGTGCCAGCGTCTCGGCGTTCATGTAGGCAAGGGTGAGCACCTCTTTGGTGTAGTGATCCTGCACGATGGCAGGAATGAGGCCCTTTTCATCAAATTTCAGTTCCATGGTCCATACTCCCTCCCCAAAGGGGATACTTACAGTTTATCCTAAAGTTGCCCGAAACGCAAGAGCTTACAGCCGCATTTCGACACCATTTTCATTCAGATAGGTTTTCAGATTGTGGATGGTCAGCAGTTTCTGGTGGAAAATGCCCGCCGCAAGGCCCGCGTCGATGCCCTTGTGGTGGAACAGCTCAAGGAAATCTTCCTTTTTGCCCGCGCCGCCGCTGGCGATGATGGGCACATTCACCCGGGCAGCGACCGCGTCCAGCATCTCGAGATCGAAGCCGGTGCGGACACCATCGGTGTCAATGCTGTTCAGGCAGATCTCCCCCGCGCCATGCGCCACGCACCAGCTGATCCAGTCCAGCGCGTCCCGACCGGTATCCTCGCGCCCACCCTTGGCGAACACCCGGAACTGGCCGTTCACCCGCTTCACGTCCGCCGAGAGCACCACGCACTGATCGCCGTATTTCTGGGCCGCCGCCGGGATGAGGCCGGGGTCCCGCAGAGCGCCCGAGTTGACGCTGACCTTATCGGCACCGCATTTCAGCACCCGGTCAAAATCCTCCAGCGTGTTGATGCCGCCGCCTACGGTCAGCGGGATGAAGATCTCGCTTGCCACCCGGGTCAGGATATCGGTGAACAGAGCACGGCCCTCAAAGCTGGCGGTGATATCGTAGAACACCAGCTCGTCGGCACCGGCGGCGTTGTACATCCGGGCCATCTCCACCGGGTCGGCCACATCCCGGATGCCCTCAAAATTCGTGCCCTTGACCACCCGGCCATTCCGGACATCCAGACAGGGAATGATGCGTTTTGTGATCATTTTCGTTCCCCTCCGTTTAATTCTGCACCAGTTCTACACAACGTTTCAGATCCAGCGCCCCGGTATACAGGCTCTTGCCCAGGATCGCGGCAGCGGTGCCCATCTTTTTCAGTTCCAGCAGCTCGGCTTCCGACGAGATGCCGCCGCTGGCCGTGAAGGCCACGCCCGGCACCTCTGCCGCCAGCTGGCGGTACAGCGCCAGATTCGTGCCCTGCATGGCACCATCATAGGCAATGTCGGTGTAGATGATGGCCGTGCATCCGGCATCTGCCAGCCGCCTGCAGAAGTCCACGCCTTTTTCGGCGCTGACCTCCTTCCACCCATGGATGGCAACAAATCCATCTTTGGCATCCACCCCCACGGCGATCCGTTCGCCGTAGCGCTTCAGCATCCGGGCCGTGAAATCAAAATCCGTCACGGCCACGCTGCCTAGGATGCAGCGATCCACGCCCAAAGAAAGGTATTTTTCAATGCGCTCCTCCGTGCGGATGCCGCCGCCCACCTCGATGTACAAGCCCCCCTGCTCTGCCAGCGCGGCAATGGATCCGTAGTTGGAAAGGGTGCCGTCCTTTGCGCCGTCCAGATCCACAACGTGGAGATACCTGGCCCCGGCCTCCACAAACTGCCAGGCCTGTGCACAGGGGTCCTCCCCGTAAACGGTCATACGGTCGTAATCTCCCTGCGTCAGGCGGACAACTTTGCCGTCCCTTAAATCAATTGCGGGAAACAATTGCATATTAGATTCCCTCCTAATTTTAGCTTTTCCTTCGTACAACCTCTCAGTCTCACTTCGTTCGACAGCTCCCCTAGTATGGGAGCCCTTGGCAAAACGGGAAACTTTCCCTGACTGCCAAGGCCTCTCCTACTAGGAGAGGTGGCAATGCGTTAGCATTGACGGAGAGGTTGTACGGAGCAGGGCCTTTCCACTACAGCTCACTGAACGCCTTCAAGATCCGCAGCCCCGTCTCCCCGCTCTTTTCGGGGTGGAACTGGGTGCCGTACACCCTGCCCGCCCTGACCACGCCGGTCACGGGGATGGAGTAATCGCTGACAGCAAGTGTACTCTCGGTACAATTTTTGCCGTAGTAGCTGTGGACGTAATAGACATACTCACCCTCACGGATGTATCGGAAAAGCGGGTCATCCCGTACGATGTGCAGGGCGTTCCAGCCGATCTGCGGCACCTTGAGGGTTTTGTCTTTCAGGTCAGGCTCCAGCGGGCAGACCTCGCCTTTGACAAAGCCCAGGCCCCCATGCTCACCGTACTCATAGCTTTTTTCAAAGAGCAGCTGCATTCCCAGGCAGATGCCCAGCAGGGGCTTTTGCGCCGCCTGCTCCCGGATGACCGGCACCAGACCGGTAGCCGAGAGCTTGTCCATGGCATCGCCAAAGGCCCCCACCCCCGGCAGGATGAGCCGGTCAGCCTTGCGGATGGTCTGTGCATCGGCGGTCACAACGGCCTCCAGCCCCAGATGCGTCAGGCTGGAGCGCAGGCTGAACAGGTTGCCCACGCCGTAATCGATGATCGCGATCATACCAGCAGTCCTTTCGTGGAGGGGATCTCGTCCCGGTGGGCGGCATCAATGGCGACTGCCGCAGCCAGCGCGTGGCCTGCCCCCTTGAAGCAGGCTTCGAGAATGTGGTGGGTATTTTCCCCTGCAAATTGTACAAAGTGGAGCGTAGCGGGCACATTGCGGGCAAAGCCCAGCCAGAACTCCGAGGCGCATTCCACATCGAAATCGCCCACCTTTTCGGTCTTGCAGTGGACATCCCAGTTCAGGGTGCACCGGCCCGAAAGGTCTACCGCGCAGAGCACCAGCGCCTCATCCATGGGCAGGTAGAAGCTGCCATACCGCTGGATGCCCCGCATCTCGCCCAGCGCCCGGGCAAAGGCCTGCCCCAGTGCAATGCCGATATCCTCAGCCGTGTGGTGGTAATCCACCTCCACATCCCCGTGGCAGGTGAGCACCAGGTCAAACCGGCCATGGCGGGCAAACAGTTCCAGCATGTGGTTCAGGAACCCACAGCCGGTGTCCACCTCATAGCGGCCTGCACCGTCCAGATTCAGGGTCAGCTCGATCTGGGTCTCGTTGGTGTTGCGTTCCAGTGTCACTTCCCGCATGGGTCATTCCTCCATTATTTTGTCAAGGGTGTTCAGGAAGATCTGCATCTGCTCCGGCGTGCCGATCGTGATGCGCAGCCAGTTTTCAATGCGTGGGGCATCAAAGTGGCGCACCAGAACGCCCTTTTCCTTCAACTTCCGGTACAATTCGCCGCCGTTTTTCTTTTGTGTAGAGGCAAACAGGAAGTTGGAGCGGCTGTCCAGCACCGCAAAGCCCCGGGCTTCCAGCTGCTGTTTTGTCCATGTGCGGGTGTCCACGATGGCGGCACGGGTCTTTTCAAAATAAACGGTATCTTCCAGCGCGGCCTGCCCTGCTTTCAAGGTCAGGCGGTTGATGTTATAGGGGTTCAGGCTGAACTTGACCCGGTTCAGGTCCGCGATGAGGCTGGCGCTGCCCATGGCAAGGCCCAGCCGCGCACCGGCCAGCTGGCGGGATTTCGAGAAGGTCTGCACCACCAGCAGGTTGTCGTACCGGTCAATGAGCGGCACGCAGCTCTCGCCGCCAAAGTCCACATAGGCCTCATCCACAATGACCACATTGTCAGGGTTCGCTTTCAGGATGCCCTCGATGGCACTGCGGGGCAGGGCCAAGCCGGTGGGGGCGTTGGGGTTTGCGATGACGATGGTCTCATTCAGGCCGTAGTAATCGGCAGGGTCAAGGGTGAAATCCTCCTTCAGCGGGATGATATGGCTGGGGATGTGCATCAGCCCGCACCAGACGCTGTAACAGCCATAGGTGATGTCGGCATAGGCCAGGGGGTGGTTCTCGTCGCAGAAGGCCCGCAGGGCGAAGAAAAGGTTCTCGTCACTGCCGTTGCCGGGCATGATCTGATCCGGCTGCAGGCCAAAGTGCGCCGCCGCCGTTTTCAGCAGGTCGGTGCAGGCGGGGTCGGAGTAGAGACGGAGCTTTTCCGCCTCGTGCTCGCTCACCGCCGCCACCACCGCCGGGCTGGGCAGATAGGGGCTTTCGTTGGTGTTCAGCTTGATGTATTGCTGGTCCTGCGGCTGCTCCCCCGGGGTGTAGGGGGTGAGAGCTGCCAAGCGCTCTGATAAATATTTACTCATTGCTGTTGTCCTCATACCGGATCGTCACACTCTTCGCATGGGCGTGCAGGCCCTCGCGCTCGGCAAAATCGGCAATGCGGGGTGCCACCTCGCCCAGCGCCTCGCGGGTGTAATAGAGGAAACTGGACTTCTTCACAAAGTCGTCCACACCCAGCGGGCTGGAGAAGCGGGCCGTGCCGCTGGTGGGCAGGGTGTGGTTGGGGCCTGCAAAGTAATCGCCCAGAGCCTCGGGCACATTGCGGCCCAGGAAGATGCTGCCCGCGTTTTTGATCTCGTTCAGCACCCCGAAGGGGTTCTCCACGCAGACCTCCAGATGCTCCGGCGCAATGATGTTGCAGGCCTCAATGGCCTTGTGCAGGTCGGTGCAGACGATGATCTTCCCGTTGTCGTCCACGCTGGCGCGGGCAATGGCGGCACGGGGCAGCTGGGGGATCTGCACCTCCAGCTCTGCCTGCACGGCCCTGGCCAGCGCCGGACTGTCGGTGACAAGAACAGGGCTGGCCAGTTTGTCGTGCTCGGCCTGGCTCAGCAGGTCTGCCGCCACCCAGGCGGGGTTGCAGCCGCCGTCGGCCAGCACCAGGATCTCGCTGGGGCCGGCGATCATATCAATGCCCACCTTGCCGAACACCTTCCGCTTGGCGGTGGCAACGTAGATGTTGCCGGGGCCGACGATCTTGTCCACCGCCGGGATGGTCTGGGTGCCGTAGGCCAGCGCGGCCACGGCCTGTGCCCCGCCGGTCTTGAAGATCTTGGTCACACCGGCGGTGGCGGCGGCGGCAAGGATGACCGGATTCACCCTGCCGTCCTTTCCGGCGGGGGTGGTCATCACGATCTCCGACACGCCCGCGACCTTGGCCGGGATGACATCCATCAGCACGGTGGAGGGATAGGCCGCCGTACCGCCGGGCACATACACGCCCGCCTTCTCAATGGGGGTATATTTCTGGCCCAGCACGATGCCGGGCTTCTCGTTGATCACGAAATTCTTGTGCACCTGCTGGCGGTGGAAGCTCTCAATGTTGGCGGCAGCCTCCCGCAGGGTCTCAAGGAAATAGGGGTCCATATTGGCAAAGGCCTCATCGATCTCCGCCTGCGTCACCTGCAGGTCGTCGATCTTTGCCCCGTCAAATTTCAGCGCGTACTCCTTCAGCGCCTCGTCGCCCCGGGCGCGGACCTCGGCAATGATGCCGTCCACCACATCCTCCACGTTTTTCTCCGCGCGGATGTCCCGGTTCAGGATCTCCTCGGGCCTGAGCTCATCAAAATTATACAGCTTGATCATTTTGTTTCCTCCTGCAAGGTCTTGCGCAGCGCTTCCAGCATGGCATCCATCTCGTTGTGCTTGAACTGGTAGCTGGCCTTATTGGCAATGAACCGGGCCGAGATGGGCATGAACTCGGTGACCACCCGCAGGCCGTTCTCCCGCAGGGTGGTACCGGTCTCCACGATATCCACAATGACATCGGAAAGGCCCAGAATGGGGGCCAGCTCAATGGAGCCGTTCAGCTTGATGATATCGATATCCCGCCCGATGGATGCATAGTAGCTCTTTGCAATGTTGACGAATTTGGTCGCCACCCGCACCGGGCGGCTGGGATCATCCTTGTAATCCGCCGGGGCAGCCACGCACATCCGGCACCTGCCAAGGCCGGTATCCAGCAGCTCGTAGACATCGGCAGAGGCTTCGGTGAGGATATCCTTGCCCACGATGCCCACATCTGCCGCGCCGTGCTCAACGTAGATGGCCACATCGCTGGGCTTGACAAGGAAATAGCGGATGCCCGCCGCAGAGTTCTCCACCACCAGCTTTCGGGTGGCGTTGTAGTCCTCGGTGCAGCCGTAGCCGATGCGGGCCAGCAGGTCATACATCCTGTCACCCAGACGGCCCTTGGGCAGGGCCACATTCAGCATGACCCGGCCCGTGCTGTTCCTCTGTACCGGCGGGGTGGGGGCGCTCAGGCGGTCCAGCTCGTCCAGATAGACCGCAAAGCCGATGGCCCCGGCCCCGGGGGTGAACTTCTGCATCAGCAGGTCGTAGCGGCCGCCCTTGAGCAGGGGCCGCGGCAGACCCTGCAGGTAGCCCTGAAAGACCAGCCCGTTGTAGTATTCCATCTCACCGGCAAGGCTCAGGTCAAGGCGGACCGCCCCGCCGGAGGCCTCCAGCGTTTTGGCCAGTGCCCGCAGCTCGGCGGCGGCGGCGCGCATCCGGTCGTTGCGGCAGGCGCTCTCTGCCTTTGCCAGCGTCTCCTCGCAGCTGCCGGAAAGCTCCAGCAGGCCGGTCAGGGCATCGGCCCCGGCGGCATCCAGCCCGGCGACCTGCGCGGCGCGGCGCAGCTCGTGCGCATTCTTTTCCCGCAGCTTTTCCAGCAGGCCGGGGCGGGCATTCTCCGGCACGCCCAGTGCGTCGAACAGGCCGAACAGATAGCCCATGTGGCTGACTTCCAGCACCCACGCGGCCCCCAGCTGGGCCAGGCTCTGCGCTGCCAGCCGGACCGCCTGCTGCACCTGTGCCTCCCCCACCGCGCCCAGCATCTCAAGGCCCATCTGGGAGATTTCCTGGAAGGTGTGGCTCTCTGCCGAGGGGCGGTAGACGTTCTCATGGTAGTAATACCGCAGGGTCTCGCCGGGGGCGGGCTGGGCCGTCTTGGCGATAGACAGGGTCACATCAGGCTTGAGCGCCAGTAGACGGCCATCCAGGTCGGTGAAGGTGATGACCTGCTCCGAAGACAAAAAGCTCCGGTTCTCCTGATAAAGCCCGTACTCCTCAAAACGGCCCATGTGATATTTGCGGCAGCCCGCCGCCTCATACAGCGCCCGCAGCGCAAAGGAGGCCCGCTCCTTGGGCTGCAAACTGTCCAGACTGAATTCCATCTCGATCTCCTCGTTCCCTCTCTGCGTATTTCCCACTTCTTTTGTTTATTTTACTTTATCAAGATAAAGTTGTAAAGTATGAAAGTGACAGCTTTTCAGCCCTATCTTACCGTTTTTCTGTGCGTTTGTACAGAAAGGCGAAATCATTTCACCCCAGCGCCAAAACAGATGATGGAGAGCGAAAACCGGGGATGCAAAAAGGCCGGGCCAGTCTCCTGCATTGGAAACCGACCCGGCATCTTTCTTATTTTGCAAGCTTCAGATTCTGCGGCTCTTTGGGTGTGAACACAAGCTTCAGGTCCATTCCCATTCCGTCTGCCAGACGCTTCAGCAGCTTCAAAGATGGGTTGCGTGTTCCATTTTCCAGCTTGCTGATATCCGCCTGATTGATGCCGGTGCGTTCGGCCAGCTCCTTCTGGGTCAGGTTCTGAGAAATGCGTGCATCTGCCATCGCCCGGATGATATCCATTTCCGGCTGGTTCTCTTCCCACTCCTTGCGGAACTCCTCATTTTTCAGCTGTTCATTCAAATACAGATCCAGTGTTTTCATCTGTTTCTCCCTCTCTTTCCAAAAAATCTTTCCGATACTGTTTTGCCCGTTCAATTTCACTCTTGGGTGTTTTCTGGGTCTTTTTGATAAAGCCGTTCGTCAGAATGATCCTTCCTCCATAATAGAAGAAATACATGACCCGCGAAATATCCGTTCCAACTTTTCCGCGGATCTCAAAAATCCCATCATCCAGATGCTTGCTGTATGGCTCCCTCAGACGGTTTCCCTGTTCCTGTAAAACCTTTAGGGTCATTACCAGCTTGCTCCGCATTTTGATATCCAGTTCATCCAAAAAATCTTCCGCAGGGCGCTGGCCATCTCTTGTTTCATAAAATTCCACCACGAACGGTCCCATTTCAAAATCCTCCCTACACTTTTCCCCTTTTAGTATATGGCAGATATGCCATATTGTCAAGTGCAAAAAGGCCGCCGCCCATTCGAAAACAGGCAGCGGCCATGCAGCTCGATTCTTTTTCTTTTAGCCCAGCAGCGCCAGCACACCGGCCTTGGGGCGGGCACCCACAGCCTGATTCACAAGCTTACCGTCGCGGAACACCAGCAGGGTGGGGATGCTCATCACGCCGAACTGGGAGGCCAGCTCGGGCTGTTCATCCACATTGACCTTGCCCACCTTGACATCGGTGCGCTCCTCGGCCACCTCGTCCACGATGGGGCTCAGCATCCGGCAGGGGCCGCACCAGGTGGCCCAAAAGTCCAGCAAAACAGGCTTTGTGCTGTGCAGCACCTCGGCTTCAAAATTTTCTTTGGTAATGGTAACAACAGCCATATCGGTTCCCTCCATTTTTTATCCGCACCCTCTGCGGGGGCGGTCAGTTCCCTCAAAAGAAGGAGTGATTCTTACTTATGGCTCTAGTATACCCCAAACGACAGGATTTTTCCAGAAACAATCTGTGAACAAAAAAGGCGGCGGCCCGCCCGCTTGGGGAGAGCCGCCGCCCTGTGTTGTTCTTTGGAGTTCTCCGGGCTGTCTGGTCAGAGCGATCAGGCCGTGACCCAGGCGATCGCGGTAACGGGCCACCAGCCGGTCAGGTTCAGAGCGGTGTAAACGCCAACGATTGCGTTGCCGATGGACTTGCCCATGTAATCGGCAGCGGCATTGATGCCCTTTGCTGCCAGATCGGTGATATTCTCGCCGTTCTTCTTGTTGTTCTTGATCCAGGTACGGGTCTGATCCAGACCCCAGATCAGGTTTGCAACAGAAATGACTGCGCCAATCGTCCAACCCACAGCAAACGGAGCGGTAAAACCGTCGCCGCCGCTGGTATAGGTCATTTCTTCTTCGTTCATCACGTTGTAGTTCGCGGGCAGCATGAGCTTCTTTTCCATAATAATACTCCTTTACAAAAGCATTTATTGCACGGTGCATCGTACACCGCAAGTTACAGAAAACAGACCCGGTATCCCACTTTCCCGGCTTACAGGATCAGCAGAACAGCGCTCAGGGGAGCCAGCGCCACCACCATGGTGCTGGAAACGGCATCCCGGACAAAGTTGGCTGCGGACTTGGACATATCCTCGCCGACAGCATCTGCGGCACGGCCCAGAACGGTGAAGAGGTTGCCCTCACGGTTGCTCTTCTTGTTCAGCCAGTCCTTGGAAGCGGAAATGCCCCAGATATAGCTGGCACCCAGCACCACAGCACCCACGACCGTAGCGGCAGTGGTTGCAAAGCCGCCAATATCGGAACCGCCCTGGGTATAGGTCATCTCTTCTTCGGAAAGCACTGCGTATTCAGCAGGCAGATTCATGTTCTTGTTCATAGGTCTCATACTCCTTTTTTGAGCAGCTTGAACCGATGGTGTTCTTTCCCAATTTACCATCCGGTTTCCAGCCTTATATTACTACATCACACAGTTTCATGCAATGGATTTTGTGAAAAACCATCAAAAATCGGAAAGTCGCATGAAAAAACAAACGAAAGTTTGGTGAAAAGCACTGCAATAATTTCCCACTCAGCCTGCCACGCCCGCACGGTAGAGATACGGGTCGGTGGTAAAGCTGGCATAGCTGTACAGCACAAGGATCTGGTCGTAGTCGTTGGCCGCAATGAGCTGGTCCAGCCCATAGTTATAGTTGCGGAAATCCACCACGTCGATGGCCGCATAGTTGGCTGTCAGGTAGGGTACAAAGCTGTTGGCATAGCTGTCCTTAATGACCAGGATCTTTCCCTCGCCATCACCCTCCACCCGGCTCAGGCCGTTGTTGCCGTGCAGGAACATGGCGTACTTATCATACACCTTCAGCTTGTCCAGATCATACAGGCCGGTGGTGGTACCCTCGGTGGGCTGGCCCGGGCCGGTGACGTTCCAGATCGTCAGGCTGTTCTGCAGGTCGTACCAGGTAATGGTGTCGGGTTCGGCATTCCAGGTGCGGGTCTTGGAGTAGTGGGTGCCGTAGAAATCCTCACAGGTCTCGGCCGTGTGGACATCCCGGTCAAAGGGGGTCAGGCCCAGCGTCTCACAGAACTGCTGGTAGGCGTAGTAGGCCCCCAGCGTCGTCCAGTGGTGGTCGGTACGGTAGTAGAGGTATTCCTCTTTGTGCTCCGTCAGGGCGGGCAGAACATCAATGAACCGCCCGTAGGCCTCCCCCTGTGCGGCAACGCCTTCCAGAATGCCCTTCTCATCGATCTGGGGTGCCCCCGCCGGGACATTCTCAGGGTAGACCACCGAGGCCGACGGCACCAGCATGAGGTTCACCCTGCCCGGGTAGCGCTGGGCAAGGCTCTGGACGGCGGCAAGGTTCTTGGCCATCCCCTTTTCCTCATTTTTCAGGATGCTGTAATGCCGGGCGAACATCATGTGCTCCCGGCCCAGCAGGATGCCGCCGCTCTGGGTCTTTTGGAAGAGGGTGGTCTCCGCCGCGCTCTGCAGGCTGATCCACTGGTCGCGGCCAAACACCTGATCCTTGACGTATCGGGTGTAGCTGGTGAAGTAGTTGTTCAGCCCGTCGGCGGAAACGGCGGTCAGCCTGGGCCGCTGGGTCAGGGTGGTGTTTTCCAGTTCACTGTACGCGCGGTCGGGCGTGGCCATATCCAGCACGAACAGCCCGATAAAGAACAGCCCGAAGGCCACCAGCACCGGATACCGGAACAGAGAGGGAGTTTTCTTTGTATGCTTGTCCATTCAGTTCCCCTCCTCAGAAGTTGAAATACAGGAACGGGCTGTTGGTGCTGCCCACCACATACGCCGTGGAGAGCACCAGCAGCACCAGCACCGCAGCCACACGGGTCACGGTGTGTTTGCGCAGGGCGTTCCAGATCTTCTCAATGAACGGGGTGCAGCACAGGATGCTGACCGCCAGCAGCACGCCGTAGTTGCGCAGGAAGTAGACCGGAGACGCACCGCCCGAGGGGAGGAAGAGCTTGCGGAACAGCAGCCCGAAGCCCACCCCGGCCTCATTGCCCACAAACATGGCCCAGCCCACCACCACAAGGAACATGGTGTAGATGTGGGGCCAGATCCTGCCTTTTTCCAGATACTTGAGCAAAAACAGCTTTTCGATAGCCAGCAAAACAAAGTAGTACAGGCCCCAGCAGATAAAGTTCCAGTCTGCACCGTGCCAGATGCCGGTGAGCAGCTCCACCACGAACAAGTTGAAGATCTGCCGCTTCAGGCCCTTGCGGTTGCCGCCCAGCGGGATATAGACATACTCGCGGAACCAGCCGGAAAGGGTCATGTGCCAGCGCCGCCAGAACTCGGTGATGGAGCGGGAGATATAGGGGAAGTTGAAGTTCTGGGGGAAATCAAAGCCCAGCATCTTGCCCATACCGATGGCCATCATGGAGTAACCGGAAAAATCAAAGTAGAGCTGGAGCGAGTAGGCGATGACACCC
This sequence comes from Faecalibacterium duncaniae, assembly GCF_010509575.1. Taxonomy (NCBI): domain Bacteria; kingdom Bacillati; phylum Bacillota; class Clostridia; order Eubacteriales; family Oscillospiraceae; genus Faecalibacterium; species Faecalibacterium duncaniae. The sequence continues at coordinate 470,467 of NZ_CP048437.1, read as the reverse complement.
AGCCAGACCAGCGGCGTGGACGCATTGGCAAGGCCCACAAAGGTGGCGGAAGGGCTGTCGGCAATGCCGATGATATCCGTCCAGAGCGCGCCGACGGCATCCGCCAGCAAGACCTTTTTTGCCAGACCGAAGGTGAACAGGGTCATGCCTTCCTCGATCTGCTGCAAGCTGTAACGATGCTTGTAAACGTGCAGCTGGGCCGAGACATCCCGATACTTGACGATGGGGCCCGCGATGAGCTGGGGGAACATGACAACATAAGCGCCGAAGTCGATGATGTTGTGCTCAGTCTTTACCTCCCGGCGGTAGACATCAATGGTGTAGGAAAGAGTCTGGAAGGTATAAAAGCTGATGCCCAGCGGCAGGACGCTGATGCCCTGAATGGCCGCAAATCCGGTGCCCAGCAGGCTGTTGATGCTGCGCAGGACAAAGTTTGCGTACTTGAAGTAGAACAGCATCCCCAGGCTGGCTGCAAGGGCGACCAGCAGCAGCACCTTGCGCACGCCGGGCTTTGCGTCAAACGCTTCCAACCCCAGGCCGCAGAGATAGTTGATGAGGATCAGGGCCAGCATGACCGGGAAGAACCGGACCTCACCCCAGCAGTAGAACACCAGGCTGCACACAAAGAGCACCGTATTCTTGAGCTTTGCGGGCGCAAGGTAATACAGCGCCAGCGTGATGGGAAGAAACCGGAACAGAAAGATGATGGTGCTGAAAACCAAGGCTTCGACCTCCTTTTAAAAAAAGAGCTGCTGCAAATGCCCTCTCACACTCGCTGCGCTCGTCAGCTCTCCCTTTGGGAGAGGCGGCAGTGCGGAGCATTGACGGAGAGGGCCTGCAGCAGCCCCATTCAGTTTTATTTTACTCTCCCAGTGCGCTGTCCACCGCGCTGTCCAGATCGGCAGTGCACTCGTTGGAAGCGATGACCATGACCACGGTGTTGTCCTTGAAGGCGATCACGGCGTTCTCCACATTTTCCTGGGCCTGTGCGAACTCAGCGTAGTTGCCGTAGAACGCCACCTGATCCTGCTGGTAAGCAGTCAGCTGGTTTGCAACCTCCTCAGCCTTGCCGTCAGCAGCTTCCACGACCAGCACCATGCCGGCATCGCCGTTGTCGTTGCTCTTCACGCCCTTGTAGCTCACCACATCCTCAGCAGGCAGGTTGAAATCGTACTCAATGTTCATGGCAGCGATTTCAAACTGGTTGGAGATGGGGTTGGCATCCAGCAGGGTCTCGAACGGTGCGTTCAGGGCATCGGTGCTGTTGTCCTCGCCCAGCGGGATGCTGGAGGCCTGGCTCAGCACAGTGGAGGCAGGCTCAGAGGATGCGGCAGAAGAAGCGGTAGAACCGGAAGAAGAACCGCAGCCGGCCAGCAGAGCACAGCTCAGGGCCAGAGAAGCAGCGGTCAGAATGATTTTAGCACGAAGTTTCATGGATTATTCCCTCTTTTATCTATTTTACACCGGTTCGCCCACGCGGAAGAGTTTCCGACAACGAACCATTGTTATCTTACCATATCAAAGCCCGAATTGCAAACGGCAGGCAGAAGATTTTACGGTTTCTTCACCAGCGCTTTGCCGCTCAGCCCGCGATCTGCTGCAGGGCGGCGATATAGTCCTCAAAGCACAGGCCGCTGGCGTTGATCTTTGCGGCATTTTCCACGCCCACATAGCGCCAGTGCCAGGGCTCGTAGGTGATCTCGGTCTTCTCCTCGGCCCCCTTGGGGTAGCGCAGGATGAACCCGTACTCCCCGGCGTGCTGGCAGAGCCAGCGGAAGGCAGCCGTGTTCTCAAAGCCCTCGTCCAGGCCGGTGTGCTCGGGACTGTTCAGGTCTGCAGCCAGGCCGCAGTTGTGCTCAGAATAGCCCGGCGGATTGACGATGGCAGCAGCCATTTCCTTCGCCTTTGCATCGTCATAGCCCTGCTGCTTATAATAGTTGGTCTTTTTCTCGTAGAGATTGGTCTGGTAGGACACGCTGCGGTAGCCGCTCTGCATCCAGACGGTCACGTTCTCCGCGGCAGCAGCCTTCTGCAGCTCCAGAAAGGCATTGCAGGCCACGGTCTGCAGGGTCCTGTTCACTGCGGTCTTGGAGCCGCACTCGGCGGTCTCAAAGGTGTAGTTTTCCGGCATCTTATTGGTGTGGTTCACAAGGATCATCAGCGGGTCGGCCAGCATGGCCTTCGCCTCGGCGGCAGTCAGGCCCAGCAGGTTGTCCCGGCTCTCCACGCTCTCGGCGGCGGCTCCGCTCACGGCACTGCTCTCCGCCTTGCTGCTCGGTGCAGCCAACGGCAGGCTGCTGGCCGCACTACTGGCGGCGCTCCCGGCGGCATCTGCCGTGGGCACCGGGGCCTTGCGGTGGGAAAGCAGGAAGGACACACCGCCCACGGCCACGCAGACCACAAGGGTCAGCCCGGCGATGCGGCGGATGGTGCGGTTGCGTCGCCGCCTCCGGATCTCTGCCCGGGTCAGGCGGCGGCGGTGGATGGGTTGCTGCTGATTCATAAGAGACCTTCTTTCTCGGTTCGTTTTCTGTATATTATGTTTCTCCGGGGGCATCCTAAACCCGAGGTGACAGCGATGAAGATGACAGCGGAAGAATACGCGCGGCGGGTGAAACAGGTCGGCCCCCGCTCCCCTCTGGGCTCCGACTGCCTGTGGGCCTTCTGCGTGGGCGGCGGCATCTGCCTGCTGGGCGAGGTGCTGCGCGGGTGGTATCTTGGCATGGGGCTGGAAGCCCAGCTTGCCGGTACCCTGACCAGCTGCACCCTCATCGTGCTGTCGGCCCTGCTGACCACGCTGGGGCTCTACCAGAAGCTTGCCGCCAAAGCCGGGGCAGGCTCGCTGGTGCCCATCACGGGCTTTGCCAACGCCGTGGTCAGCGCCGCCATCGAGTTCAAGCCCGAGGGCAGGGTCTGTGGCACCGGAGCCAAGATGTTCACCATTGCAGGGCCAGTCATCGTGTACGGCACGCTGGCCGCTGTGGTCTACGGTGGGGTGCTCTGGCTGCTGGGCGGCTGACCGCTCTGTCTACAATACGCCTGCCGGGATGCAAAAATTGCAGTTTTCCGGCAGAGCGGATGGAGCAGAATATCGCACGAGCGCTATTATAGCACAAATCCCAAAGAAAAACAGCCCTGAAAGGGGGATTTTTTCATGGCGACCCGCCGGGGTGATACCCTGATCTTCCCAAAACCGCCTGTCATCGCTGCACACGCCTGCATCGGCGGCAAAAAGGAGGGCGAAAGCCCGCTGGCGGCAGAATTCGATGAGCTGCACAGTGACAACCGCCTCGGGCAGGCCAGCTGGGAGGCCGCTGAAACGCAGCTGCAATTGCAGGTGGCGCGGCTCTGCCTGAAAAAAGCCCACGCCACCGAAAAGGATGTGAGCCTCCTGCTGGCCGGAGATCTGCAGGCCCAGTGCACGGCTTCGGGCTATGCGGCCCGGGCGCTGGGCCTGCCCTTTGCGGGGCTGTTCGGGGCCTGCAGCACCATGGCCGAGGCGCTGGGTGTTGGGGCCTGCCTGTGCAGCGCCGGAATGGCAGACGGCCTGCTGGCCATGACCTCCAGCCACTTCTGCACCGCCGAGCGGCAGTTCCGCACCCCGCTTTCCTACGGAGCCGTGCGCACCCCCACCGCCCAATGGACTGCCACGGCAGCAGGAGCCTGCCTGCTCCGCCCCGCCGGGCAGGGGGTTGGCATCCGGGCCGTGACCTTTGGCCGGGTGCAGGATCTGGGCATCCGGGACATCAACAACATGGGGGCCGCCATGGCTCCTGCTGCGGCGGCAACGCTCCTGCGCTACCTCACTGATACCAACACCCAGCCGCAGAAGTTCGATGCCATCTGCACCGGCGACCTGGGCCATGTGGGCAGTCAGCTGTTCCGGGAGCTGCTGGCCGCCGAGGGCCTGCTTCTCAAGAACCATGTGGACTGCGGTTCCCTCCTCTATGATGCCGAGGGCCAGTCGGTGCACAGCGGCGCTTCTGGGCCGGGGTGCTGCGCAGCGGTGCTCTGCGGGCATCTCCTGCCCCGGCTGGAGCGGCGGGGGCAGCGCCGGGTGCTCTTTCTGGCCACAGGCGCGCTGATGAGCCAGACCACCTTTTTGCAGAAGGAGAGCATCCCCGCCATCTCGCACCTAGTGGAGCTTGCTGCCCCGGAGGAACAGAACGGAGGGAACACATGAACTATTTCTGGGCATTCGTTACAGGCGGGGCCATCTGCGTGGTGGGCCAGCTCTTTCTCGACCTGACCGCCCTGACCCCCGCCCGCATCCTGACAGGCTATGTGGTGGCGGGTGTGGTGCTTTCGGCCCTTGGGTGGTACGCGCCGCTGGCTGAGTTTGCAGGCTGCGGTGCCACCGTTCCCCTGCTGGGCTTCGGGCATCTGCTTGCCAAAGGCGTGCGCACTGCCCTTGCCGAAGAGGGAGCCATCGGCATCCTGACCGGCGGGCTGACCGCCGCGGCTGCAGGCATCACCACCAGCCTTGTCTGCGGCGTGGTCTGTTCGCTGGTGGGCCGCAGCCACGACCAGAACTGAAGCAGAACTCTTCCTGGGACGATACACTTTTTTCGTGTATCGTCCTTTTCTGCGCCGATTCGCGCCCTCTGCATGGTATACTTTTCCAGAAAAGGAGATGATAGTCATGCGCGAGACTCTTGCAACGATCTTATGGGAGGGCTGGACAGCCCTTGTGCTCTGCGCGGCGGCGGTGTTCCTGCCCGGCAGCGAGGCCCTTACATATCCCGCCGTGCTCTGGCCCGGGCTGGTACTGGCGGCTGCTGTGCCTACAGGCTGGGCGTTCTGGGCGCTGGCAGAGCAGCCCGCGCCCCTGCCCCCGGAACAGCTGCTGGAAAAACAAAAACCCCCGTATCGGGTTCCCGATACAGAGGTTTTGTTCGTCAGTCGATCACTTGATCTGTCGTAAATCAGGCGTTCTTGTTTGCACGCTTGGCCATACGGCTGATCTTGCGAGAAGCGGTGTTCTTCTTGATGACACCCTTAGCGCGAGCCTTGTCGATCGCGGAAACAGCAGCCAGGACAGTTGCGTCCTTGTCAGCGGCTTTAGCATCGATGGCAGCGTCTGCCTTCTTGACGACTGTTTTCAGGTTGGTCTTAATGGCCTTGTTGTGAGCCTGCTCTGCAGCAGCCTGCACGACGCGGTCCTTCTGAGATTTGATGTTAGGCATTCGTTCCACCTCCTTGGCTACCTATAACAGCGCACCTTATGATACCATATTTGCCGTACCAGCGCAAGCCTTTTTTGAATTTTTGTTTAGAATTTTTTCATTTTCCCATACTTCTGGTACCGTTTGGGCAGGAAAAGCGCCCAAATACGGAAATTCAGCCGGATGGGGGATGCAAAATGCGGGAAACTGACCTTGCCGATGAACTGTTCGGCCAGCCGGGCAAAACCGCCCTGCCCGCCGGGGTGCGCGTGGCAACGGCCCGTCAGGGCGGCGTGACGATCACCCGGGTAGAGATCGCGCGGGAGGGGCTGGCGCGGCCGCGGGGCCGGTATGTGACGCTGGAGGTCCCCAGCGTGAGCCTGCTGGACGAGCGGGACAGCGCCGTGATCGAAGCCGCCGCCGCAGAGCTGCGGCCCCTGCTGCCGCCCGAAGGCCCGGTGCTGGTGCTGGGGGTGGGCAACCGCCGGGTCACGGCGGATGCTCTGGGCCCCCGCACGGTGCAGAAGGTGTTCGTGACCATGGGGCCGCGCACCGTACCGGTGCAGGGCATCCGGCCGGTGGCGGCTGTGGCTCCGGGGGTATCAGCGGCAACGGGCCTGAGCTTACAGCAGCTGGCCGGGGCACTGGTACGGGAGCTGCGCCCCGCCGCCCTGCTTTGTGTGGACAGCCTTTGCTCTGCTGAGCCGGAGCGGCTGGGCCGAACGCTCCAGTTTTCAGACACCGGGCTCCACCCGGCTCAGCCCGACCACTCCCGGCATCTGGATGCCGCCCGGCTGGGTGTGCCTGTCCTTGCGGCGGGCATCCCCACCCTGATGCAGGCCGAGGAGGGCCGGGATCTGGTCGTCACGCCCCGGGATCTGGACGGAGTCATCGCCCACGGTGCGGCCCTGCTGGGGGCTGCCATCAACCGGGCCCTGCAGCCAAAGCTGAGTGTGGCGCAGTTGTGCTGGCTGGTGGGGTAACCCTCTCGGTCCCGCCTTCGCTCGCCTGCTCCCCTGATAAGGGGGCCAGTTTTATGCTGCTGCCGGCCTGCTGCTCCTACTGGGAGAGGCAGCAATCCGTTCGCATTGATGGAGCGGTTCTCTCATATCTATTTTGCAGAAGGGGGTGAGGTTCCATGCGCAGGCGGGAAATGGCGGGGTGCGGGCATCCCCTGCCTTTTGCAGCGGCGGCAGGCCTTGCGCTGGGGCTGGCACTGTTTGCGCACCAGCTGCTCCTCACGCTGGCAGCAGTGGTCATCGGGCCGCTGCCCGCCGTGCAGACCGCCCTTTACCTGAGCCGGAAAGACCTCTCCGAGGCTGCCGCACAGGCCGTGAGCGAACCCGCGCAGGAAACACAGGCAGAGCCTGCACAGGAGGCTCCCGCCCTGCCTGCCGGTGACATTGAAGCCTACCTTGTTCCACTGGAAGGCGATGAGGCCCGCCCGGAGGGAGCCGGTGCCATCCTGGAAAAGAACTATCCGCAGGGCAGCGGGGAGAAATACATTCCCTGCGGCAGCGGCAGCATCAAGAACAACACCAACGTCTCCAGCGCCGACATTGCCGCCGAGATCACCAACCCGCTCCCCTTTGCGGTGGAGTGGAACAGCCCCGACCCGCAGATCCTCATCATGCACACCCATGCCACCGAGGATTACCGGCTCTCGGCAGGGCTGTGGTACCGCCCGGGGGACGGTTCCCGCACCACCGACCGGGACCTCAACATGTGCGCTGTGGGCCGGGTGATGGCGGACACCCTCAACGCCGCCGGGCTCAATACCCTGCACGACGAGACCCTGAACGACTACCCCAGCTACACCGGCAGCTACGCCAACAGCCGCGCGGTGGTGCAGCAATACTTATCACAGTATCCCAGCATCAAGATCGTGCTGGATGTCCACCGGGATGCCATCGAGACTGAGAACGGCTCCCGCATGGCCCCGGTGTGCACCGTCAACGGGCGGCAGGCGGCGCAGGTGATGATCATCTGCGGGTGCGACAACGGCACCACGGTCAGCCTGCCCAACTACCGGCTCAACCTCCGTTTTGCCGCTGCTTGGGAAACCGCCATGGAGGGCCTGTACCCCGGCTTCACCCGCCCGGTTCTGTTCAGCTATCGGTTCTACAATCAGGATCTGACCCCCGGCAGCCTGCTCATAGAGATCGGCGGGCACGGCAACAACCTGAACGAGGCCCTCTATGCCGGGCAGCTGGCGGCCCAAGGGTTGATTTCTGCATTAAAACAGTAAAACCTCCCAGTCCGCATCTGCTTCTTTGGCAAGTAGGACCTGCCCTCTTTGCCAAGGGCTCCCCTATCAGGGGAGCTGGCGAGCGAATGCGAGACTGAGAGGTTTATTTTATTTCTGCTTATTCGTATACGATGCAGCCCAGGATCTGCTTGCCCAGCCGAACGATCTTCTCGTTCTGCTCCCGCACGGCATCGGTGCGGGTGACCGTGCAGTCGGCAGCCAGCACAATGGCATCGGCAGCCACCACATGGGGCACGGTGGCAGCGACCTTGAGGATGCTCTCGGCGGCGGTCACGCTTTGGCCGCGCAGGGGCTCCGTGGCCTGCAGGGCAGCGGCCAGTGCTTCCAGCTGGTCCGCAGGCAGATCGCCGGTGACCAGAATATTCTTCGCCTCCGGGGCGCGGCTGCGGATGGTCTGAGCCATCAGGCAGAGCATCTCAGCGTCCGCGCTGCCATCGGGGCGGCCCTCCATCTGATAGAGCTTTGCATCCAGCTTTCCGGCTTTCTTGGTGCGGTCGCTGGCCAGCGCGCCCAGCACGGGCAGGCCGGTGGAGCGGTTCAGCTCGCTGGCCGAGTAGACCATGCCGTCCAGCAGGAACTTGACCACGACCACGCCGCAGGCAAGCACACCGCCCAGCAGGAAGCCAATGAGCAGGTACTTTGCCACCGAGGAGGCAGCGCCGCCGCCCAGTGCGGGCTCCTCCGCACTCTCCCAAGTACTCTTAGCAGAAGCCAGATTGTCATCCAGCGCCTGACGGGCACTCTGCAGTTCCACCAGCTGGCTCTGCAGATTCTGAACATCTTCATCGCTCGTCTGCTGCAACGCACGCAGTTCCGTGGAGACCCCCTGTGTCACGCTCTGATCAATCACGCGTACACTGTGGCTGCACACAGCAGCTGCCGCTTTATCATGGATCAGATCCAGACGACCCAGCAGCACGTTCAGAATTTTCTCTGCGGTCTGCTGATCTGCAGCATACGCCTGCAAGGTCATCACGCCGTTATACTCGCCACTGTCGTTCTGGGAAAGTTCTACCGTGACCACGCCCTTCAGGTAGCGCACATCTACCCCTACGGCATCAGCGGCAGCATTCATGGAGTCACCGCTGACCAGCTGTTTCTGATATGCAGCCAGCAACGCACCGGTCGGGTCAACATTCTGATACGCAGAACCCGGCTGGATTTTGTAGCCGCTGTCAATATAAAGGTCAGCCTGCGCCGTCCAGACATTATAAACGTCCAGATTTTTTAGCAGCGACTTTTCTGCATAGTCCTGTGCCTGTTTCAGTGCTTCCTGCACACTAGACTGCGCATCCTCGTTGCTCTTCGCCGTCAGCTCGTACTGCTGCACAGCAAACTCATAATCCTTCTTTTTCTGCTGATACTCAGCCAGAGCCTCTTCATAAGCAACCTGATCTTCTGCCGAAACAGCGCCGCCGCGCAGGATCTTTACCCCGGCAAGGCCGCCAGCGATCACAGCACAGACAACCGCGGTCAGCAGGATGGGCTTGAGCTTGTGCAGAAGGGTCACCATGAGCGCGACGAGGTCGATCTCTTCCTCATCCTGTGCGCCGGTGGGGTAAGTGGTTTGATTTTCGTTCATGCTCTACTCCTCAGGACAAAGCCAATCTTCATGTTTGTTCCGTTTTGTGCAATGCACATACTATAGCAGAATAAATAATATCATTCTTTCCGGCAGAATTCAACCGTTTTTCCACAAAAAGCCGATTGACAAACCGGTGCTGCTGTGCTATTTTTAGAATTACTGAAAAGCAAGGATCGGGAAAAGTAACGCATTCCGGACGCTCCAGAGAGCGCGGCAGCAGCTGAGAGCCGCGTGCGGGCCAGTGCGCGAATGAACACCCGGGAGCTGCAAACTGAACACGGCATTCCGCCGCCAGTAGGTGCGCCGCAAAGCCCAGCGTTACCAGGGCAGCGCTTATTGGAGCGCGCGAGCGACCGGACACTTCCGGTAATTCAGGTGGCACCGCGGACATTACAAGACAGCTTGTTCGCCCTGAAAATTCAGGGCAAAGCTGTCTTTTTATTTTTATATCGGAGGAAAAAAAGATGGAACGTACTGAGATCGTCTCGCTGTACAAGAACACTCCCGCCGACGGCACGGTGGTCACCGTGTGCGGCTGGGCCAAGAACATCCGTGATTCCAAGAACATCGGCTTCATCGCCCTGTCGGACGGCGGCTGCTTCAAGACCCTGCAGGTCGTGCTGGAGGCAGGCAAGCTGGCAAACTACGAGGAGGTCATCCACACCGGCCTGTACAGCAGCCTGCGCATCGTGGGCCGCATCGTCCTGACCCCGCAGGCAAAGCAGCCCTTTGAGCTGAACGCCGACAGCGTGGAGATCCTGGGCGACTGCCCCGCAGACGAGTACCCCCTGCAGAAAAAGAAGATGAGCATGGAGTATCTGCGCACCATGCCCACCCTGCGCCCCCGCACCAACACTTTCAACGCCGCATTCCGCGTGCGCAGCGTGGCTGCCTACGCCATCCACAAGTTCTTCCAGGAGAATGGCTTCATCTACTCCCACTCTCCCCTGCTGACCGCTTCCGACTGCGAAGGTGCCGGTGAGATGTTCCAGGTCACCACGCTGGACCTGCAGAACGTGCCCAAGAACGAGGACGGCACCGTGGATTACAGCCAGGACTTCTTTGAGAAGCCCGTCAACCTGACCGTTTCCGGCCAGCTGGAGGCTGAGGCCATGGCCATGGCCTTTGGCAAGGTGTACACCTTCGGCCCCACCTTCCGTGCGGAGAAGAGCTTTACCACCCGCCACGCCGCCGAGTTCTGGATGATCGAGCCCGAGATGGCCTTCTGCGACCTGAAGGGCTACATGGACACCGCCGAGGCCATGACCAAGTTCGTCATCTGCTACGTGCTGGACAACTGCCCCGATGAGATGGCCTTCTTCAACCAGTTCATCGACAAGGGCCTGATCGAGCGCCTGGAGCTGGTGGCAAACAGCGAGTTCGGCCGCATCACCTACACTGAGGCCATTGAGATCCTGAAGAAGAACAACAAGAAGTTCCAGTTCCCTGTGGAGTGGGGCGTGGATATCCAGACCGAGCACGAGCGCTACCTGACCGAGGTCGTGTTCAAGAAGCCCGTCTTTGTCACCGATTACCCCAAGGAGATCAAGAGCTTCTACATGAAGATGAACGCGGACGGCAAGACCGTGGCCGCAGCTGATATGCTGGTGCCCGGCATCGGCGAGCTGATCGGCGGCAGCCAGCGCGAGGAGAACTACGACAAGCTGGTAGCCCGCATGGACGAGCTGGGCATGGACAAGACCAACTACGAGTGGTACCTGAACCTGCGCAAGTTCGGCGGCGTGGAGCACGCCGGTTACGGCCTGGGCTTCGAGCGGATGATCATGTACCTCACGGGCATCCAGAACATCCGTGACGTGCTGCCCTTCCCCCGCACCGCTTACGGTTTCTAAGGATTAAATTCAACCCTCTCAGTCAAAGCCTGTCGGCTTTGCCAGCTCCCCCGAAGGGGGAGCCTATTGCGGCTCTTGGATAAAGGCAGCATAGCCTCTCCCCTCGGGAAAGGTGGCATTGCGGAGCAATGACGGAGAGGGTTGTTTTCAACAAGGAGATAAATACAAGTGGAAAATATCGCTCCTGCCCTGTTGGACTGGTTCTACGCCAACCGCCGCATCCTCCCCTTCCGGGAGGACCCCACGCCCTACCATGTCTGGCTGAGCGAGATCATGCTGCAGCAGACCCGGGTCTCGGCGGCGCTGCCCTACTACGAGCGCTTCCTTGCCGCCCTGCCGGATATCCCCGCGCTGGCCGGATGTGAGGAGGAAAAGCTGCACAAGCTGTGGGAGGGGCTGGGTTATTACAGCCGGGTGCGCAATCTGCAGAAGGCAGCGAAGATCGTCTGCGCCCAGTACGGCGGGCAGCTGCCTGCTGATTACAACGCCCTGCTGGCCCTGCCCGGCATCGGGGAGTACACGGCGGGGGCCATTGCCTCCATCAGCTTCGGTCTCCCGGTTCCCGCCGTGGACGGCAACGTTCTGCGGGTGTTTGCCCGGCTCTACAACGACCCCCGGCTGGTCACCGACCCGCAGGTGAAGCGGGAGTTCACGGCACGGGTCATGGAGCACCAGCCGCCCGCAAAAGCCGGAGACTACAATCAGGCCCTGATGGAGCTGGGTGCGCTGGTCTGCCTGCCCAACGGCGCACCTCTGTGTGAGCAGTGCCCGCTGGGCACGCTCTGCCGGGCCCGGGCCGCAGGCACCGCCCTCTCCCTGCCCCAGAAAACGCCCCCCAAGGCCCGGCGCATCACACCGGTCACGGTGGCGCTGGTGCTGAACGAGGGCCGGGTGCTGCTCCAGCAGCGGCCCGCCAAGGGCCTGCTGGCCGGGCTGTGGCAGCCGGTGCTGTGGGAGGATACCACCCTCACCGCCGCAGAGACCGCCGCCCGCCTTGCTGCCCTGGGGCTGGACTGCACAGGGGCACATTTCACGCCCCTGCCTGCGGCCAAGCACATTTTCACCCACATCGAGTGGCACCAGAGCGGCTATTTCCTCACTGTGCCGGAGCAGCCCGCCCCCGCAGGCTGCGTCTGGGCCGGAAAGGAGCAGCTGGAGGCCGCGTACACCCTGCCCGGTGCCTTCAAGGCCTACAAAAAGCTGCTGCTGACCAAATTGCTGTGATTGCCCGGATTGATGAAATTTCTGCATTTCGGATTGTAATTTTTTGCTTTTCCGGGTATAATAGCCTTATCAAAATGAACTCCGGTTCCATGAACCACCGTTCCCCACCAGAAAAGGAGTGTGTCCTATGAAGAAATCCTGTCTGATCGCTGTTATCGCCACGCTGGCCGCTGTGGCCGGTGCGCTGGCCGCCGTGGCTGTCTATCTGCACCGCCGTGAGAAGGAGCTGGACGAGTACGAGCGTCTGCTGTTTGGCGAGGATAAGGCTGAGACCGTTGAGCCTGCCGCAGAGCAGCCCGCAGAAGATCCTTCTGCCGAGGATGCCGCAGAATAAACCAAACACCAAAAAACGCACCCGGCTTGTCCCTGCAAGCTGTGGTGCGCTTTTTTATACGCCGCATTGATTTGAAATCAACCTCTCATTCCCCGCTCCGGCGCGGCCAGCTCCCCTGGCAGGGGAGCCAGGTGCAGAGATGCGGCTTTGTAACAGGAGTACATATCCATGAAACGATTTTTGTTGTGGGTCGTTGGTGTCATTCTGGGCATTGCCGTGCTGCTGGGCGCGGTGATGACCGTGAGCTATTCCTTTACCGGCGAGGGTTCCCGCCCGGCGGCAGACACGCAGTTCGGCGGGCAGGCGCTGGAAGTAAACGGCTCCTGCTGGCAGGTGCCGCTGCTGGGCGGCGTGTTCGATAAGGTGTTCACCAGCCCCGAAACGCTCACCGTGCAGAAACTGGGCGTGCTGTATGACGCACACCCAGCCCTCGCCCTGCCCGATTGGGCCAGCTACACCACCCTGACCATTGAAACCGACATCGGCAGCATCGTATTTGCGGGGTCAGCCTCTCAGTACGAGGACTTTCTCTTCCCTGCCAACGGGAATTACAAGGCAAAGCTGACGGTCTGGCGGCTGCCGCAGGACTATCTTGCCACCCAGTTTGAGGGCGGCTCCACCGGTGCCATCCGCAAGAACCTGGGCGTGGAGCACCCGGCCAAACCCACGGGCTGGTACAGCTACTCCTTCCGGTTCACCCTGCAGGCCAGCGCGGAGGTCGCCCTTTCCACCGAGCGGCTGGAGCAGGGCGGCGTGGCGGCGCTTTCCATCACCGGCCTGACCGGCGAGACCGCTCCCGCTGTGGAGACCGACCTGGGCAGCGTTCAGTGCGTCCGGCTGGGCAGCGGCTGGCGTGCCTACATCCCCGCCGCCTACAACGCTTCGGCGGGCGGGCACACGGTCAACGTTACCGTCAACGGCGAGACCTTTGCCCGGACGCTGACCGTTCTGCCCAAGGATTTCGGTACCGTGGAGGTGGAGCCGGAACCTGCATCCACCGAGGCTGCCAACACCGAGTTCCGGAACAACATCTGGCCCCTGTACGAGCAGCCCGTGCGGGAAAAACTCTGGGCCGGTGCCTTCCTCTGCCCGGCAGAAAACTACATGACGCTGGTGGATTTCGGTCAGGTCAAGGTGACCGGCGGCCAGCAGGGCAGCCGCTCCAACTCCACCCGGCTCTACACCATCCCCGGTGAGCCCTGCCGCGCCCCGGCAGGCGGCGTGGTGGTCTTTGCGGGCGATCTGGCTCTCACCGGCAGCACCGTGGTCCTCGACCACGGCTGCGGCGTGCGCAGTTATCTGTATGGCCTGCAGGAGCTCTCCGTGACCCGCGGGCAGACTGTGGAGCGGGGGCAGGCTGTCGGCGTGTTGGGCGAGGAGCTGACCATGGACTTCAAACTCGGCAGCAAGAGCGTGAACCCCTGGCCCCTGTTCCAGACCAGCGGCGGGTTATTCTGGCAGGAGAAGGGCTGATCCTGCAAAAAATTTGCAGAAACCTGTAACGCTTTCTCCTTTTCTGCGTTATTGGGGTGAAAGGCCATGAAAAAGGAGGGCAAAAGACGATGAAAACGAATTGTGATATCATCCGTGACCTGCTGCCGCTGTATGCGGAGCACATCACCAGTGAGGCCAGCAACGCGCTGGTGGAAGAGCATCTGGCCGAATGTGAAGCCTGCCGCGCCGAGCTGGAACAGATGGAGCAGCCGGTGGCGGTGCGGCCGGAAGCGCAGCCGGATGCGCCCCTGCGCAGGATCAGGGCCGCCCTGCAAAGAAGGAGCATCCGTGCAGCGATTGGCTCTGTGCTGGCAGCCCTGTGCGCTCTGGCAATGATATTCTGGATGGGCACTGCCCGCGTCCCGGCCACCACAGAGCAGGCTCATTTCTGGACATACAACCGCAAAGAGAATGGCGCTGACATCTGCATTCTGGAAGTGCAGGGCGAGGGTGTCTGGCTGGATATGGAGGGCACCTTCAGCTGGGGCAAGCCGCAGATCACTGTGCGGGCCATGCGCTACCGCTTTCCGGGCGTGCATCGGGTACTGACAGCCCTGGTGGATTCTGATCGATCCACTGTATGGGTCATGGTGTCTCGCACCCAGCTGCTGACCGTGGACTGCGCAGACCAGACCCTGTACTACCGCGATGGACAGCTGGTAGACCGCTACATCGTGCAGGAAAACCCGGACGGTACCTTTGACTACGCCTACGGCACCGACCAGGAATACGGCATCGACTATAAGAAGGGCTGAGCCTATGGACATCGACAGCGTTTACCGGCTCTATTTCCGGGATGTGTTTCTGTTCCTGCAGGGCCTGACCCACAACGAAGCGCTGGCCGAGGAGCTGACGCAGGAAACTTTCTTCAAGGCACTGGACGGTCTGAAGGACTACGATGACCGGCAGGATGTACGGGCATGGCTGTTCACGGTGGCCCGCAACGCCTATTATTCCCACTGCCGCCGGACAAAGCGCACTGCCCCGCTGGAAGATGCCGAAACCGCCCCCGCCGACACTCCGGACATTGCCCAGCTGCTGGTGGACCGGGATGCGGCATTCACTGTACATCAGTGCCTGCACACGCTGGACGAGCCTTACAAAGAGGTGTTCAGCCTCCGGGTATTCGGCGAGCTGCCCTTTGAGCGCATCGGGCTGATCTTCGGCCACAACGCCGCATGGGCCCGGGTGACCTACTACCGGGCCAAGACCCAGCTGCAAAAGATGCTTTCCGCTTCCACCTGACATTCCCTATCACAGCAGAACACCCCCGGCCCAAAGGCGCGGGGGTGTTCTTTTTGTGCGCACGAACGTAACAAACAAAAAACGGCTCTGCCGAAGCAGAGCCGTAAAGATACATCTGAAACAAATCAGCGCTTGGAGAACTGGGGTGCACGACGTGCAGCCTTCAGACCGTATTCACCTGACCATGATCCAAAAAGTCCAGTATTCATGCGGGTTTTCGGGCTTCCATCTCTCAGTAAACCCATAGGTAAACCCACGAAATCGCGAAATTTTTGGTGCCGTTTAACGCAGCCCGAATGCAGCATTCACAACGCTGCTTAATTCTTCTGGTTTATTATACTTGACTTTCGCATAGATGTCCATAGTCGTTTTGCTGTTCTCATGGCCTGCCAGATACTGCACCGTCTTAGGATCAACACCTTTGTAAATCAGATTGGTGATATAGGTGTGCCGCAGCATGTGCGGAGTCACCTTGAAGTCCATCGTATACACCAGCTTGGGATTATTCGGCTGATGCTCACCAAGCCTTGGCTTTATTCTATGCTTGATGGACTGTCCATTTACATAAGTGTAATAACAGCGTTCTGCGGTAGAACGGACTGTTATGTACTTCCAGGCCCTCACAAACTGTGTTTCCGTCAAAACAGTTCCCTTCGAATTCGAGATCACATATTCCGATTCTGATTTTTCCCTTGCTTCCTTGAGACAGGCTACCAGGCATTTGGGAATCGGAACATCTCGCTTCGCTGCCGGAGTCTTCAAAAGTGTGTTGACTACCGGTGCACCGCCTTCTACGTGCCATGCACGCCTTACGGAAATGTACGGTGTTTTTTCATCCAGGAATACACAGTCCCATTTCAATCCGAGAATCTCTTCTCTACGCAGTCCCGCGTACAAGCCGATCATCACGAAAACATACGGTGGAAGCTCACGAATGCTATCCAGCAAAATGGCAGTCTGTTCATCCGTCAAAGCTTCGCGCCGTTTCGCAGGCTTTCCGCCTCTTGCACAAATCGTTTTGGATGGATTTTCTTTGATCACCTTGCTCTCTTCTGCCGAATTAAAAATGTTCTTAATCAGCATATTGAGCTGGCCATACATTCCGGAAGAACCTTTTGATAGCGGAACCATCAGCAGCCGCAGGTCATCTGTGGTCACCTCATCCATATACATCTGTCCAATCGGCCCCACGATGTACCGATTCACCATCCGCTCGTATCCCTCCAACGTATTGGTTCTTACCGTTCCAGACCGCATCAGCAGCCATTTTTCGCAGTACTCTTCCACGGTCGGATTCTCTCTGTGGAAAACCACTTCTGCAATTTTCTTCTGGGCATCTTCCACCCGGTCATATAATTCTTCGCGTGTCAGCCCATAAATCGCCACTCTCTTTCCGTCTGCATCTGTAATCCGGGTGCGGTAATACTGTACCCCTTTCATCATCACTGTTCCGTATTCCGGAAGTTCAGCAGGGCGCTTTTTTCCTTTAGCCATGTGTTCTCCTCCTCGTCTATCTTCATACATTGGGTGTTGCTACTCTTATTATCATGGCGTACACCACTTCCTTCAAGGATGTCGAATGTATGTAAAAAGGGCAGGGATTTTTGACCATCCCTGCCCCAAGTTTTTTCTGATTTACTCTTAATCCCACGATGCAAAAGCATCTTCAAGCACTCCTGCGAGCTGCTCTGGGCGATTATATTTCACCTTGGCGTAAATATCCATGGTGATCTTGCTGCTTTCATGACCGGCAAGATACTGAACTGTCTTCGGATCAACCGAAGCATGAATCAGATTCGTAATATAGGTGTGCCGCAGCTGATGTGGAGTCACCTCAAAGTCCAGACTGTAAACCACATTTCCATTGTGTGCTGCCTTTTGTCCCAGAACCGGCTTCACTGTATGCTTTACCCTCTTGCCATCTTCATAGCGATAATAGCAGCGTTCCTTGGTGGTACGGGTTACGATATATTGCCATAATCTCTTGAACTGCGTATAGGACAAAGGGTCTCCATCCCGGTTTGCAACCACATAATCCGATGTTGATGTCTTCTTCGCCTCTCTCAGACATTCCAGAAGATTGTCCGGAAGTGGGACGTTCCGATGCGCTGCCTTTGTTTTCAGCTCTGTCAGAATCACCGGACGATTATGCTCCGTATGCCAGGCTCTCCGAACGGTAAGGTACGGAGCCTCGCAATCAAGATACACCGAATCCCATTGAAGTCCGAGGATTTCTTCTCTCCGCAATCCTGCGTACAGCCCCAGCATCACAAACACATACGGCGGCAAGCCGTAAATGGCATCCAGCAGCTTATCCACCTGCTCATCCGTAAGCGGGAGGCGGTCCTTCTGGGGAATCCCTCCCACATTCTTCTTCAGATAGATGGTCGGATTCTCATCAATGATCTTGCTCTCCATTGCTGCCGTAAAAATACACTTATATATAACGTTCACCGATTTGTACACGGATGCCGACTTTTTTGATGCCGCCAGCAGTGCCAGGCGAATGTCATCTGCTGTTACATCTCCCATATGCATATCGCCCAATGGCTTAATGATGTAGTTCTTCACTTTCGATGTATAGTCAATCAGCGTTGTCATCCTGATCTGTGCCGACTGCATCAGCAGCCATTTCTCGCAATACTCCTCCACTGTAGGTGTACTGCGGCGATACGTCTTGTTCTCAATCTGCTGGATCGCTTCCTGTTCCTTCTGGTACAGTTCCTCTCTCGTTCTTGCATATAAGGAAACCCGCCGTCCCTGCTGATCTGTCACACGGGTTCGATAATACTGCGTTCCCTTCATACTCACCGTACCATAATCGGGAAGCATCATTCTTCTTGCCGCCATATCATTACCTCCAATCCTGTTGTTGCTTTCATTATTGCGGATTCATCGTTCATACTCAACGATGTCGATTTTCACCGCCGAAAGCTTCGAGGTTTGCGATATGTCGCAGCACGTTCCATCGGTTTTGCACGGTGCGTACATTTTGCAATGTACTCCTGAATCCCCACTTCCGTGAAATAAACGCAGCCGTTTTCCACATACTGAACATAGGAGATCAACCCGTCTGTTCTTGCAGCATCCAGTGTTTTTACGCTGATTCCCAATATACTGGCTGCTTCCTTCCTTGTAATCAGTTTATCCATCGCCTTCTTCGCCATCCTTTCGGCATTTGCCCTGTCTTTTTTTCTCTGCCTGTTCCGGAATATAATAACCAAGCTGAATCCTTACAGCTTCGTCAATCCCACGCATCTGCCCCTTACTTACCCGCCCAAGATAGCGAATCACGCATATCTTGTCGCAGGTGTCGAGCTGTTCTGCCAATACCATAGACGGTTTTGCCAGTCCCTTTGCTTTACGGAGAAAGAAATGTGTTGGCTGCTTTCGCTTCTTCTCAATTTTCGATGTCAGCGGAGCAATCGTGATCGTCGGCGCATAATAATTGCCGACATCATTCTGAAGAACCACAACAGGACGAACACCGCCCTGCTTTGATCCGACCGGAACACCGAGATTGGCGAGATATAAATCACCTCGCCGATAAACCCAGTTTTCTTTCATTTGCTGTTGTCTCCAATCTCCATACACTGATATGGATAAAGCCTGCCAGGTATCATGCTGATACAGCACCCAGCAGTGCTTTCTGAAAATATGGTTTCTCTGTACTTTTTCTTATCACCCCAGAGATGTAGGATTTCTCACAGGCGGCAGTGTGCTTCACTGCTCCATTGGAATTTAACCATCCCGCCTTCCTTATGGCCGGACCGCGAATTACGGAAGTATCATTGTCCCTGTCTGGTTTTAACACCGCCGCCGGTTGCAATCCGGCATTTGCTTCTGCGAAACCGCTATCGCCCCGATGGGCTTCATGGCGTGCAGTCGAAGGCTCGACCAAACAGGAATGTACCTGAAGAATGAGTATTCAGTTTTCAAGGAACATCCGGACTTTCGTCCTTACAAAGTAAGTTTAACAAGAATCCTCCGATTTCGCGTTGGCCTCGTAGGCGCACTTTGGTTGTCCTTGCAGGACTACCTACGGTTCGTTTTGACTTTTTCAGTGTTCTATACAGCCAGATTGAGGCAAAAAAATACCCCGTTGGTTTCCCAACGAGGCATCAAAGATTATAATGTTTTAATTTGAGAACTATTATTCTCCACAAAACTAAATGCTTCAGGCGTTTTTGTCATCCACAATCGTGCATAATCCAGCTTATGACGCTCAAGCATAGAACGACAATCTTTTGTTTTCATCTTACAAAAGTCCGTCTTGAAATTTTTAACGCTTCCACTTTTGGTCAGTTCCATCGCAGTTCGCACGTCTGTACACCGAACCAATTCATCCTCCAAATTCAGAACTTGTGGAAGAAAAATGATTTTCAGCTTTCCGCAATACCGGGTGAGAAGTTCCAAGTTCTTTTTAAGGTTTGATGTCTGTGGCACATCAGTATCAAATACCAAAACGACAGTCGTTCCCGCCTGAATAGACAACATCTGTGACTTAGGAATCAAATTCTGCACCACATTGAAGACCTTTATCTTCCCCGGGATCAATCTTTCCGGTGCTTCTTTTAAGGCTGCAATCAGTTGTTGTTCACAGGGGCCTTCTACATAATAGATGCACTTATTGTTCATCTTCCCACCCCATTTCCAACTCGTCCAAAAGGGAATCCTGCGGAAGCGAGGCAAACACATCATTCTCGACCGCACAGCGTAAAGAGTCTGTATTTCGTTTCAGTACATCCGATGCAGAAACAGCAGAAACCTGATATACATCTTCCTCCAGATGCTTACGCAAAAACACATAACTATGTTTCGGCAGGTTCAAATCCAGCATATCTGTATTATGCGTTGTAAAAATCAATTGTTCATCGTCTCCGATACGATCCAGCATAATACCGAAAATCCGTTTTTCAATATCGCTCTGAATATAAGAAAAATGTTCATCACAATAATAGAAACTGCTTTCTTTTGTCGCCATTGCAGCAAGGAACATTGCGACATCTATTCCTTCTGCTGTACCACTGGACAGTATCTCCCGATTCAGCAGTTTACCTTCCTGAATGATGATTTCCGTTCCACCGCGCCGAATAATAAAGGTATCCTTCAAATCTTTTGATAAACTAACGTCCTGCAATGTAGGATCAAGCGTTCCAATAACAGCACGCAGTGTCTTTAACAAAATGCTTTTATTTGCACCTGTAAGTTTCAAAGATTTTTCTATTTCAGGATATGCAAAACGATATCGAACAGCACCTACCAGCTTCTTAAGTGCTGTAGCGGTTCTGGTTGCCTCTATCGTTTGATCTTTCAGCTTCTTTACACATTTTTCATACGAATCCATCGTATCAATGTCTGCGGTCTGATACTGAATGTCAATCTCCTGACTGGATGCATCAATCTGAGCTGACAACCGCTGCAGGCGATAATCACCATTCACAAAATCAATACTGAAGTATCCTTTATCGCCTGCAACCATCTCATACAGCGGTGTTGGATTTCCATCAGTCATATATCCAAAAATACGAAGCAAAGCCTTTCCAAGGCTGGTCTTTCCGGTAGCATTTGCACCCATAAGAATTACAGCCTTCTTATAGCGAAATCGCTCTCTTCCTTTCAGATGTTCCTGATCGATAATCGAATTGACAATCTTTTTGGGATAACTGAAATTGATATGAAAATCATTAAATCCATAGATTTCCTTTAACTCAAGGTCTAAAACGATCATGTCAGAGCCTCCATTTCATTATTTCGCCTTGTACGAACTAATGATATCATATTTAAAGGAGCATTTCAAGGACAATAGTCCACATATCCAAGCAATATTTACATTCATGCAGTATATTGTTCCTCATACTGTTAGTTCTAACTCCATTCTGCTACCTCCTTAATTGATTGAAGCAGCCAGGCTTTTCTTCAAGCGCATATACGCTTCATATGCTGGCGTTGTTCCCTCAAGGAAGCCGCTCTGGTAAGCATCACTCTTTTTAATATCATTACGTTTCAATATATAGCTCAAATTTTCTGCTGTGATGCCATTACGGTTTCTAACGATGCAAATTCCGTCATTTCGGTCATATTCGTCCAGCAGTTCCGGATAATGCGTAGTGAAAATAAGCGTTCCGCCATTTTTGTTCAGTCGGCTGTCCATAAAGAAGCGCACTAAGGTCGTTACAATTTCCTTGTTGAAATGATTCTCTATTTCATCTACCAGAAGATAACCACCTGAATGAAGAACTTCCTTTACCATCGAGAATGTAATAATACCCTTAATCGTACCAGAGGACAGATACTGCTCAAGGTCTGCCGCATTATTCAGGATAATCTCTTTTTCATCCTTAAACTTCAAGTGGATAAATGTTTTTCCCTCTGTCTGTTCAAAACACAATTTCTCAATGGTCGGATCGAGAAATGCAATTACCTCCAATGGAATATCTTCGGTAAATGGAAGCACATTCACATTCGTATAGGAAAGCAGGCTAAATATTTCCACTGTATCATTCGCTTTTTTATTATGCGCAATGATAAAGCTAACATCATCAGAAAGGTATGCTTCATCGTTATTACGCTGCTCTACAGGCTTCATTCCTGTAAAATCTGTCAGATACTTTTTCGACTTAACGGTTGCAATCGGTTTTTCCCAAAGGCTTTCAGACAGAATCGAATACACATATTCCCCTGTTTTCGACTTCTTTGCCGCAATTACAGTTTCCAAGCAGCAGACGTAGCTACGCTTATCATAAAAATATGTGCGGATTGTAGCCTTCTTCGTTCCGCCAAGAATGCTTTTTGCCTCCACATGATTGATGGGCTCATTTTTCACAATATTTAAGGCCAAGCTAATGACCTTTAATACCGAGGTCTTGCCAGATGCGTTAATTCCAATGAAAGCACAGGCAGAGTGGAGATAGTAGTTATCCATCAAACGGTAAAGATTATCTTTGTCCTCTTCGCAAACACGTTGCTGCGTATAAAAGCAAATATCCAAGTCTTTTTTGAATAATTGGAGTCCTTGTGCGGTGATGCGGAGTATTTTCATAGGTAGTCTTCCTCTAAAAACAGTTTTTTCGTTTTTATTTTCTTATAATCTTATTATACGCCGCAATTCATAAAATAACAACGTACTTTCCGTTTTTATTTTCCAAATTGTTTTTGACACTAAAAAGTATCCGTTCAATATGGCAAGCCCTGTGATTGCTGACCCGTTCCACCGCATGAAATACATGGAGTGTCATGGAAGCGGCCTACGCAAAATCGTCAGGGAAACCGAAAAGCCGCCTGGATATACAGCGGCATATAATCCGAAAATTTTCTCAACGGCAACAGATTTCAGAGTCATCTTGAAAAATGTAAATTGCCAACTTAGTCAGAAAAACTTAGTCAATGACCAAGTTAGTGAGCAAGATAAATCGCCGGACATCCCACACACAGTTTTGAATCTTTGTATCCACCTTATTGCCCACGGCAGTGAGGGTGCTCAAATCACTCATGCTTACTCTATCATGGGTACAGCCAATGATAAGTCCTATGACGCAACCCATGATACAACCCATGATAACTTAGAGGATGACACCCATCAAGGTATCCACCAAGTTAGCCACCATGATTCTACGCCGTCAGCAGTTATATTGCGCCTAATGCTTTTTAGATTTTCTTCGCAATCGTAGACAGCTCCGAAATAATGCTCAAAAGATCATTTTTAACTTTCTCTTTGCTTGGCTCGCTGCCCATCAGAAGATAATCCGTGCTGACATGGAGGATGCAGGACAGTTCAATCAGCAAATCAATTGAGCAACTGCGCTCACCGTTCTCCATACGGCTGACATGCTGCTTGCTTGCCAGTCCCAGGCGAACCGCCAGCTCCTCCTGCGTAATGCCACGGGAAGTGCGAACATCGTGAAGTCTCTTACCAAACTCTTTTGCGTCAAAATACATACGTTTCTCCTTCCGCACAGCCGGTACAGAACCGGACCGACGGAAGGTCAAAAAAGGAGCCGCATGACGGTGAAGAAAAAATCCTGTGCCGATAAAACAGAACATGGGCTATCCCATAATTCTGTTTCATGCGGCATTCGGAAGACTTCGCCTGTCAGCGGCTCCACAGCACAGCTATGACTTATAAAATTGTGTTAATAGGGTTATTTATTGTCATCTCAGCCATTCAAAGACGAATAGTAGAGCTGCAATCTCCGTAATCTTCTCATCTCCAAAACATTGAAAACGGTCTCGCGTCCGCAGGCCTTGCATTTGGTCTGCACATGTCCTCTGGTGTCCTCAAAGACGATGATTGAATTGTGTCGGCAATAAGGGCACCTGACAGTCCTGGGCTTTTGCGAAGCGATTGCATCCTTTGCCCGGATGATTTTAATCTGCATTTCCGCAGATGGTTCCGATACTCTGATATTCCTGCTCATGGCCACACCTCCAATGGATCACGATATTCATAATCCTTTTTCCGGTTCAAATAGCCCAGTTGTTCCAAGCGGATAGCAGCTGCCGATCTCGAAACGCCAAAGACACTACAGAAAGTATCTATTTTCACCTGGTCTTTGTCATAAAAATGCCATCCATAACAAGTCAGAGGCTTTCTGCTGTTAATGAACCACATCGCCCGATCCACCTCTGACTGAGGCATCAGAATAGCAGCTCCCAGCGCATTGGCCTGCCATTCGTTCCAATCCTCCTGCGTTCTCAGAACGCGGGAGCCATTTTCTCGCACTTCCGTTCTCTTATGGCAGGCTATCTTTCGGTCATCGGCATCCAGCTGAAACAGTATCTGGTGGGCGCACTCATGTGCCAGCGTAAACCTGCGTTTTCCGCAGAGTTTCCGAATATTCTCCGGTTCAATGAAGCTCTTATCCAGAACCACATCATTGGTTTTCAGGAAGATGCTCCTCTGACTTCCATCAACCTCTATCTGATATTCTGTATCCACATACGCGGTCAGACCATAGATGCTTCCGTCCGAGGACAACTTTTGAAATGACACCTTCAGGTTCAGATAATCGGATGCAAACTGGTCAATGGGTGTCGGAAGCGCGAATCTCGTCGGATCATCTGCTTCGCTGCCGAAAAAGGACTTTTGAAAATCTCTTATCACTGCAACAGCGATTTCCTCTATGTTTTTCTGCGAAAGGATCATAGGCACTGCTCCTTTGCTTCAACGAACCATTTTTCATCTTCGTTGTACAGGAAGCTCTCATGCCCACCGATCATGACCGTATAGCGGATTCCGCAGCCTCCTACCTTCGTGGAAGCAGCCCGACACTTATGCTTCAATCGGTCGATCTCATACACCCGTCCGTCAATCCACCGAATCAGACGCGGACGGATATTTCCCTCTGCATCCACATCTAAATTCACAGGTACATATACTTTTCTACATTTCTGTTCCGACATATTCTACGCTCCTTCTCTGTAAACCGGCGAATGTGTTGACTTCTTTTAGCAAAGAACTCACCAGATTCTGCCGGTGCTGTATTAACCAATCATTCCTGTCGGCATAACCAAATCCACTTTTCGCTCTGTCGGCATCTTGCTTTTCTGAAAAAGTACCCCATTTTTAATCGCATCTTTCCCGAATCGGAATCGAATCTGCTCAATCGCTGCGTCCAAGCGTTCCTGGCGATCCAGTGATTTCACATCAGTGAATAGGTCGTATTGTATCGGACAATCCTCTTCAAACAGGTTGATTGCCCGAACCGTCACTGAACGAATCGGATGCTCCCACTGATAGTTCTTTGCAAACAGAGCAAATGCAGTTTTCGCCAGATAGGTAGGGCTTTGTGTCGGAATACCAATCCGGCACTGCCACTCTTTCGTGTAAAGCTCGTTGTTGCGGATGGAAATCGCTATTCCGCCAGCTTTCTTTTTATGTGCTCGCAGCTTGGTTCCGATCTCCTGCACCAGTTCCAGCATGACACACCAGACTTCGGCGTTATTCTCCAAATCCTGCATGGTCGTTATCCCGTGCCCAATGCTCTTTACTGGGGAGACATAATCGGAACGCATAACCGGTGAATCATCCAGTCCATTGGCATATTTCTTAATCACCAGTCCATTCTTCCCAAGGCGGCATTTCAGGAAATCATCCGATGTTGCAGCGAGTTCTCCAATGGTATGAATCCCATAACTGGATAGAACCTTCTCGGTCGCTCTGCCGACTCCAAGCAAGTCAGAGGCAGGATGACACCAAATCTTCTCCCGGAATGAATCTGCTTCGATGCAGGTAATCGCATCCGGCTTTTTCATATCCGACCCAAGCTTGGCAAAAATCTTATTGAAGCTCACTCCTGCGGAAATCGTAAGTCCCAGTTCAAACTTAACCGTTCTACGAATCTCATCTGCGATTTCAAATCCGGTTCCCATACAGCCGCTTCCGGTCACATCCAGCCAGCATTCGTCCATCCCATACGGCTCGATCTGATCGGTATAGCGACCGTATATTTCACGAGCCAGCTTTGAAAACTTCATATATTGCTCATAGTGCGGCTCCACGATCACAAGATCCTGGCACTTCTGCTTTGCTTGCCAGATTGCCTCTCCCGTGGAAACGCCAAACGCCTTTGCTGCATAGTTCTTCGCAAGTACAATACCATGCCGTTCCTCCACAGAACCACACACTGCCACCGGCTTGTTCTTCAGTTCCGGATTCAGCATACACTCGACAGAGGCATAGAAATTATTCATATCACAGTGAAGGATCACTCTTTGCATCTCGTATTCCTCCTCTCCGTTCGCGAAAGCACGAACAACTTTTCACGAACGCATTGACACACAGCATTTCTTGTGATACTATAATTACACGAATTATATTTCGTGTTTTCATCGTCATTATAGCAAGCACAGTTTTTCGTGTCAATAGATTTTTATGAAAAAGTGTTCGTGTTCGTAATCAAAAAAGAAAGAGGTATTCCTATGGTCTTCAAAGAAAGGTTGAAAGAAAAAAGAACAGAAGCCAATTTAACTCAGGTAGAACTTGCAGAGAAGGCCGGTGTAACCGCCCGCACAATTCAGAATTATGAGCTTGGCAGCCGTAAACCATCCAATATGGTTACGATCCAGAAGATCGCGGATGCGCTGAATACTACTACTGAGTATCTGCTGGGAAGCAGCGGCACCTATGTTGTAGAAGCCCATGAAAAAGGCGGCGCAAAAGCAGCGAAAGATATTGAAGAACTGGTCAGTGAAGTGACCGGTATGTTCGCTGGCGGCGAATTAAGCGAAGATGCCATCGAAGGAGCTTATAAAGCTCTGACCGATGCCTACTGGATTGCCAAAGAGAACAATAAAAAATACGCCCCGAAAACGAGGCGTAAAAAATCCGATCAGTGATATTTATCGTACACACTTTTCGCTATACTGTAAACTGGAGGTGGTATGATGAATGCGGAACAGCTTTCACTGGTCGGTGAGAAACTGGTAAAACGCTGCGGTTCCAGAGACCCTTTTGAAATTGCAAGGCAGCTTGGTATCAATGTCATGCTTTGCGAAAATTTTGGTTCCCTGAAGGGAATGTACCGGGTGATTAAGCGGAATCGCTTTATTTTCCTGAATAACAGTCTGGATGAAAATATGCTGCGCATCGTGTGCGCACATGAATTAGGGCATGACCAGCTTCACCGGAATATGGCGAAAACCACCCCGATTCATGAGTTCATGCTCTACGACATGAAATCCAAACCGGAATATGAAGCCAACATCGTAGCGGCAGAGATCCTGATGGACAGCGATGAAGTTCTTCGCTACATCTATGAGTATGGATACACAGCCGAGCAGATCGCCAGTGCGATGTCCACCGACATCAATCTGGTTGCGCTGAAGGTAGCGCACCTGGCTACACTTGGCTATAATCTGCACGCGCTGGAACACAAGAGCAACTTTTTGAAATAACGTACCTTTGAGGAGTCTGGACTGGCTCCTCTTTTTTGTTGCACAAATTGTGCAGGCGGTGCTTGCACAATTATCAACCTAACATCTGCATTCCATACAATCTCGATATTGTCCTCCTGTTGTTCTGCGTTATGCTTTCTCCGTGCATTTTCGTATTATTTATTCTGCCATCTGACTTCGCCCTTGGACAGAAGCGGATAACAGATCAGCTGATCTGAATCCAGATTTTCCGCATGCATGTCAACCGCTGTGATCTGATGATTATCATAAGTCGTATAATAGTAAATACCTTTTGCTGTATTACAACAGGACGTGTATATCGTGATCTCATATTTGCCTTCTGTCACCTCACAGCATCCACGCTGCTGATCTACGGATCCTAAGATATGGAAGAACTGACTTACACTCTCATCCTCTTCTTCACCGGAGATCGAATTTAATTTTGTAAAGGCAACTTTCACAAATCTTGACTGGCTGGAAAGATCTCCAGGTATTCCCATTCCACCCATTCCTCTGCTATATGCATCAAGCTGTAATACTCCTGCAAAAGTACTCTCCGGCTGTTTTCTGGATACTCCGGCATAATTATTCAGTGCAAACATCTGACTCGGGAATGGTGGATTATTGGTAAGCACTCCTACCGGATTATCATATACATGCAGCCCATCTTTCATAGACTCAACAACGATACAGGAGTCTTTGTCTGCAATGATCCAGTGAAGCTGTGCTGTCGGCAGCTGTTCACTGAATGCTGTACCTGTCAGTCTCATTGCTGCCAGCTTCTCTCTCGCGTCTGCTACAGTAGCACACTGTGTAAGGGTCCATGGGATGAACTCGAACTGTGCCACCTGGCTGACTTCTGTTTCATCTTCCGGCAAAGCCTCTTCATATGCCGCATTGCCGACAAAATTAAGACCTGCCATTCCAAGGCCTTTTTCATTAACAGCATCATAATAAAGCGGATAACCTTCTGCAACAAATGCCATTCCGATCAAAGCATAATGGCTTTTTATCTTCCCGGCAAACCGGAAATCAAATTCGTAATTTCTTGGCGTTATCGTGATCTGTTCCCCATAGGAAAATTCATAATCAAGCGTTCTGCCCATATAAAAATCTTTTGTTTTGTAAGTTGCTGCTGTACACATATCGAACACCTCTTCTTTCTGCTATAATAATCCTGCAAACAATCGCATAAACAACTGTTCGAGCCGTAAATATGCACTCCGTCCTGTGCGGTACTTTTCGGTCACTTCCCTGCATTCATTCATGGTTGCTCCCAGATCATCTCTTATATCCAAAACTGTCTGATTATCCGCCATAAAACAACCATTTTCAAAGTGGTGATAAAGCAATGCCATTCAGTTAAGCATCATTTTAGTGGTTTTCTGTCATAGAAAGCCACTGTTTTTATACCTAAAAACTTTAAAAATATTACAAAAAACAGTTGACAAGTAAGCCAATCCGGAGTGATATCCATAAAATCAGATATTTCTTTTGCCATTTTTACAACACATTCATGAAAAGATCAACATCATGCTCTGTTTCGTAAGAAAGAACTCTTGCTCTAAACCTGCTGAGGGTTCTGTCACTAATTGGCTGCTCTTCAAAACTGGTTGTGTGCAGTGCATACTGATAGCGGATATCAAATGCCATAGCTTCAACGATCTCATCGTCAGTAACATTAAGAGCTTCTTTAAGAATCAGTGCCCCAACAATCACATTGACCGGAGTATTAGGTCTGGATGCTTTTTTACTGTAAAGAACAGAAAAAATATTTTCATCAATAGCAGGAAAAACTTTGTCTGCAAAATTTTTGCCCATGATTTTTCTAACATTCGTTTTTCGCGTTCTGTAAGATTAAAAGTACTGTCTAAAACAGTAAGCTGTTGATTATCATTTTTAACAAAAGACATATAGATCACCTCATAAAATGCTACCTACATTTTACCAAAGAATCCAATGTTTTTACATATCGTGTTAAGTTTTCAAGGTACAAATTTATATCAAAGGCTATAAACCTTTTGACACCCTAATCTTTTATTTTATCTTCTCCGGAGCAGTTTTTTACACTGGCTTACAGGTGCATCCGATTCCCAGTCCATCCGGACCGATATGACAGGACAAACCGAAGGAAAGTTTATCACACATGACTTCCATTCCCGGGAAACTTTCTTTAATCTGGTTTACCCATTCTTCTGTCACTTCATCGGTACTGCTGGACGCCGCCATCAGGTACACTTTACCAGCAGCATATTCTTCTCGGAAATTCGTTTCCAGCTCATGCTTCATTGCATCGATCATAACTTTACGTGATTTCTTCATACCACGGCATTTCTGGTAGATATCAAGCTTTCCTGTGCTGAAATGCATAACAGGTTTGATACTCAGGACATCTGCTGCCAAAGCTGTCACAGAGCTGACTCTTCCTCCTTTTTTGAGATATTTCAGTGTGCTGAGCCCGATATAAATTGTCATTTTTTCTCTGGTTTCTTCAAGAATTTTCTTGATTTCGACTACACTGTATCCTTCTTTTGCCATTTCTACTGCATCAAGAACAGAACGATGCATCGGGGTTGCCACACGACCGTTATCTACGACAAACACCTTACCGGCAAATTCATCTTCATTTGCCATGGCTTCTGCTGTCATACAGGACCCGCTTAAAGCACTGCTAAGAGGAATATAAACAATCTCCTCATATTCTTTCAGCATCTCTTTCCACATATCCATAACTTCTGTTGGTGACGGCTGAGATGTAGATACATCTACGCCCTTTCGAAGCATATCATAAAATTCATCTCTGGAAAGATCTACTCCTTCACGATACACTTTCTCTCCGATATAAAAAGGCATCGGTAGTACCTTAATTCCGAGTCTCTGCGCTTCTTCACTCAAAATTCCACTGTGGCTGTCTGTCATGATTCCTATTTTCTTCATAATATCTTCTTCCTTCGTAATCTATTTTTATAACGTCTTAATAATCGGCATTACACTTCATTTATATTTGTATCACATCATTATTTTTCATTCGGCACAATAAAGGATGACGCAATTTCCTCCTCCGCATACTCTTCCACATCCGTTCTCGTTACTCGTTTTATATGTTGTTTTTTTAGGCGCAGATATACGAACTCCCGGAATATAGTATAAAATACCGATACAAGTGGAATGAAAATCAGCATACCTATAATTCCCATAAGATTTCCGCCGATTGTAACTGCCGCCAGTACCCAAATTGATGGAAGTCCTACTGATCCGCCAACCACATGAGGATAGATCAGATTACCTTCTATCTGCTGCAAAAGCAGAAAAACTATAATAAATAAAACTGCCTGTTTTGGATTTACCATAAAGATCAGAAAACTTCCCACGGCACAGCCAATAAAGGCTCCAAAGATAGGAACCAATGCGGTAAACGCGATCAAAATTCCAATTAAAAGTGCATATGGCATTTTTAAAATACTTAGCGTGATAACAAACATCATTCCGAGAATTACTGCTTCCAGACACTGCCCTGCAAGAAAATTTGCAAATGTCCGATATGTCAGCGAACATATGTTAAGAATTGCATCTGCTTTTTGTTTTGGAATAAAAGCGAAAATCACTTTTCTTACCTGTAAATGTAATTTTTCCTTCTGAAAAAGAATATAGCATGCAAAGGAAAACGAAATAAAAAAGGTCGCTAATCCACTGGCAATGGAACCTACTGCTGACATCGTCGTATTCATCATATTTCCGACTCCGTTTCCAAGAAGACTTATTCCCCATTTAATTGCCTGATCAGGCTGAAACTGCAGCTGATCTACCAATTTCATAATATCCTGATTATCATGTGAAAATTCTCGAATCCAGTTTTGCATCTGTGGAATAAAATCTGAAATACTCGTCATCAGATTTCCCATGGTCTGTGTAAGCTGTGGAATCACACCAAACATTACCAATATAATGACACCTGCTACCAATATAATTGTAAGAAGCAGGCTTATCGGTCTCGCAGCTTTTTTTCCTATTTTATTATTTTCTTTTATCTTTCCGAGCATTTTCTTTTCTAGGAAACTCATTGGTACATTAATCACAAAGGCAATTGCACCACCAAGCGCAAAAGGAAACACAATTTTCCATATTGACTTCAGCACTTCAATCACCACATCGAATTTCCACAAAGCAACTACAAGAAATGCCGTAAACACAATCAGTTCTCGAATTTTTTTCATAGAACATCTACTTAAATCCACTATCTTTCCCCTCTTTTTCTTAGTTTCATACGTATACACTTAAGTAATTGAATAATCAGAAGGCTTGCAAAAGCATATAAATATACACATCCAAGCTGCATCAGATTCAACGTTTCCACTTTGAATAAGTTATGGAAACCAGGAACCGTCAGTACTGTTGTAATGAGTACTGCACCTAACACAAATGCTCCCTGAAGCCACTTGTTATGAAAGAGACCTTTTGTAAAAATGACCGGATGATCTGATTTGCAATTATATCCATGAAACAAACGTGCCAGACAAAGAGTTCCAAAAGCATACGTGCTTCCAAGCAATGTACCATTCTGGTTGTATCCTGTCAAAAAACTGATCATTGTCATTGCTCCAATTACCAAACCTTCCAGACCGATTTTGCTAAGAAAATCTTTTGTCAATATCGACTCATCTGCCAATCTCGGTTTTTCACTCATCACTTCACTTCTATCCGGCTCTAATCCTAACGCAATTGCCGGAAGACTATCCGTCAAAAGATTAATGAAGAGTAAATGTACTGGTGCAAATGGCACCGGAAGTCCTGCAACCGATGAACAAAGAACGGTTAAAATTGCTCCGAAATTTCCTGACAAAAGAAACTGTATCGCATATAAAATTGCTTATACAGTCTCTTCCTTAAGAGTCCTGGTATTCTGGATAATATACAGAGCGACCGATATGACCATCATTATAGCGCACAAACCAATCAACAGATCTGATACCATCGGTGTAATGTGGAACCATATAATATGCACCGCTGCAGTTCCATATAATAAAAAGGTTACTATCTTTCCATGCCAGTCTGCACCATGTACTTTTCCTGTCTTTTGTATCACAAGACATCCACTGACTACCATATACAGCTCCTTACCTGCCATTATTACGATTAAAAGAAGCACATGCGGAAAACGAGTAAACAGACAGATTAACATCGCTGCCTGTGTCAGCTTATCAGCCACCGGATCAAGTATTTTTCCTAAATTACTAATCCTATGGAATCTTCTTGCGATATATCCATCAGCAAGATCCGTAAGACCAGACAGCAATAAGATTTCACCAGCTAACAGAGGATTTTTCTTTACACAATAACTCCATATAATTACCGGAATCAGACAAAGCCGAAAAAAGAAAGAAGATTAGGAACCGTAATAATTCTATTCAAATTTTCTTCCTTATTCACTTCACTCTGCATGTACGGTCACCTCACTTTCCTTTTTTTTAGGCATAAACCAATAAAAAATAACACAAAATGCTAAAGCAAACACAACACCAAAAACATTTTGACTCACTCTAAGACTAACCGCTCCTTGTAGTCCATATGTCTCTGCAGCAATGGCTAAAGCACCAAATGTGTTAAATACTGCCTGCCAGCCATATTGTGCTGAAAATCCTACACCGATTCCACCAAGAATTCCTATATATGCATAGATTGACGAAGGAAGCAGAAAATATAATACTGTAAAACATATAACACCTGCAATATTTCCGACAATCCTTTTACGGACTCTGTAGTGCATATCTTCCATAGACGGCAAAATCACGGACATGGCCGCAATACCAGCCCACATTGCACGTGGCATATTACAAAGTTCTGCAATGCAAAGGACAATCGGTACGCATAAAATCTGACATATCTGCCATTTTGTTCTGGAAGAAGTGATATCAAATTCTTGTATCAGATCTTTCAGATTTCTTTTATAAGTTCTGTTTTTATGATTTCGATAGAATACGAAGCAGGTAAGTGCTGCACCTAAAGCCATTCCGACTAATCGCATCTGATAGCTTTTTCCCGTAACATCATAACCATATAGCAGCAGATACCCAAGAACCAATGTAGATTGATTAAACATGGATGGATTATGGCATCCGAACAGAATCAACACAGCCAGTGCCGCAATATTTAACAGCATTCCCAATACCGGTGAAAACTGATTTGCTAAATGCGGACATACAGTCATAATTACAAAGAACAAAGCCAAAAGCATCGTAGATTGTCCGGTGTGGATCCCCAGATCCGCATTCCTAAACACCATGAGACATAATAAGACTACTACACCTACAATGCTGTTCTCATTTCCAAATAAGATGCTGAAAATACTAACAAAGAAAAAACAAAATGCCATTGTAGCAGCTATCTTCACCAGATATACCCACATATGATATAGTTTTTCTTTTAGTGTTTCACTCTTTTTCAACAGGTTTTTAGAACCTGCCTGATTTAACTGCAACTCCTGATAAAATGTCATATAAATCCTCTCATCTTCTAATTTATCTTAAAACTAGATAATCTCATCTTTCTGCTTTGGCAGCTCTATAACAAATCTGCATCCACCATATTCACGGTTTTCTGCTTTGATTGTTCCTCCGGCACTATCTACAATCCGTTTTACAAGTGCAAGACCTAGGCCATTTCCTTCTGCTTTATGAGATCCATCTACCTGATAGAACTTGTCAAATATTCTGGATTTTACATCATCCTCTATTCCTGGTCCTTCATCTTCCAGAATGAACTTAACAGAATCCTGTTCTTGTTTCAGAAACATCGTAATTGTCCCCTTTGAAGGGCTGAACTTAATCGCATTATCTAAAAGATTTATCCAGATATGCATAAAAAGTCCTTCATTCGCAGTATATTTAACTTCCTCCAATTCTACCTGAAAACCAATTTCTTTTTCTGTCCATTTTGTTTCCAATGAAAGAACTGCCTGGCGGATCTGTTCATCCAGACGATATTCCGTTTTTTTCATTGGTATATTCTGATTCTCTAACTTGGATAACAGCAAAATATTACCAACCAATCCGGAAAGTCTTTGGGTGTTAAATAAGATTTTTTCTACATATTCCTCTTGATCCGGAGACAGTTCTTCTCCCTGAAGCAGCATTGTATATCCTTCAATGGCATTAATCGGGGTCTTAAACTCATGAGAAACATCAGATACAAAATCCATCTGCAGCACCTCTGTTGCACGAAGTTCTTTTGTCATAACGTTAAAACTTTGATAAGATTCTCCAACTTCTGCTATACGGCTATTCGTTTCCAAATGCTGTTCAAAATCTCCCCGAGAAACTTCCTTCATTGCTTTACTAAGTCTTGTAATTGGTTCCAGTAACTTTGCATTAATAAAGGAAGTGATCAGCCCTGCAATCAATGTATTGAAAATCAAAAGCCAGCCAAGCACAGGTATGCTACCAGGCAGATTAAAAAAATGATTCAAAAAAGCAAATAATAAAGCAGATATGACTGTTGAAAATACAAGTGCCAGCCAGATTGCACCAGTCAGACAGGATCGGATCCGCAATCCTTTTTCTTTCTTTTGTTCCATTATTTTTTCACCACCTTGTATCCAATTCCACGCATTGTTACGATTTCAAAATCAGGGTTATCTTTAAAACGCTCTCTGATTCTTCCTATATGTACCTCTATCGTATGTGGGTCTGCCTCCGTCTCGTATCCCCATACTTCATCCATCAACTGTTGTTTTGTAAATATTCTGCCTGGCGAAGCTGCAAGCTTATATAAAAGCAGGAATTCTTTTTTAGGCAAAACAAGACTTTCCTTATCAGTTGTAACCGTCATTGCATCATAATCAAACTCTGTTGAACCGATCACAATTTTGTGTTCATTCAGTATCTGTGCACGGCGAAGCAGTGCTCCGACTCTTAAAACCATTTCATTCACATTTACCGGTTTTACCATATAATCGTCACTTCCCGAAAGAAATCCCTGGCGCATATCATCAAAGGAACCTTTCGCAGTGATCATAAGCACTGGTATCTGATATCCTGCTGAGCGAAGTTCTGACACCAGTTCATAGCCATCCATAACCGGCATCATAATATCAGAAATGATCAGATCAATATATTCCTTAACCAATACTTCTAATGCCTCTGCTCCATCCGATGCACTTTTGACTTGATATCCATTCTTCTCAAGCACTTTTTGGAATAGCTGGCTTAATTCTTTATCATCTTCTACAATCAATATTTGAAACACGTTTTCCTTCCTCCTTATTAAAACAGATACCTTGCCCATCCAAGCAGATGCTGTACCAAAAATATTTTTCTCTGACGTTTCTTTGTTAATTCGATTGGCTCTACATGATATGGATCACGATAGGTTCCATCTTCCAATACCTGGCGGGACACTCTTTCATATTCCATCATGCCCTCTTCCAACTGTTTATTAATATCTTTACTGCGAATTACAAGCATCAGTTCCGTATCCAGATATGCACTTCTCATGTCCATATTAAAGGAACCGATTACAGACAGATCATCGTCAATCAGAATACTTTTTCCGTGGTATGAATAACCGCCTTCATATTCCCAGATATTAATTCCTGTACTTAAGATTCTATTTCTGTTTTTCGCATAATCGGCAGCTCCAAATGGATTTCCATTGTTGGCAACCGAATTGGTCATGATAGAAAAATCCGGAACTCTCTCCGCAATCTCTTTCCATGTATTAGACATCATATCATTGCAGATAATATATGGTGTATGAATTTTCACGCGCTCTTTTGCATTTTTCATTAGTTCTCCCAGTTGATACCAGACTACTGGTTCCTTGGGACCTGTGTGGATAGGATTTGACACTAATGCAATCTTTTCTGTCTCAAAAGTTTCGTCCGTGTAATCGGTATCGCAGATTCTTTCCTTATTCTCTTCAAAATATTTCTGATAGCCGTTCTGCAGCTCTAAAACTGCGTTCTTTACAGATTTTCTATTTGCCAGTTTTTTATTGTCATGAAAATAACCACTGTCTTCTTGTTCCCATATCGTTTCAAAATACTCTAACAACTGATTAACTGAATTTTCTTTCTCAGGTTCATCGCAAACCACTAACACATCTCTGTCATAGTTCTTATGTCCCGGAAAATCACCCAGGAAATAATTGTATGTATTTCTTCCACCAAGAATATATGTCTTACCATCTGCAATCAAATATTTATCATGCATTCTCCCCATCATCTTCCATGGTTTCAACGGATTGGCCTTATTATACAGTTTAATTTCAACATTCTCATGGGAAGATAATCCATAGAAATACGGATTTCCTTCCATATCAATCCAGCTCTCCATTCCATCTACTAACAGACGAATATGTACACCTCTGTCTGCCGCATCATGCAGTGCTCCTAAGATCAATTTTCCACTTTCATCGGATTGAAATGCAAAAGTAGAAAGAATAATTTCCTTTTTTGCATTCTTGATCAAACGCACTCTTTGTAAAAGCGCTTCTGGATTCCTTTCTATGATTACTGCCCGTTCTGTATTTTCACTGCATTCGTTCCATGACCCATTTTTTGTTTCTTTTTTGGTTGTATTGGACACTTCCGGCTGCTTTTTATATGCAACGCAGATTCCGAGCAATTCATAAAAAACCACACATAAAAAAATTGACAGTATAACAAAAACAATTTTAAATATCTTACGTTTTCCCATCGCACATCACCTGACTTTTTTTCATCTTATGTCTATACAATACAAAGTCAGCCTCAATTTAACCTCAACAAGGTTTGTTTTTTTCATCCATGCAAAATCTTCTTTGTACAACAGACTGTTAGATATAGCAAAAACGGCCTTTCAAAAACAGTTAACTTCTAAATCAACTGTTTTTTGAAAGGTCGTTTCATCAGATTCTTATAGCAATCCAGCAAATAATCTCATAAATAATTGTCCCAGTCGCAAATATGCACTTCGTCCGGTTTGATATTGGTCTGTCACATCACGACATTCTCCCATCGTTCTTATCAGATCATTTTTTATTTCCACAACTGCCTGACAATCTGCCATAAAACAGCCGTTTTCAAAATGGTGATATAAACTTCGATAATCCAAATTAATTGTTCCACAAGTTGCCATACAGTCATCTGCCACACTCATTTTTGCATGACAGAAACCAGGAGTCCACTCATAAACACGAACACCATGTTTAACTAATCCATGATAAAAAGAACGAGTTACATTATAAATGAATTTTTTATCAGGGATACCAGGTGTGATAATTCTTACGTCTACCCCTCGCTTAGCAGCCAGACATAACGCATGCGTCATTTCATCTGTTATGATTAGATATGGAGTCATAAACCAACAATATTTTTCAGCTTTATTTATCATACTGATATAAACTTCTTCTCCGACCTGCTCATTATCCATAGGACTGTCTGCATAAGGCTGAACAAAACCTGTTTGCTGTGCTTTATAATCGTAATGAATAATGTATTTACTAAAATCAGTATCATTCGTAGCTTTTTCACTAACAGCATTCCACATTTCTAAAAATGTCACTGTAAGCGACTGAACAGCATCTCCTTCTAAACGAATACCTGTATCTTTCCACTGTCCATACGGGTGTGTGTAATTAAAATATTCGTTTGCTAGATTATATCCACCTGTAAATCCGACTTTTCCATCAATAACTGTTATTTTTCTATGATCACGATTGTTCAAAAACAGATTTAAACCTGGCATAAACGGATTGAATACACGGCAATGAATTCCTATTGCCTCCATTTTTTTCACAAAATCTGTGTTAATAAAGCCTATAGAACCCATATCATCGTAGAATACTCTAACTTCCACACCTGCTTTTACTCGCTCTTCCAGAACATCTTGAATCTTATGCCATGCTTCAGCGTCTTCTATCGCATGATATTCCATAAAGATAAACTTTTGTGCTTTCTCCAAATCCTTAAGCTGTGCCTCTAATCCTTTCACTGCTTCATCAAAATACACAATATCCGTATTCTGATAGATTGGATACTGCGAATTTCTTTGTATATAACTTGCAATATTTCCTGCCTTCGGAATCGTTTCGTTTATTCTGTTTAAGCACTCCTGATTATCGGAAAGCATTGGTAACAATTTGCTATCAATTTCTGCATATCGCTCACGCATTTTATGTGTGCCGCCATTCAAACCAATCAACAAATACAGGCCTACACCCATAATTGGGAAAATTAGAATTAAGATGACCCAAGGCATTTTCATAGAGGATGTCTTATCTGATGCATACAATCCCAAAACTAAAATTCCACTTAAAATCCTTGTAAATAGATTTATGATTTCTGCATATTCATTTAAGCGTGTTACAATAGTAATAATAAAAACTACTTCTAGAAGAATGCAGACTATGGAAAAACACAATCGTTTTACTCCGTTTTTTGTTTTCGCTTTTCCTTCTAAAGTATCTTGTTTCATATATATTCCAACCTTTCTACTCGATCAAATTTCTGCTTAAATTTCGTGGAACATACCAATTTTGTCTTTTATTCTCTGCATTTCATTATCTGCATCAATGATAGCTCTTGCAGAATGAAGTAATTCTTCACTTATCTCTTCATATCCAGGCATTTCTTCAATGCCTTTTTTATAACGAAGCTGATGTTCCAACGTTGCCCAAAAATCCATCCCATTAGTTCGTATTTGAAGTTCTACACGCATAGGTGTTTTACCCTTAGCAAAAAATACAGGAATCTCAACAATCATGTGATAGCTTCGATAGCCATTTGGTTTGGGATTTTTTATATAATCCTTTACTTCAATAACTTTGATATCATCTTGTTGTGTGATCAAATCAGATATCATATAAATATCATCAATAAACGCACAAACTATTCGAACACCCGCTACATCATTTAGATATGTTTGTATATTCTCTGTTGTAAAATCATGTCCCATTTTCTGCAGTTTATTATAAATACTATTGGGCTTCTTAATTCTTGTTTTTATAAAAGAAATAGGATTTCGATTGTTCTCAGCTGAAAATTCATCATCCAAAACCTCAAGTTTAGTTTGTATCTCCCGAATAGCACAACGATACATCATCATTAAATTATAAAATTTTGTAGCATTATTTAAAAACTGTAGTGATTCCGGACTGTCCATCCTGAGTTTTTTTACTTCATCTTTTGTCATGGAACTTTCCTTTCTACCTCATTCCTGATTTCAAAACATTCTTTCATTCAGAGACCTGTTACTCTACCCCCAACGCCTTAAACACCGCATCTTCCGCACTGCTGTAGAAAATCAGATTAAAACTCCCCACCAGCTCCGGCGGCACAGTGCCAAGGTCTGCTGCACTGGTAATCGGAAGCAGCACTTTCTTTGCTCCGCTATCGAGGCACACCTGCAAACTATTGGCAAGCTCGTCCACTTTCAGAATCGTGCCGCTGATGCTGATTTCTCCCAGCACGGCAAGTGTACTGACTGTAGGCCGTCCAAGAGCGATGCTGCATAGTGCAATCAATGTAGGCAATGCCAGCTTTCCAGTCATGCCAATGCCTTGTAAATCCTGATAGTTGATGATGTAATCCCGCATCGTAGTACTGATGCTGCCACTGATGCGATTTCCGTTAGCTTTCAGGAAATTGAACGCCGTATTCGTGGATTCCTTGCAGTCACGATCGCTGCCAAGGCCAGTACGTTCAAATTTTCCGTTGCCGGGCAGCATCTGGCTTTCGAGGCGGAATACACCGATCATACCGGACTTACCCTGACTTACGGTATATACCTGTCCAGGATTGCAGATACCATCAGGAATGAGTTTGCCGCCGCCCTGCTCTGGCACGGAAACAAATTTTTCTTCAAAGGTATCAAGATCAATATAGCTGAAGTTCACATCATAGAATTCCATTCCACCCAGTTTTTTCAGCTGCTCCTTGACGCGACGGCGCATTTCCAGCGCAAATACAAGAATTTCTTCAATCTGTTCCTTCGTGAACTCCCCATCCGGATATAGCAATTTCACATAGCCGCCTACGATCTTGCGGACAGCAATCGTATCGCGCTGGTTCAGGTTCTTTCCAAGGCGGAAATACTTATCCAACGCATCACCATACTGTTCTTTCCGCAGTTCTCGGATAAACTCTGCCAAGTAATCCGTGATAAAGCCGTAATCATTGGTAAAATGCTCCGGACGGAACTTCGGAATCTCCCAGCCTGGAATGTAGCAATGCAGACGGTCAAGAAAGGCGGTGTCCGTTCCCATCTCCGGCGGGAACGGGTCAAACAGAGAGGAAGTCTTAAGCAACACATCCACGCTCTGATTGATGTTTCCTACAAAGACCATAGAAGCCGATGCTGCCTTTTCCTCTTTGCCGCGGGCAAAGGAGCCGGAAGCCATATAGTCTTTCATAATTTGAATGCCGTCTTTGTCCTTAAACTTGATTCCGGCAACCTCATCAAAGGCAACGCAGTCCCATAAGCCTACCAAACCTACGGTTTTGCGCCCCATATTGTAAAACAAATTTGCAACGGTCGTCTGACCACCGGATACCAGGATACTGTTCGGGCTGATTTCTTTATAGATAT
Source organism: Faecalibacterium duncaniae (assembly GCF_010509575.1). Taxonomy (NCBI): domain Bacteria; kingdom Bacillati; phylum Bacillota; class Clostridia; order Eubacteriales; family Oscillospiraceae; genus Faecalibacterium; species Faecalibacterium duncaniae. The sequence goes on along the minus strand of NZ_CP048437.1, from coordinate 429,841 downwards.
GGGACTTGCCTGTGCTGCGCGGCCCCAATTCACAGAGATTGAAGTTGTTCTCCACCAACGGCAGCATACGCGCAAGCAGCAGCCACTTTTCCCGATTGTTCAACTGTTCTGGCTCATATCCGCAGGAACGCAGCATAACATCCATCCACTCTTCCTGTGTGAATGCCTTGCGTCCCTCTCGAACTTCTTCAATGTCGACATGGGGCATCTGAATCGGAGTCAGCTTATGGATGCTGATGGGAGAGATGTCCTTCTGCTTTTTCTGTTTAGAGGAAATCGGCTGTCCATCTATATCCGTGATTCCAAAGTTGCTGTCTCCCTCAGACTCATATTCCAGCTGCACGATGCACCAGATACCGCCGCAAAGCAGCCGGTCATATTTTTCCGGATAATCATCCGTAATCGGCACATTGGTGAGACCAAGGTTAGAGAACTCTGCAAAAAAGCAATCCTTTTTGATGTCCAGATGCACGGTCACCATATCAATAATGGTATGGTGACCGTTCTTGCGCAGTTGTGAGAGAATTTTCTGAGCCTCATCCGGGCGGACAAAATTATCTGCCAGAATTCGTTTTACATTCTGAACGCCCTGCTCAATGATTGTCTCATCGTCTGAACTACAATACTGACCCAGCAGGAACTCCAGCACATAGACCGGAACATTCGCTCCTTCTTTTATTTTCTTTGTCAGGTCTTTGCGGACGATCCGACCGTCAAAGTTGCTGCGCAGCTTCCGGCGCAGTTCTTCACGGGTATCATCTGCCGCCATATCCATCATTTCCATACGGAATTCCTGCCTCCTCTATATCAGAATCCGAATCCAAAGTCATCTGCAAAGGCAATGTCCATGATGACAGGCTGCCTCCACTGCTCCAGACCGCTTTCTTCGTCGTAAACCACAAGGTAATACTGCTTGTCCTTGTCATATTTCTTATTCTTGAATGTGAACCGCATCCGGAAGATACGCTTCTGCGCATTTTCCTCACGACTGTCCGCCACATAACTGTTTTCGTTCGAGATTTTCTCATTGTCTTCCGAGAGGAAGAAAATGCGGTATTTTGCAGCTTTTACAGTATCGCTAACGGCATCCGACTGAATAAAGTCCATGGACGTGATCAGGTTCGTAATCTTATGGACAATGCTGACCAGAGCAATCTCTGCATTCTTTGTTTCCATGTGACCGCGCTCCATCTTAAACTCCAGCACCGGCACCAGCATTTCCTGCGGTGAGGAACCGCCATGCACATAGTTAGCACCGCCTCCGGCCACCTTAAAGACATTGCTGCTGACAGGATAGGACACCACCTTGCTGTCCTCGTTCCCCAGAATGCGTCCCATGCTCATATGGTCGATGCCATCATCTTCCAGTGTCGCCTTGGACACAATAAATCTGCGATTGACAAATGCTTTGTCCGCACTTTTCCCGGAAATCTTGTCACTTTCTGTCAGCTTATCACGCTTGTAAATAAAGCCATGATCGGCAGTGACGATAAAATGATAGGTGTTGCCGCTGACGGAGATTCGATGAATCAAATCCACAATTTCCTGAACGGCTTCCTCACACGCATGAAACACCTCATCCTCGGTATTTGCCTTGTCTCCACGCGCGTCGATCTGATTATGGTATACATAGATGATCTGACGTTTTGTCAGCACATCTCGCAGCTCTGCCACTTTCAGATTTTTGATATCATCGAACTGTACACAGACACTATCCGGGTTATAGCTTTGCAGCACCTGCTGCCGACCTGCCAGATTATCGCAAAGGATACCATCTACCAGCACCTGGAAGTCATCCGTCATCTCCAGTGTTTTATGCGGTAAAAGTGCTGCCATACCGAGCCTTGTATAAGACGGCAGGACACTTAGTTGTACGGAAAGTTTTGCCGTGCATTTCGGGTCATCCTGCATTCGGGCAAACAATTCCTGTCCGACCTCGTAACGCATGGCATCCGAAATGATGACCACGGTGCGTTCCTTGGTATAGCGCAGGTTGGCATTGTAAAACTCCCGCTGCAACGGAATTGCCGAAAATGCGGCATCCTGCTGGATTCCAGCATTCCATGCTGGGAGCAGACAAGCCAGATATTCGTTCGTGTAGATATTTTCCACCAGCTCCCGAAGCGACTCAAAGCTTTCCGTGCTCTCCAGCTGGTCGTAATAATAGTAGAATTTCCGATACTGCTGATCCATATTGTAATCCGCAGCAAGATATCGGTCGATGATTGGCTTTAAGCCATCTGCGGCATGGTAATCCGCTTCCTTCACCATGCTGTATGCACTGGAAAGCATCTGATAGGTTTTCCCGGTCTTTCTGCCAAAGTGCATTTTAGCCCGTTTTTCACAGAGTTCCGGAATGGTAAATCCGTTTACGATTGCACCGATATCTTCCGAAACAAGTCTGCCAATGAGCCACTTTACCAGCACCTGATCCACGGCAAGGAAAGTGTCGCACTCCACCAAATCGTCCACTCGCATTCCTGCAAATGCCGAAAGAACATTCAGCCCTTTGGCAACGTGCGTCGACAGAGCGTCGTATTTGTCCCGGTACAGGACGCTGTTCATCAGGCTATCGAGAAATGCGATGATATTGCCGGACTTGTAGGAGACAAAGCTCTTCCATGCTGCCGGAAGCTCTGCCTGCACATATCGCCCAGTATAAGTAACGAACAATGTTACCAGCAGCCGTTCCAAACTCGGTTTTGTATCGGTGTATCCGAAATGCTGCTCACAGAGCTGCCAGAATGCAGACAGCAGGTCGTATTTTTCAAACTCCTGCAAGAAAGCATTGTCCACCAGCTCGCCATCTGTCAACACGATGCGCACGACTTCCTCAAAAGAGCAGGTACGCGCCTTGCAGACTGCACTTAGCAGACCGACAAGGATATTTTCTTCATTGAAGTTTTCGATTTCCAAATCATAGAACCGCTGAGTGCGCTCTTTGTTGGCGAAAAACTTGATGTGCTTCTCAATAACCGGCTTGTACTTTTCCTCAATACCCAGGTCAACCGACAGCAAGGAGGCTCGGTCAGCAAAGAACCGTCTGGAATACAGCATTGTGTCTTCCAGATGGTTGTCCCTTACATCCGGTTTAGGAAACGGTGCATAGATCAGATAATTCGTGGTCTTATCCACACGCTCAAGAAAATACTTTGTATAGAACTGGTTATCCGGCTGGAGATGGTAGATCTTCGCATTCTGAAGCTCCACCGTCTCCATATCCTCGGCAAATTCCGCCTTGTCATCGTACCAGAAAACCAGTTTCCGGGTCTCCCCGGTAAATTCCGCATTCAGGCGGTCTATAATTTGTTTCAGGTTCAATTCTGCCATATCATTGTCCTTTTTTCCTGTGATTGGTCTTTATCTCTTACAAGAGAACTCAGCAATAGCTTCATCTTTTTCCGGTAGAACTTTGTTCTTTTGATGTACCGTGGAATCGTCATGTGATACGCCTGCATAAATTCCAGTATCCATGCCAGATCATAGGATTTCTCGGTTGACCAGTCACGATATTTTCTATGACAGACAAGCCAGACACCAATGATATTGTAATCCAACGCATCTTCATCGGTTTCATCTTGAATACAATGACCGCAGAGGAAGCGGTATGCCACCGGATCATGGGCATATGTACGTTCAAAACGCTGCCATGCCGCCGCGACATCATCCTTTGTCCAGTGATTTTGCATTTTCCCACTCCCTCCGGTCATTTTTCTTATTTCTTTTCTTTCACCATGATATTCTTACTGTCTGCCAGCACCTCATAGAACTTGCCGTCCTGGGCGGTCTGGAGCTTACGGTAGTTGACCTTTACGCCGTCATCAAGGTCAAGCTCGATACGGGAAAGTGCCAGATGGCTGATCTTCTCATCGTATTCCCGGCATTCCTTCAGCTGCTTGGCAAGTTTATCCTTGCGCTTGGAGGCTGCTGCCACCTCGCGGGCATTCCCGCTGTGATCCATCATATCCTGCATCCGGTTAATCTCAGATTCGTACACGCGCTGCATTTTGTGCAGGTAGTCGATACGCAGGTTGCCGATGGTATCCGGCGTATAGCGGTGCAGGTAAACCAGTGCCTTAAAGCCGTTCTGCTTGCCACTGTCAAACAGCCAGTAGATCGGACGCTTGCCGGAACCGGTAACAGAATAGGTCTGGCAGTGATCCTTGAAGAAATCGTTCAGGAAGTAGTTACGGATAATCTCCCGGCTGGTGCTGCCCTTATTGCCAAGGGCTTTTGCGATATAATCGAGGTTTTCTTCCAGCGTATCTGCACCATACACCGCTTTCAGCCATGCACACAGGCGCGATACGATATCATCGTCCAGATATTCTTCATCGGTGATAGGGATAACATTATCTTCGTCCGGAATATAGCTCTGGTATTTGCTGCTATCCCACTCGCCGCCTGCATAGGCCAATCCTTCTACATCCAGCGAGTAGCGGCCAAACATGCAGCCCACGGCGTAGCTGAGCAGACTCTTGATATCCCGCTGCAAGTCGGCCTTACGCACCGTCACATCTTTATCTTCCACTTCCGGGGTCAGCTCGTCCTGTAAGCCGTAAATGTCAATAAAAATGCGGTTCAGCTCTTCCTCGTTGGTTTTTAGCTGGTTAAAGCGGTCTTCACATTCTGACTGCCACAGGGTAAAGGCTTCGTAAATCGTGGAAACGTTGCGGAGTAATGGGTGCTTCTTAAAGTCCCAAGAGACTTCAAAAGAATCCCAATCGGCTTTGCTTTGCTCTTCTGCATCAATTCCCAAGTCAATAATAACATCATCGTTTTTAGTGGAAATATATGGAAGTTTTTCAATGTTCCCGTTATTGTAGTCTAAGGTTGGGGATAAAATTCCCAAAAAATGTTGTGCTACGCAAGAATTCAAATATGATAGAATCAAAAAAACATTCGTTTCATCACGCATAAATGCTTTAGAGCCCTTACTATCAAAAATGTATCCCGGTTCCGAATAACGCATTGATATGTTACCAGAGCTTAATGCAGACCAAGAAATTCCCTCTGCAAAATATTTATCTTCACTTCTCAGTTCCTTGCTGTAGCTTCCATAATTTTCCGTTACGCATTTCTTCATTTCCTCGCCGTCGTTAAACCAATTAACAACATACGAATTGTTACCATACCATCTTCTAAACTCTCCACCTTTATTATAAGGAAACCATTTCTTTTGACTTACTTTTGCCTGCTCAGCCGATTTAGACGAGAATCCATTCTTTTCAAAGCTGCATTCCGGCCAAAATCGTAGAAACCTATTATTATCTGTAGTAGACATACCATTTCGCGCATCAATATGGCTTCTCAAGCAATCCTCTGAAAACAATTTGAACACGTGAGAACTTGTCCAGTATGCAATAGGGCTTCCAGCGATATTTTTGAAATCTGCTTGGTTAGCAGTATACAGCGTATCTTTTTTTATAAATAATTCTTCTTTTCCTTTTGGTGTAGTTGCACTGATTAACCGACAATAACTACCATTATACTCTGGCACATAACTTTCTCTCTGTACAAATGCCACAGTCTGAACAACTTCACCACCAATTTCTTCAAACGCACGAGCTCCCAAATGCGCCATATTAACTATATCCATCTGAAGCATCTTCTTGCGCAATTTCTCAAATGTTGCTAGGAACATCCAAGAATGTTGTGTTATCATTGCTTGAAATCCATTGGCTACGATCATTTCCTTGCAATGTTCAATAAAAACAGCGTATAGGTCAGCTTTGCTGTCCACATAATTGTCTTTCAGAAAAGCATTTACTCTTTTATCCAATTTGCTGGTTCCAGCATAGGGCGGATTCGTGCAGGTAACCCAATACTTCCGTGCCATCGTCTCACCGATATCAATGAGTCGGTTCAGCTGCTCGGCGGTATCTTCCACGCCCACGCTGTCCATGCTGATCTGACCGTCGGTATCTTCCGCTGCCACAAACCGACGCAGCAAATCCCAGTTATAGCTCTCCACATTCAGGATAGAGCCGTATTCCTTGGCATCGGTCAGGGTGTCCAGCAAACCTTCCAGCTGCATTTTGGCCGCGTTCTTCTCGATATCGTCCATTCCTGCGCCGAAATATTTCAGGTGTGCACGGTTGATGCTGTTGCTCTCCTGAATGGCATAGACATGGCAGGTGTTCTCACCGTTTAAGATACGGCGGTTGTACTGCCGTGCTTTCATCATCACGGCAAAGTACGCCAACTGATAGGCACGATCATCAATATCCAGACCGTAGATGTTATGTTCCAGAATGCTCTTTGCAGCATCACGCTGGCTGTAGCCGGCACTCTCGTAAATCTGCATCAGCACATCAAAAGCATATACCAGGATATGACCGGAACCCATGCAGGGGTCAATGAGCTTGATATCTTCTGGGTTCAGGGCAGCGTACTCTTTGCGAATTTCTGCCAGTTTTACCTGCACCTCCGGCTCCTGCTGTGCTTCTTCCAGATAGTATTTCCAGTTTTCTTTCAGGTCGCATTCCGGGTGTCCTTCCACCCACAGACGGCCAAGGCTGTTTTCCACCATGTAACGAACGATCCAGTCCGGGGTAAACAGCTGGGTCACGGCAGGGATTTCCTCTTTGGTGATCTTGCCGCTTTTGGCAAAGGCAGCGGCCTTCGGCTCAGTGTTGTAATACTGGTACAGCCAGCCGATGATCTCCACCTGACCGCCGCGCTCGATGTTGAAGTCATCCTCCGGGATATCGTGAATCAGGTGATAGACTACACCATCCTGGTCAATAACGGACAAGCTGAGCAGCAGCTCGGTGTAGTTCTTTGTCTTTTCAAACAGCGCTGGCAAAATCTCGTTCAGGGCGTTGCACTGTTTCAGGAACAGGATGCGGAACACTTCGTCCAGCTTATTGTCCTGCTTCAGCTGGAAAATCTGAGCTTCTTCCTCCGCAGTGAAGGGAAGCTCTGCGTCAAACGGTGTCGTGACCAGATCTGGCTCCAACTTTCCGCTCTCGGAAGAAAGCACTCGAATATGGGAAGGCAGATAGTCATTGACCTCCATGAAACGGATGGCGATCAGGCGGTTAAACCATGTATAGGCAACCTCCTCGATCACATACTGATATGCGGTTTTGTAGTCGGTATCCTTTTCCTTCTGCTGGATGACCTCTATCAGCTTGTCACGCTGGCGCACGGCCTCGCCGGAAATCGAATACGGTTCTGCAGTGCCGATATCGAAGAACTGAGTGCCGCCGAAGCTCTGCGGCAACGGCTTTGCAATGCCGTCCTCCGTAATACCGATCAGGCGGGCATCATAGCTGACATCTGCAATCAGCTTATTCCGCGCCCAGATCGCAAAATTCTTTATGGCTGCTTTGTTCATGGAGCCAATCCTCCTGTCATTTATAGTTCAATGTTGACGATTGTATCTTCGTCCATCTCTTTCAGCAGGTTTTCACGCAATGCAGCAAGGTATTTATCAACATCATCCTTACTTTCCAGCCGCCACGATGCAGTCTTGGCAACCGTCTTGATGGAAACATTCTTCGTGGTGCGCACCTTATATACCGGCTGCGGTTCTGCCAACTTTTCTGCCGGTTTCACGGTCTCGCCGCGCTTTTCCGCCTCTTCTTCCTGACGCTTACGCTCTGCCTCGGCCTTTGCCGCTGCCTCCTTCGCAAGGCGAATGTCCTCTGCGTTCATCTCGTTGAGCAGGCGCAGCTTCAGTGCCTCCGCCTTATCTGCATAACTGCGCAGAGTGGAAACATTGTTGCAGTGCTCCGCACCGTCCATGATCTCCTTAAAGAGTTCCAGATAACGGTTGAACTTCGCATCCTTATAGGGCTTGGTGTTCAGCACTTCAAAGACACGGTTCCGATCCTGATTGATGGAATCTTTGACCGGCTCTGCCTGCTCTTCCAGAATGCGCATATAGCAGTTCATAAACTTCTCGCGCAGCTCTGGCAGCTTCGGAATCTCCTTGTAGGGCTTCGGCATCCGGACGATGGTGCGCATCTTGGCCACCACGTCTTCCAGTTCTGCATCCACGATGTAGGTCTTACTGTCCTCGTAGATATTCAGCATATCCAGCGCACGGGTGAAGATGGTCAGCTGCTCACCGCCAAAGAAATCACGGATAGGCTCATAGTCCTCGCCAAAATCCATCAGATCATCCTGCTCGTCAAATACGGTCTTAAAGAATTCAAGCGGTGCCTGAATCTGCACCAGTGCGGAAAGCCGCTTCTTGCCCTTTTCCAGAAGTTCTTTTCCGGGATAGGCGTAATTCTCATATTTTGGTTCCAGCCGCTCGATCTCGGTGATTCGATTCTCGCAGTAATGCTGGAAGTTCTTCATGATGGTATCTTCGTCATCGGCAGGCGGTGCCACCTTGAACAGCTCTTTCATCACGGTGCGGACGGCCTTTTTCTGGTTTTCCGGCACACGGACGCGCACTTCCGTCAGCAGTTTATCCACGAACTGCTTCTTCGTGATGTAGCCGATGATTTCTTCTTCGGAGCGGTTGTTCAGATTGACGCTCTCACCGTTGACCGTAAAGGACAGATCTCCACGCTTAAAGAGACGTGCCACCAGCCAATGGATGTCATCTTCCACAAAGCCATAGGGTGCTTTCATAAAGCGATCCTTGATGGTTTTCATAGAAGTTTTCATGTGCATCCGGGAATTGCCTGCCACAAATTGCAGCACATCATCCAGTGCGTGAACATTGGATTCTCCGGTATCTCCCAGTGCCAGCGACAGCTGGTTGCTGGTCTTGAACATCTTCCGGATGTCTGCTTCACCCATCGCTGCATCAATATAGGACAGCTTGTGGTAAACCGTCTGCACCAGTCGTCCGATAGCCTCGTTGATGCGGCTGGTCACTTCCTTGCCGGAGGTGTGCAGCACATCGCCATTGACATAGATGGTAGCCTCTTTCAGAGCTTCCGTCAGATAAAGCTTGGCGTTACCGTTGCGTTCCCGCATCTCCACGCGCTTTGCTTCCTTAATGGTCTCATACTTGGCAAGCTGCACAGAGGTATTCTTGCGCAGGAACCGCTCAATTTTCAAGTATGCCCGCATTTCCGTCAGGAACGCATCATCATTCGGCAGAACCACAAGGACTTCCTTGCCCTGGCCGGAGAGCAGGCGCAGCGTACCATCATCGGTGCCGCCCTCATACCACGGGGTCAGCACACGGAGGCCGATATCGTAATTCTGGTTTGCCTTATAGGGGCGGTCATCCACTGTCTGATTGAAGGAGAATGCATACCGCCCACCAAAGCTGGGGTACTGATACTTCTTACTGGAGAAAATGTCCTCATAGATCATCTCCGCAATCTTCGTGATGACCTCCGGCATCTCCACATTTTCTTTTTCGATTTCGTTGTTGATTTCCTGTTCCTCATCGGTCAGGAATACATAGATGGAGCCATTCTTCTGGATCAGCATCTGGCGCATCAACACTTTCAGTGCATCCTCCACCTGTGCTTTCAAAGAGATGCGATCATCGTCAATGCTGGTAATCATCAGGCTGACGATGTTGTCTACATTGGCTTCGATCTCCAGAACATATTTAATCAGGAAAAGGGTCTTCAACACATTGATCGCAAAGACATCTTTTTCCTTCTTTTCCGGGTTGATATAGCTGTTGTCATAGGCGCGGATGATCACGCTGCTGTGGCTGTGGTCGAGAAAATTCTCCAATGCATCATAGAATCGATAGAACGGCACGATTGCTCCCATCTCATCGTCCATCAGCTGCATGGCAGACTCTTTGAACAGAGCCAGCATGGAACGTTCACCTTCGGACAGGTGCTTACCGGATGCACCGTGGGTACGGATGCTGGTCAGCACACTGGCAAGCAAATTAAACTGGTATGGAACAAAAGGATAAACCTCTGCAAAATCTTCTGCGTTGGCGTACAGTTTTTTCTCCACGCCGTCGTTGAAGACAATCAGATTTTTGATGATGGTTGCTTTCTGGTCATAAAGCAGACGCAGGCTCTGTGCTGCGGTCTCTGTCTTATCCAGAATACGCTTTTTGATAACAGCGTCCACATTGGCAGAGGACAAAGAAAGACGTGTATCGAAACGTCCCTGAATCTTGGAGAAGTCGTTACCCTTCACCTTGGTAATGGAGTCGATATCCTGCTGGCTCGTTACGATTACCCAAGCCTTGCCCATGCATTCCTTGCCCAGTTCTTCCGTCACTGTCTGAAGGTTCAGCATCAGCTTAGAATCATCACCAATGTACTGGCCGATCTCATCCACAAGGAAGACAACATGATGGTTGTTCCCTTTTTTATCAATATAGGACTTTACACGCTTGGCGAAATCCTCAATGCTGATCTGGTAGCTCTCGGTTGCTTTCTCGCACCAGTTACGGGCAGCTGATTCGCTCATGAAATCCATGTCAGAAAGAACATCGACAACGGAATCCTGAATGAAATCGAAGTCCTGACGAGAGCTTTCCCACGGATCGCCATACTCTTCTTCAAACTTTTCCTTAAACTCTTCAAAACGTCCTTCCTCGGAAAGCCTGCGCTCCAGGTCAGCAAGGTGCGGCATGGAACCGCAGAAGCCCTGCATCTCATTGAAAACCTTCAGGAATACGTTCACAATGGCATCTTTATTTTCTTTGCCATTAGAATCGCTTTTGGAATCAATATTGAAAAGAATTACGTCCGATGGGGTGTTTGCTGCCAGCTGCATATCTGCCAGCACCATCTGATTGGTAATCTTCTGATCCTCGATAAAGTAGTCGATGGCATGTTTGTCTCCGACCTGTTTATTCTGAAGCAGATAGGACAGGATTTTCAGGAAATGAGATTTACCACTTCCAAAGAAGCCGGAAATCCAGACACCCATTTTCGGTGTGGTTCCCTGAATACCTTTTTTATATGCTGCAAAGAAATCCGCAAAATGACGCTGAAGCTCACGGGTCACAACGTACTCTTCCAGCTCCTGCGCTACATTTGTTTCTTCACCCTGACCGACAATGATAACGCCCTGTATCTCACGGTCAATTTTCTTTCGGAACATGTCCTTGATCTGCATAACAGTTTCCTCCATCCATTACTTTACCAGTCGGAATGCACGGTAATAGTTATCGTCTTTAATCTCATTGAACAGAATCAGCTCCTGTTCATTATAGGTTCCCGGAAAGAACATCACGACCGGGCAGCGCACAAATGCCTGATGCAAGTTGTTAAGCACCTTGTGGGAGCGCAAAATCGGATAGCACTTGCCGATACCGGTTAAGAACACGACTGCATTCTCCGGCGTATGTTCTTTGATATATTGCACGATCAGGCTGTCATCGTCATTCACCTTCATGGAGTTGGTCACTGCCTTGACGATACGCTCGATTCCTCGCTTTTTTTCAAAGTCATAGCACTTTTCCATAAAGTTTTTCTTTTCCAAAAAGTCAATGATGATATCATACAGGTCAAAGACCACAAGCTCAAAATCATCATCGCCCCGGTCATTCTTATTTTTCAGATACTCTACACGCTCCCGAACTTCCAGTTCCTTTTCCGGTGGATAATCAAACACCCAATAGTTGACCTCATTTGCGCGGCCTGTTCCTTTTCGGAAAGATGGCTTATGGATTGCAAGCTCCATCTCGTCCAGTCTTTGGCTTAAATCCATTTCATCTTACCCCCGTCAGTGTTTTTACCATGATGCCAAGATCATGGTCATAAAGCCAATGCTCAAATGCAATATCAAGAATTGGCTTCAGTATTTTTCTTGTGCTGTTTGCCCGGTTGCTTTCTAAAAGCCCCGCTTCATAAAGCTGCGTTTTATAGCAGGAACCGAGGCGGCGCAGCGTATAGTCTTGAAGAGAAGCCACTTTCTCACTCTGTTCCTGCTTATTTTTGAAAAATATCCGGATATCTGCATCCGTCAGCTCATCGGAACCAAGAATCATTTTTTCCCGCACTACTTCATACACAAAATCAAAGAACAGCGTGTCATGCAAAAGAGCCGCAGTCAGCACAAATAGTTTTTGTGTAGCAAGATCACTGCTCAAAAAGATTGGATAAAAGCTTTCATCTAATGTCTTGATACGGGCTGTTACGGTAGAATAAATCTGCTGCGCTCGTAGTTTTGTCGGTGCACCATAGATGTTTGTCTCTTCATTCAACTTTTTAATATCCGCAAAGCTCTTACCCTCGCTCAAAAGCTGCACGGTTTTCCGAAATTCCATGAACCAGAACGAAAATTTCACTGCTCCGGCACTATACGGTTTTCTTTCCATCTTCGTTCTCTCCATTTCCGGATTTTGTTTTAATGTATTTGCCGCTTTTGATTCTGGCATCCTTCGGCTTTTCGGCGTTAATAGGAATGACCCACTGATGGCCTAAACGCTCGGCACCATCAATTCGCCCTTCCGTGCATAATGTCTGTACTCTCCTTGTGCAGATGCCCCATTTTTCAGAAGCCTGCTTAATCGTCATGAAATCCATACGGAACCTCTTTTTCGATGTCTAAAGTCACTCGCAGCAAGTTAAAATTTCTCATTTATATTCTACTCCAAGAAACGAACAAAATCAATCGAAAGTTCTTCCAAATTTTGAACGATTTTTTTAGAACCCACTCTTCTGCAAGCAGGGCTTTCGTGACACGAAAGCGATTTTCTGCTTGTTGGGGAAACTCCCCAATCCCCATAGAACGCTGCCTGCGGCATCGGGCTGCGCATCCGTTCCGGATGCTTTAACGGCAGTTCCTGCCAAAGAAAAAAGGCCCGGTGCAGCATGAGCATTACGCCCACACTGCACCGGACTTTCCATCATCGACTGCTTTGTCTATTTTCTTCTTCCTGCCGTACTTCCTGCTCATGCAGCTGCTCTTTCTTCTGTTCGTCCTCTTTCAGAATTTCCTGCACAATCTTCTGTGCCACAAGCCAATCCTGCATTTCCGATTTGGTCCTGCGGTACTCTGCATAGGAGCTTTTCTTTCGTTCCAGAAGCATCGCATACTCTGCGTTCAGCTCGCTGATGCGTGGAAGCTTTTTGTCAGAACCGTTCTCTTTCTTATAGGCATCGAACGCCTTTTTCGCTGCGCTGCGCAAGGCCAGCGTATCCCGATGGGCTTCATAGAACTCCCGATTGTAGCCGGATGCTTTATACGCGGCAAAAACATCTTTTGTCTTGGCATAATTGATTAGATGCTTTCGCAGCACCGACACTTCCGACATCCGTGCCTCATCTGCCTTTACAGATTCCAGCAGCGCATCACATTTTTCAGAAATTCCATCTGCCTGTTCTTTCAGCTCTGCATAGCTCTTGATTCCATGCTCTTCCATGAACATCATGGCTTTTGCCATTTGCTTCAGATTAAAGACTTTCGCCCAGCGCGCATACCCTGCGCCTTTGCCCGCCTGCATTTTGGCACGGACATCAATAAGGAACGACAACTCCGCCTTCTGATGCACCTGCGCCGACCGTGCGCTTGTGCGGTTTTTCTCTGCAAATTTACTTTTATGAACCGCATTCCCGGCAATCACTTCGCAGAGTTCTTCAACCGAATATCCTTTACCAAGAGAACGGAAACGAGCAAATCTGGCGTGGCCTTTCCCCCGCAGGGCAGGCTGTTTTCCCTCTTTATACTCGTACCCTGCTTCCTGCAAAATTCCAATCAGTTCCTGGAAGTCTTTTGGCTTTCTTTCCAATGCTGCATCAATGGCCTCACAGATTTCATCCCGCTGCGACTTTTTCTCCGGGTATTCCGTTCTCTTCTTCCGCTCCCCGTAGGGCTTTCGGACAATGACCGACAACCGATGTTCCAGGCAGACGATATCACTGAGCCTTGCCAGCGCAAGACCGGATAAGCGAAAATCTCGGAATTTTCTGGTGCAGTCTAATGTAGTCGAATTAAAAATAATGTGGTTATGAATGTGCGCGCGATCAACATGGGTAGCCACGATAAATGCGTGTTTTCCCTTGGTGAATCGCATGGCTGTCTCATACCCAACCTTGTTCGCCTCCTCCGGCGTGATTTCTCCGGGCTTAAAGGATTGTCGAATCTGATATGCAATCACATCATGCGCCTGTGTTCTACCGGTAATATGCTCATACTGCCGTTTGGAAAGCAGAAATTCTTCATCACAGGTCTTTGCATCACAGGCATACGCGCTGATATATTTTCCATCTTCCGTCTTTGCTGCATTCTCAGAATAATCAGTACGGTCAGCCAGACACTGCGCTACCGTCTTTCCTTTATTGATATGCAGCGCAATTAGTCTTGTAGCCGCCATTTTCATATTCCTCCATCTAAAAAGAGCTACCCGAAGGCAGCTCTTACCAATCTACTATTCTCATTTTAACATCCGTTCCCGGTCATAAGCTCCCTGCAAATAAACGGCCTGCTTGATGATCTCTTCCATATCGAAATAGACACACATGATGCTTTCGTACAGCTTCCACACATTAGATTCGCTGCCTCCCACCATCTCCATCAGCTGGTCTTCCATCTTCGATTGCTCAGACTGTTTTTCCTGATAAGCAGTCTCATCCACAAAATGATTTTCTCCATCCGTTTCCTCGTACCGCAAATCATAATAATCTTTCATAAACTGAATATCCATCCAATCCCTCCTGAACTCAAATTGTCAAAACATCCTCTATACACTCGCACAGCCGTTCCATCAGTTCCATGATGCCGCCCGCTCCAACCGCAGCTGCGAACAGTCCCATCTCAATCAGGGTCAGCAGGAACACATCCGTCCAGCTCGCCCGAACCACCGAATAGATACCGCAGCCAAGAACGAAAAGCATAACCGGCGAAAGTACCCACAGGGATAGCTGCATCAGCAGATTCCAGATAAAGCACAGAAATCGCAGCAGAAACGCAACCGGCAGCAACAGGATTTTCAGCACCAGCTTCAACAAAAAACATACGACCTTCATGGATTTCACCCCTTCGTTTTTCTTTTCATCTTCATTTTATCGTACCCGCTTGTCAAACACCACGATGTCAACAGGAAGACCTGCAAAAAATATGTAATGACACAGACTGTTTCATCTGTGCCATGTGCAATAGAAATTCCGCACGTTTGCGCCGTCATCGAATACCAGAAAGCCTCTTTAAGATCAGCTTTTGCATCTCCCAGAGTTCATCCAGTCGCTTCTGCAAATCCCGGATATCCTCCGCATAGATGCTTCCAGATTCATTGGCGCGTTTTGCGTACTGGTTCAGGTTGTTGCTGCATCGGCGAAGAAGTGTGGATACCTGCGCCACATCCGACAAATCAAGATTTACGCAGTACCCGTCCATCGCCATTTTTCTCATATAGGCACCGGTATTCCGAATCCCCAATTCTTTCTGCTTTTCACGAATCCTCGCCAGCTCTTCCGGGTTTACCCGGACATTGATCCAGTGTTCCCGAACACTCATAGTGCCACCTCCTCATCATTTCGATGTGTCATCGGCGGAATGCGCCCTGCACGGTCACGCAGCTCTGCCAGGACAGACGGCTTTTCCGTTGTTCTCTCACGGTCTGGATCATCATTTTCACGGTCATCCATATTCAGCAGTGCGTCCAGTTCTGCCAGTCTTGCACTCTTTTCCGCCAGTTCTGCCTCCTGGGGGAACGGCTTTCCAAGCTCGGCCTGCGCAGCTTCCTGCTGGCTCCTAAGATTGTCCAGCTGCTGTTCCGCCTTCTCCAGCCTTGCAGGAATCCCGGCAAGAGCATTATCCAAACGCTGGATATTGCCCGCAGCACTGGTGCCGATGGGCACCCGGTGGGTCATCTCGCCTTTCAGCAGCACCTGATACTCTTTCTGGAAGCTGTCATATGACAACTCCATCTTGAAACCACGATAGCTGCCAAGCGGCACCGGCTCCAAACTCTGATTGGCTTTACAGACCGCAAGAATTGCTTCACCGGCCTCGGCTTTTTCAGTAAATTGTGTGCCATTCACCTCCATACCGCAGAACCCCTCTTCCGGCAGCGGATGTGCCGCCACCGTCCGAATATCCGACTGAAAGCCCTTGATGAACCCTTGCGTTTTCTCAATCTCCGCAGGGAAATATTTCATCAATTTATCTTCCAATCGGTACTGCTGGCTCTGATGATCCGCCTTCAATACTTTCAGCCTTGCAACATCTACATCCAAGTCCATTTTCTCCTTGATTTGCGGGTCTCCGGCACAAAGTGCCTTGATCTCTGCATAGGAAAGAGCCTGCTCATCTACATCATCACAGGAACGTACCGGAGATTTGCTGGTCATGATCTGGCTGATAAATTTCTGCTTATTCTCCAGTGTCTGATAGAGGTAGGCATCAAAAGTTCCTTCCGTCACATACTGATAAACCTGCACTTCTTTGTTTCGGTTTCCCTGACGGATGATACGACCATTTCGCTGGGTCATGTCCGCAGGCCGCCAGCCCACATCCAGATGATGCACGGCCACCAGCCTGTCCTGCACGTTCGTGCCTGCACCCATCTTCTGTGTCGAACCTAACAATACCCGTACCTGTCCGGTACGCACTTTGGCAAACAAATCTTTCTTTTTTGCCTCAGTATCGGCATCATGAATAAATGCGATTTCTTCTTCCGGCACACCGGACTGAATTAGTTTGGCGCGGATATCCTCATAGACATTGAAGGTTCCATCGTTCTTCGGCGTGCTGAGGTCGCAGAACAGCAACTGGGTCAGCTTATCCGACTGTCCTTCCTCATAAATCCGAAGCACATTCCGCACACAGGCGTTGAGCTTGCTATTTGGGTCATCCGGCAGGAGCGGATTCATCAGCCGCTGATCCAATCCCAGTTTTCTGCCGTCCGATGTGATTTTCAGCATGTTATCGACCGACGGGTCTACCACACCGGAATGCACAGCCGCCGCCCGTTCCGAAAGCTCCGCCACCATCGCCTGCTGATGCTCCGATGGCTGCACCACCACGGTTTCAAACTTTGCCTCCGGCACCGGCAGATGCAGCTGATCGGAGGTCTTGATATCCGCCACTTCCTTGAACATGTTCATCAGCTCCGGCAGGTTGAAGAACTTTGCAAATCTTGTTCTTGCCCGGTATCCGGTTCCTTCCGGTGCCAGTTCAATGGCCGTGGTGGTCTCACCAAAGGTTGAAGCCCAGCTGTCGAAATGGGTCAGCCCTTTCTGCTGCAACGTGCCGTACTGGAGATACCGCATCATGGTGTAAAGCTCCGTCATGCTGTTGCTAACCGGGGTGCCGGTCGCAAAAATGATGCCGCGCCCGCCTGTCAACTCGTCCATATATTGGCACTTCATAAACATATCCGAAGATTTCTGCGCTTCCGATGTGGACAAGCCTGCAACATTGCGCATTTTTGTGTAGAGGAACAGATTCTTAAAGGCATGTGCTTCGTCTACAAACAGTCGGTCTACGCCCAGCTGCTCAAAGGTAATCACATCGTCTTTTCGGTCGGTTGCCCGAAGTTTCTCCAATCTCGCCTCCAATCCTTTCCGGGTCTTTTCCATCTGTTTGATGGAGAAACGTTCGCCATTCTGGGATTTCATCTCAGCAATGGCGTTTTCGATTTCATCAATCTGGACAGTCAAAATCCGCTCCTGCCGTTCTGCGGACACCGGAATTTTCTCAAACTGGGAATGCCCGATGATGACTGCATCGTAATCACCAGTAGCAATTCGTGCGCAGAACTTCTTTCTGCGGGCAGTTTCAAAGTCCTTTTTGCTTGCCACCAGCAATTTTGCACTCGGATACAGACGCAGAAACTCGTTTGCCCACTGAAGGGTCAAATGATTCGGAACGACAAACATGGATTTCTGGCACAGTCCCAGCCGTTTTGCCTCCATAGCAGAAGCGGCCATCTCGAAAGTCTTACCGGCACCCACTTCGTGGGCCAGCAGCGTATTGCCGCCGTACAGCACATGAGCAATGGCATTCTGCTGGTGTTCCCGCAGCCGGATTTCCGGATTCATGCCGCCAAAGCGGATATGAGAACCATCATACTCACGGGGACGAGTGCTGTTGAACAGCTCGTTATACTTTTCCACAAGTTCCGCGCGGCGATAAGGGTCTTTCCACACCCAGTTCTGGAACGCATCCTTAATGGCCTGCTGTTTCTGCTGGGCGAGGGTGGTCTCCTTTTTATTCAGAACCCGCTTCTGCTTGCCGTCTGCATCCTCCACGGTATCGTAAATACGAATATCCCGCAGATTCAGCGTATCCTCCAGAATTCGGTAGGCATTGGCACGGCTGGTGCCGTAGGTCATATAGGCATGAACATCATTCCGGCTCGGTGTACTCTTGCCGGTAATTTGCCATTCTGCCGTCATGGGAGAGAATTTCACTTCAATATTTCTGCGCAGATAGAACGGCGGTTCAAAGGTTTCTTCCATAAACTGCTGGATATAATCCCGATTGACCCATGTGGCACCAAGGCGCACATCAATCTCCGACGCATCCAGGTCTTTCGGCTGTGCTTTCTTCAAATATTCCGTGTTTACCGCAAAGGCAGGGTCAGAAGCCGCAGCCAGTTCTGCCACGCGGAGTTTTTCCCGGACATTGCCGGACAGATATTCATCAGCCGCCACCCAGCCGGTTTCCTCGCCGCCTTGCGTCATCGGGTCTTTGAAAATGACACCATGCAGTTCCTGCTGGATTTTTTCAAATTCTCCCGGTGTACCTAAAAGCTCCGACATATAGGGCAAATCCACTTTGCCGCGCTCTCCGATGGAGATTGCCAGAGCCTCTGCCGGAGTATCTACGCTGGTAACAGCCCGTTCCGGTCGAATCGTCCGTTTGGTGAACATATCCGCCTTGGATTCCAGCCTGCCGTTTTCATCTACATTTTCCAGAGAGCAGAGCAGATAATAAGACGAATCTTCTGAAAAAGCCTGCGCATTTGCACGGGAGTTGATAAGCCCATACTGATCGGCGAATCGGTCATAGGCTACATTCAGTTCCCGCTGTTTCTGGGCAATCGCGTCCTCCG
The DNA here is from genome assembly GCF_010509575.1 of Faecalibacterium duncaniae. Lineage (NCBI taxonomy): Bacteria > Bacillati > Bacillota > Clostridia > Eubacteriales > Oscillospiraceae > Faecalibacterium > Faecalibacterium duncaniae. The sequence continues at coordinate 410,940 of NZ_CP048437.1, read as the reverse complement.
GATAATCGTTCAGCTGATAGTCGATCAGTTCCTGCACAATGGTACGAAGCTCCACCATGCCCTTGATCCTGCCGGTGGCTGTCGCAGAAAGGTCAGCCTTTCGCATGATGCTGTTCTCACGGAAGTAGACATCCCCATCCACCACCGCATAGGAGAAGTTCTTTACATTGGGGTCTGCCGGAATGGTTTCGCCCTGCAAGGACAGTTCTTCCTCCGGTGCCAGCTCCTGCGCTTCATAGTGACCGCCGATATGCTGCACAGCCTCATGCAGCTGGTCTCCCAGATCCTCATCCGGAATCGGAATGACCGTACATTCTTCCTTGCCGTACTGGGTACTTTCCGTTGTAATCTCACCCAGCACCATTTCCGGGTGGTCAACAAAATAGCTGTTGAGGGTAATACCCTCCGATGTCAGCCCCAGATGCACCCAATCCGGTTCGATATCAATTGGATGGTCTCTCTTTTGCAGAAAAATGATATCCGACACTACATCTGTACCGGCATTGGCACGGAATGCGTTGTTAGGAAGTCGAATGGCTCCCAGGAGTTCTGCCCGTTGCGCCAGATACTTTCGCGCGTCCGGATTCTTGGAATCCATCGTGTAGCGGCTGGTAACAAAGGCCACGATGCCACCGGGACGAACCTGATCCAATGCCTTGGCAAAGAAATAGTTGTGGATAGAAAATCCGAGTTTATCATAGGGCTTATCGCTGACACGGTAGTTGCCAAAGGGCACATTGCCCACGGCCAGATCATAGAAGTCGCGCCGGTCGGTGGTTTCAAAGCCTGCCACCTTGATTTCTGCCTGCGGATACAATTTCTGCGCAATGCGCCCGGTGATGGAATCCAGTTCCACACCATACAGTCTGCTTCCCAGCATGGAATCCGGCAGCATACCGAAGAAGTTGCCGACACCCATCGACGGTTCCAGAATATTGCCTTTCTCAAATCCCATACCGTCCAATGCCTCATAGATTGCACGGATCACGGTAGGGCTGGTGTAATGCGCATTCAGAGTCGAAGCCCTGGCTGCGGCATATTCTTCTTCCGTAAGAGCTGCTTTCAGCTCCTTATATTCGCCTGTCCAGGCAGTTTTCTCTGCGTCAAAGGCATCTGCCAGCCCACCCCAGCCGACATAATTGGCCAGCGTTTCCTGTTCCTCCGGTGTCGCATCCCTATGCTGATTTTCTAAGGCTTTCAGCGTGTAGATGGCATCCATGTTGGCACGGAATTTCTGCTTAGGACTGCCTTCGCCGAGGTGAAAGCTGTTGATGCGGTAGTTCTCCGCATGTTTTGCTTCATGCCCTGCCCGGAACGCTTCTTTTTTTCCAGAATTCAGATCAACCACCAGATTGTGCAGGTGAACATTTTCCTCATGCCCCAAAATTCTTGCCAGATTTTCCTTGCTTTCCGAGCGGAAGATCGGATACACGGAATCCGGGTCCCGAAGTTCCACATCGAAAAGCCCGACTTTTTCAATCGTAAATGCCTTTCCGTCCAGATACAGCGTATCGCCAACGCGATAATCCGGCTGCACCGGAGCTGCGGGTTCTGGCTGCACAGTTGCAGGCTCTTTTTCAGCCTCCATGTTCCTGCCGCGAATCTCCTGCAACGCCTCTGATGCACTCACATAATCGGCAAATGTCTGCACTTTTCCGTCCGAATATCCGTAATACTCTTCTTTGACATAATCCCAGATGGCAAACGCATCTTTAGAATCCGGAAAGTTCTCGCCGGTCATTGTGACCACAAACCGTTCATCCGGTGCATAGCCAGACTCTCTGGAAAGTTCGCTGGCGTGTTCCTGCATTTCCAGTACCAGAGGATCTGTCTCTGCGTGAGCCGATTCCTGTACTTCTTCGGATTCCACATCTGGGAATGGAATGTCCTGCTGCAAATTCTGCTTGCTCTGTTCAACATAGAGCCAGTCTTTTGCTTCCCGTTCCTGAACTTTTTCAATCAACTGCTGGCGGTAGGTCTCTGCCTCCCATTCGCTGGTAAACTCTTCGCTGACGCCATCCGGCTCCACATGAATGCCGTCCTGAATATCATCCCAGACCGCATAACCATCGTCTGTCTCCATCACGGTAAACCGCTGTGGTGCCGCCAGTTCACTCCGGGCATATACATCCGCAGCCGTATTCAGCATGTTGTCCACATGCTCATTTCCGGTATCGTAGCGTTCCGGTGGCGTTGGCGGAAACACATGGGCGGCAGTCGGCATAGGAAGCGGCGCGCCGTATTCCTGCTCCAGCTTCCGATACTCTTCCATTTCCAGCGCGGTCAGGTACTGATCATTTTCCACAAGCCGGTCTAACCGCTTATCCACCGCCGACCATGTGAGTCGCACTTCCCGGTCATGGTCATAATTGCGAAGCAGAATACCTCTTCCGTTATAATCGGCAAAACCGCGACTGCCATCCATAAAGGTATAGCTGTGGCCACCGAGACCGTATTCCGCTTTCAAGAATGCAGCTCGTTCTTTCGCGTCCCCTTGCTGCTGATACAGCGCATAAATACGGATTTTTCCGCCCTCAAAATTAGAACCTGCTCGCAACATCCGGTCGATTTCATCCTCAGAAATGACAAAAGCGGAGGGCTTTTCGCTCTCCGCTTCTCTGGCTGCATTTTCTGCCGCCGCATCAATTTTCTGAATCTGCTCTGCCTCGGACTGAAACAGGCTCATAAAGTTTAGCTGTTGATAAGTTCCGTCAGAATGACTTCCTCTGCCTGCGCTTTCAGCATGTTCATGTGCTGCACCCAGGCCATTTGGTTCGATTTCTTGTCCGGTGCCGGATTCGCTTTCAGAAGCTCCGCCATCATCTGCTCCATCCGTGCGGTCGCGGTCTCCTGAATCTCCCACAGGTGCGGATACAGCTTCTCGGTCAGGATAAGGTGATTGTACAGCAGCGTGTTGTTCTCCTGCAGGAACGCTCTGCGCATCCTCCCGTACTTGCCCAGAGGCTTCTGTTCCTGCACCGACAACTGGATATCCGGAATCAGGTAATCGCCGTTCTTCGTGTAATTCAGCTCCATCATAGTTTTGGCTCCTTTCTGCCTGCTTGTCTTTTTCATAGGTTCGGATCGTGCGTTCAATTTCCCGGAAGATCTGGCTGGACATTTCGCTGACCGCAGTTCCCAGCACATTGGCGGCAGCCTGCGTATTAAAATCAAAAATGTCCAGAAAATCCTCGTGCTCAAAATAGTCATCTGCATTGCCCACCGTCCGGGTAAAGACGGAATATGCGATGCTGACAGCGGCAGCTCTCTTAAAGGAAGCTCCGATGTTGAGTTCATCATATCCTTCCAGATAGGAATCTGCAACGATGTCACTGATCTGCCTGCGATTTTCCTCCCAGTAATCCCTTGCAAGGCGTTCTGCCGCTTCCATGATATGATTTTCCAGAGACCCAGCACCGGCAGGAACATCAAATGCTACATCCAGTGCGCGAATGATTGGCTGCTCATGCTCCGCATTCATTTTCCAGAGCTGTACCGGTCGGGAATTCTTCCGTTCTCCGGTATCTGCCACATCAAATACATACCGCAGTTTCGGCTGCTCGCCGCGCATGTCCAAAAGAGCAATGCCCTTGGAGCCACGCTTCACATAGCGGTTCATCCGATCATTCCAGAGATCGTACTCTGCACAGGCCGTCGCTTCTGGCCTCTGCTTATAGATCATCAGCTGCTCCGCAAAGGGATACTTATAAAGCCGCGCGGATGTGGTCAGAAACGCTGTCCACTGTTCTTTGCTGCCAGTGATCTGTGCCGCAGCTTCCTGCGCCATCTGCATATAATAAGCCGTTTTCGTCATCATCTGTCTTTTTCCTCCTCTCCTTTATTCGTCCGGATACAAATCCAGTGCCTCATATTCTGCATCCGTCATCTCTGCCAGTTTTGCAAGCAGCGAGGCCGTCCACCTGCGCAGGTTTCTGTCTCTGCCCGTCAGACTTTTTTGCATCTTTTGAAGCTCTTCGATCAGCCCTGTCCGTGTGCCAGGGCTGTAAAGCATCATGAGCATCCATTCGTCATCCGTAAAACGCATTTATAACTCCTTTTCTTCGCAGCACCTGCGAGGCGGCGCAGGCGGCACAGCCTCCTGCTTTTCCTTCAGCTGATCCAGAACCGATGCTTTCTCCACCGGTTCTTCCTTCTTTCCGTTATTGATTACGCCGTCAATCATGCCGTAATCGTCCTCCATCGCCATTTCTGCGGCTTTCAGGTATTTCTCCGGTTTCAAAAATCCGGGCAGTTCCTGGAAGCCGATGGAATCCACATAGTGACAGCTTACAACACCATTCTGCCGTAAAGCCACGATGTCAGACACAGAAAGACTATGACCAGTAAAATCATCAGGGCGGGAAACATTGAATTTCGCATACAGTTCCTCCAACATCGTATTCTGATCCTTGTAGGGAAGAAGCGGAGCCGTATAAACCACCTCATAATGGTCAATATCCGGTTCCAGCCCCATCCGTTCCAGTTCGCGCATAGACGAAAAGCGTTCATATACCGTATCCTCGCTGCGGCGAAGCTGCAAAATCGCATACTGGTCGGTAGTACTGTCGAGAAATGCCATCATTCTTTCGTCCGGTGCCTGCGTTCCATGCACTTCATCCCATTTTTCAATTCTTGCCATCGTTCATTTCTCCCTTCTCCATAAACGGCAGGCCGTTTTCCTTTGCTTCCTTCCGCTGCTGTTCCCGCCGCTTTTCACTATAAGGCGGTCGGATACCAACGCAGCGTTTCGGAATCGTATAAGTGACCGACCCATGCTCCCGGTGCTCCAAAATAAACTGCTCCGGATACTGTTTTCGCAGTTCCCGAAGCTTCTTAATCAGGCGGCTGTCATGGGTATAAATGCTGGCGTTATCCAGTTCATTATCAAAATTGATGACGGTTTCCTGCTCTGCCTTCGTAAGCTTGTATTTCATCGCTCTGCCTCCTTCGCCTTGGCAGCTTTCACCGGCGTATCCGTTCTGGAAGACAAATCCGAGAGTTTACCCAGCACAGATTCCCGTCTGCTGATTTCCGCTTCCTCTGCACGATCACAAAGTTCATCATAGTCAATCCGCGTCATGGTGCGGCCACCGAACCCATAATCCGAAAGAATCTGGTCTCTGGCTGCATTCATGCTGATTTCCGGGTTGTCGATCTGTCCACCGTCAATTTCCGTAAAGTCCTTATGATATAAGGTATAGTCGTAACCGTCCTCACAGGTCTGAATGGCAAGAAAGCCCTTGCTTCCCAAATCCCATGCACTGCGTTCTTCCGTAATCAGCGGCTCCGGGCGGCATGTACCACCGCCGCGTTCCAGCATTTCTGCCAGCTGACAGATGTGCAAAACATCATACCCCAGGCGCAAATGATATTCGTCCATATATTCGCAGCGAGCTGAGAACTTCCGGTTCGGATACTCGATCTCCACTGCACTGCCATCCGGAATTTTGAAACGATCCTCGTAGCTGCTGGTGATAAACCGGATATTTTTAGCATTCTCCAGTTCAGGATCAGCCTTTTTCATCTGCCAAAGAACCTTTCTGCCGCCGCGCATCTGCTCCAGCATCTCCGGGGCTACCGGCGCAACGGTAAGACCGTCCAGCTGGGGAATCTCCTTGAGTGCTGCCACCCTCGCGCTTTCTTCCAGCGTAGAAAACGGCTGTTTATCCAACACATCCCAGCCAATGTGTCCCTCGGCAATCTGCACCTTGCTGTCCATATCAAAACAATGGAATTCCACGCCGTCCTGCTTTTCCTGCAAGGAAAGCAGAGCGACATTATCCACCAGATAAGCTGCATTCATCATTTTCATGCTCATTTTTTACCTCCAAACTCCAGCTTAAATGCTGCTGCACCGTCCTCGCCGGTCTCTACATGAACGGTTGTGTCATAGTAACGATTGGACTTCCTGGAATAGCAATGGGTAAGCCGTGCTTTTCCACGATTTACCAGTTGCTTTGCCAGTTCCTCTGTCATCTGCTTTCCCAGTGTCTGAAAAAACCTGTTTTCCTTCCAGAGCGCAAATTTACAGCTCTTATCCCTGCAAAACCATCCTTTTGCCGTTTCGCAGACATCACTGCCGCAGGCGGGACAGGAACCAATGACTTTGCATTCCGGCTGCATCAGCACATCGGCTCCTTTTACAGCCTCGTAGGTTTTAACAAGTCCGCTGACCATGCTGCTGATTTCGCCCATAAAGGCATCGCTGTCATACTCGCCGTGTTCTATTTTCAGCAGTTTTTCCTCCCAGTCTGCCGTCATGGATGGAGACTGAATCTGTTCCGGCACCACCGTCACCAGCGCATTTCCCTTGTCCGTAGAGCAAAGGTATTTCGTTTTCTTATCACCCCTACGCTCGATAAAGCCTTTCTGCACCAGTTTTTCGATGATGGCAGCGCGTGTAGCTGGTGTGCCGATGCCTTTTCGCTCTACACCAGCCGGAAATTCATCCGAGCTGGCACTCTCCATCGCTGAAAGCAGAAGATCTTCGGTAAATCTCTTAGGCGGGCTGGTCTTGCCCTCTTTCAGATCGACACCGGCAAGTTCCAGTGTCATGCCTTCCGAAAGTATCGGAAGTTCACCTGCCTCTGCATTCTTCTCAGCATCTTCAACTGCCTTTCCTGCATATTGCCTCCAGCCCATATCCGTGACTGTTTTGCCTTTCGTGCGGAACTTCTGACCGGCGCACTCGGCTTCTACTATGGTCTCTGCATAGCGGCAGGGAGTGCCTACCGCGCAAATCAGCCGCACCGTCAGCATGGTAAGAATCGCCTGTTCTCCACTGGGAAGAGAGGAAATGTCATAACCCGCCGCTGTTTTTGTAGGGATAATAGCATGGTGATCGGTAACTTTCTTGGTATTGATGACCTGTGCTGTATTCACCGGTGCCGGTGCATCCGGCTGAATCTGAAAGCTCTGCTGAATCACGGAAACAAGTTCCGGCACAAGCGGTGCCATATCATCCGTCAGATACCGGCTGTCGGTACGGGGATAGGTCACGAGTTTCTTCTCGTACAGAGCCTGCGTGTAATCCAAGGTCTGCTGGGCAGTGAATCCCAGCTGCCGGTTTGCTTCTCTCTGAAGCGATGTCAGATCAAACAAGGCCGGGGGCTTCTCTGATTTTTCTTTCTGCTCTACCTTGGTAATGATGGCACTTCCTGCCTGGCAACACTCTGCCACCAGTTTTTCTGCTTCTGCTTTTTCTTTCATTCGCTCACCGCCCGCTTGAAAATCCCGAAATTTTAATTCTGCCGAGTAGAACGGCTCCGGCTTGAACGCCCGGATTGCTGCATCTCGCATAACCACCATCGCAAGCGTTGGTGTCATCACGCGCCCCACATTCAGGGTCTGCCCATACAGACATGAAAAAAGCCGGGTGGCGTTGATTCCGACAATCCAGTCGGCTCGCTCCCGGCATAAAGCCGCCTCATATAAGGCATCATATTCTGTTCCCGGTCTGAGCTTCTGAAAGCCTTCCCGGATAGCACTGTCCTCCATTGATGAAATCCAAAGCCGTTCCACCGGCTTTTTGCAGCCGCACTGATGGTAAACCAGTCGGAAAATCAGTTCGCCCTCACGCCCTGCATCGGTTGCACAGATCAGACTCTCCACATCTTTCCGCTGCATGAGCTTTTTCAGGATTCCGAACTGCTTTTTCGTGCTGGCGGACACCTGATACTGCCAATGTTCCGGCAAAATCGGAAGATCATCATACTTCCACTTTGCATACTTTTCATCATAGGCTTCCGGCTGGGAAAGTTCCACCAGATGCCCCACACACCAACTGACAAGGTAGCCATTGCCCTCCATATAACCGTCCCCGCGCTGATCTGCCCCGATCACTTTCGAGAGACTCATGGCAACCGAGGGCTTTTCCGCTAATACAAGCTTCATTCGATACTGCTCCTTTCGCAAAAAAATTAGCAGCCAGGCACCGAAGCGCATGACTGCTATGTAAGGAACGGTATTCTGTTTTAGGTCTACAAACTGGGGCTTTTATGATCTTGCCACAGCTTATCAGTCTATGCACGTCAACTGTTGAAACCGCCGTGTACCGAACGGTACGCCAGACTGTCTAACGATTGGTATTCATGATATAATTAAGTTACAAGATATAGAGATTGGGGGCTTAATTATGGCATATATTGTTGGAACAGACAGAAATCAATCCAGAATGATTACTGCATCGTTAGATGATCTAATTGATAAAGATAATTCGGTTCGCGCAATTGATGCCTATGTTAATTCATTAAATTTACTCGAACTGGGTTTTACAGAATACAATGGGACTAATAGAGGACAATCTCCATATCGTCGTTCCGATTTGTTGAAACTGCACATTTACGGATATTTAAATAAAATCAGATCGAGCAGAGCTCTGGAAATAGAGTGTAAACGAAACCTTGAACTCATGTGGTTGATCAACGCAATAACACCAGATCATGGAACTATCGCTGGCTTTGTAAAAGAGAATAGAAAAGCGTTTCATAACACATTGCAGCAATTGACACTTATCCTTAAAGGATGGGGATTGATCGATGGAAAGCTAATGGCAATTGACGGCACTAAAATTCGTGCGCAAAACAGCAAGCACAATTGTATCACCCAAAGCGGTTTGGATAAAAAAATTGCTTATGCTGATGAGAGAATAAATTCGTATCTTATGGCTATCGAAAAAGAAACTCCTGTTGATTCTGAATATAAAGATAAGTTGGAAACCTATCAGAAGCTAAAAGAAGAATACTTGTGCCAAAAGAAGGAACTTTCAGAAAAAGGGTTAGAACAAAAAAGTCTTACCGATCCTGATTCCAGGCGAATGAAAAATAACGGGTCTTTGGATATTTGTTACAATGTACAGTCTGTAGTTGATTCACAAAATCATTTTGTCGTAGATATATCTACAACAAATGATATCAATGACCAAAATCAGCTTCATGTCATGGCTAAGAACGCAAAAAAGCTTTTAGATATCGAGGAATGTACTGTCATCGCTGATACCGGCTATTATAATGCGACTGAAATTAAAAACTGTATTGATGATGGTATGACTGTATATATCAAAAAATCAAAAGCCAATAATAGTACAAAGAACAATGAATTTCGTAAAGAAAAATTCACCTATAACTCGGAAAATGATACATACACTTGCCCAGCAGGTGAACGATTATTATTTTTTGAAAACACGTCAAAGAATGGATTGAGATATAAAAAATATAAGTGTACATCCTGTTCTACGTGTAAATACCATAATAGTTGTACATCATCTAAAACTGGAAGGACGCTTCAACGTTGGGAATATGAAAATATCCTTGCTGATGTTCATAAATCAACATTGGAAAACAACAACGTTTATAGACAGAGACGATGCATCGTAGAACATCCATTTGGAACGGTCAAACGCTCTTTGGGGTATAGTTTCTTTCTTAGGCGTAAAAAGGAAAATGTTGATGCTGAAGCAGCATCCATGTTTATCGCTTATAATTTTAAGCGATTATTAAGTTTGTTCTCGACACAGGAATTGATTAAAAAATTTGAATAGTTACAAAGAAAAACAAAACAGGATATCAGAAATAGCTTTTGGAGTAGCCCTCTATTCAATAGAATGAAGAAAAATATGAGAATCCGTTTATCAGACTGTCGATTTTACCACCTCAAAAGGGTTTTGTTAGACAGTCTGACGCACGGTGGTGTGAGAGGACGGCGGCTAGTCACCGCCTCCTACTCGCTTGTGCCCATGTTTCGGCCCTCCACATCATCACTCCGCGCATGCGTTGTGCCTCGCCGCAACGCATTCTGCCCCTCGCTGACTCATCGCCAGGCATCGCTGATGGTGTTCGTCTGCCCATCCTCACTTCTGCAGTATCTGCTTTTCGTTCTCCTGCACACGCCGCTCGAGCGCTGTATACTGCCGGAGCTCGTCCTCGGTAAATCCCCGGAACTTCGCCTGCTCGTAGTCACGCTCCGCGGCCGCGATATCCTGCAGCACCGCATCCGACGCCGGCAGCAGCTCGAGACGAATCTTCCGCGGCTCGCGTTTTTTCTTCGTCATTCCGTTCGCGTCTGCATCCTGTGCCTCGCCACGCTTTCCGAAAAGACCGGTCGCCTCGGCTATTTCCGCCGCTTCACGTCGTTTCCTCGGCACGTCGACCACTTCGAGCATCCCGCGTGAGACCAGCTTCTGCAGCGCGGCGCGCAGATCCCCGCGGCTCATATGCATCAGCTCCGCGAGATCCTTCCGGCTCAGCGCCTTTCCGGCATCCTTTCGATCAGTCGCCTCCACGGCATCTTCCCGCGCAGGCATCTGCGCTTCAGCCCCTCGAGTGAGCGCCTTTCCCGCGTCCTTCCGATACAGCAGCAGCGACAGCTCCGCCAGCGTCATATCATACTTCAGCGCCACCGACTCGAGATAGCGCTCGAGCAGCTTCCGGTCGCGGTACTTCTCCACGATGATCCCATCCTCCGAAATCACCTCCTGCAGCGCCTGGCTCCGCTCCTCACCGAGCTTCTGCGTCCCCGGAATCGTCGCCGGGAACACGAAACCATCCTTCGCCGCATCCACTAGAAAATGATAGACCTGCAGCCGCTTCCGCTCATACGCATCCTCATCCAGCACATGCTTGAAGAAGTCGTTGTAGCACTCGAACATCGCGAGTTTCATCTCCACCGTCCGCGCGAAGCTGATCTTCTGATTCACCAGCGAACCCTTCGTCTTCACATAATAGTAGACCGGCGTCCGCAGCGCATAGAACGTCGTCGCATAGCGCACATACTCGAGATTAAACAGAAAATCCTCGCACCAGCTGAGCTTCGCATCCATCCGGATCCCGTGCGCCTCCACAAGCGAGCGCCGGTACAGCTTATTCCACAGCACCCCATAGTAGTAGTCCGCCGGGTTCTCCATCATGAAGCCAACGAACGCTTCACGCCCGATCACCTGGTCCGCGTCGATATCCCCCTTCTGCGACACCATCTCTCCGACGACACGATAGAAATCCGCGATCACCATGTCGCAGCCCGTCTCCTCGGCCGCCCGCACCATCAGCTTCGTCGCATCCGCCGTCAGCCAGTCATCACTGTCCACGAACTGCAGAAACGTACCCCGCGCCCGCGCGATCGCCTGGTTTCGCGTATCCGACACCCCCGTATTCTCCTTATGCACGACCACCACGCGCGCATCCGCCCGCGCATATCCGTCGCAGATCTCCCCGGACCGATCCTTACTTCCATCATCCATGAGGATCAGCTCGAAATCCCGAAACTCCTGATTCAGAATACTGTCCACACAGCGCGCGAGACTCTTCTCCGCGTTATACACCGGCACGATGATACTGACCTTCGGCTCCATAGGCACCTCCATCAAAAAACTACTTCTAGTTGTACCATAAAACCCTCCCGTTGACACTCGTATATTTCTGCTCACTTTTCCCGGGCCAATGTCTCGGCCCTCCGCCTGCTCACTCCGCGCCCACGCGTCCGCACCCTCCACCTTCTCACGTCGCGTCCACCCATTCGCACTCGTTGCCTTTATCGCGCCCATGCCTCCGCCCACTACCTCCTCACGTCGCATCGAAGCACCAATTCCCTCATGAAAATGTCATATTACAGCATAAATTCGCTCATGAAAGTGTAATGAAGCACGGATTATTCCCTCATGAAAGTGGCAAAATACTGAAAAGAACGCTCATAAAAGTGGCAGAGCACGGAAATCTGAATGGTAAAATTCCGAGTTGTTGAGCTGTTCTTACTTTCTATTTTATCAGATATCGCCTACAGAGTCCATAGCTTCATAGCTCAAAACAGTTCACCCACCAACCATTTGGCTATGTAAAGGGGACGGCTTTTCAGCCGCCCCACCGGTCAACGCTGCGTTAATCAGACAGGTTCATCGTCCGATTCCGCTTCATAATCCTCGTTGACATCCACTTCTTCGTCCTCGTCACCATCATCCTCCGGCAGCTGGAGCGTATCTTCATCCTCATCGTGATAATCCGCATCCGGGTCCGGCTGATTTTTCTTGGACGCAGGCTTTACGCCCTTCATCTTGATATAGAGATAACCGCCGACACCGGCTGCACCGATCACAAACAGAAGCAGCATAATCATCGGAAGCGGAGACGATTTCTTCTGCTCGCTCTCTGTTTTCTGCTCTTCCGGTGCCGGTTCCGTCTCCTGCGGCTTTTCGGTTTCCGCAGGTTCCGTGACTTCCGGCTCCTTCTCCCGATACTTGGCAGCTTCCTCTTCATCCATCAGCGCAAGCAGATCGGCCTCGTCCACCATGTTCAGGAAATGCACATTCTGGTTGCCGTCTTTATCGCGGTCGATGATCAGATAAAAGGTGTTGCCCGCCTTTGTCACCAGCGTAATGAACTGCTGGCTGGATTTATCTTCTTCCTCACCGATATCGTCCACCAGCGTCATATTTCCTTCCGGAGTCAAAGCTGCACTGGATTTCGTCTCATCCTCGTATGACATTCCACTCTGCATCAGATCCAGAAACAGCTTCAGCGCATCTTCACTGAACATGCTGCTGTCTTTTGCAGAATCCGTGACATTCAGGTACTTTCCATGTGCATACCCGGTTTTGCCGTTGAAGTTTACCTTATACCAGTCACCGCATTTTTCGACAATCTCCACCGTATCGCCGGAATGCAGATATCCGATAATCTCCTGATCCATGCCGGGACCGGAACGAAAATGCAGACTGGTGATCCCCGGCACCACCGTACCAGTCTGCTTTTGGGACTTTTCGCTGCCGATATTGTATTCTTTGCCGCCCACCGTAACGATCAGGTTCCCATCCGCATCCGTAGAGACCTCATAGCCATCCGGCAGAACCTGCATGTCCGGGTCGATTTCGATGCTGTCGGTATTGTCCGTTTTCCCCGCATTTGTGCTTTCTGCTGCATCCGTCTCCTGTGCAGCGGTACTGACAGGCGTGTTCTTCTGCACATCATCGCCCGTATAGGCAAATGCAGTGGTCGTAAAGGTTCCTGCCGCCATCACGCTGGCAAGCAGCATTGCCATCATCTTTTTCATTCCATATCCTCCGTTTCTTTCTCATCCAGTTTCAGGTTCTCCGGGTTGGGAACCGCAGCCTGCGCCAGCTGAATGATGACTGCCAGCTGTTCCGGGGTCAGGCTCTGGGCATGTACCATTTCACAGATTTCGCTGTTTTCCTGCTCGTGGTACTTTCTGTCCCATTCCTTTCTGCGCTCCTCCCATTCATCGCGTTTCCTGCGGGCTTTCTCGCGCTCCGCAGCAATCTTTTCCAGTTTCAAGCTCATATCGTATCCTTTCCGGGCGAATAAACGCCCTATTTTTATCGAATTCTTCCCATGCAGTAGTAGTGCTGCCGCCAGTAGCTCGTCTCAATGGAAGCATAGGAAATTGGTGAGCCACAGTGGATCATCATCCCGTTGCCGACATAAATGCCCACATGGGATGCGCCACTGGTGTTGTAGGTTTTCTGGAAGAAGATCAGGTCTCCGGGCTTTGCCTCACTCTTCGGGATAATGTCGCATTTTCCCATCAGACCGTTGGCCGTCTGCCTGCCTACATTCCAGCCATTGCCGCAGTGGTTGATGACCCAGCTTACAAAACCGGAGCAGTCAAAACTGGTACTCGGCGAGCTGCCGCCCCAAACATAGGGATAACCGAGATATTTCTCTGCTTCGGTAATCATCTTCCGGAATTTTTCATCCGTCAGAGCTTCGCCCGGAATGTCGTAATCCTGGTATTCTCCGCTGGAACCCGCGCCATCCGGCGTTGCAAAGGCTATGCCTGCAAACAGGTCATCTCGATTGCCCCGGCACTCCAGTGTGACTTCGTATCGTTGCAGCTGGTCATCTGTAAAGCCGGAATTTCTTGCAACATAGTCAACGCCCCGATTGAGCCGTGTTACATTGAGGATTTTATACTCATACTGTACCGTCACCTGATAGGTGTAGGTGTGTCCGGTTCCGGTGATTGGATTGTAGCGATAGCCCACACGGGTTTCCTTCCTTGTCCGGATTTCCACCTTTTCCTCCAACTTCAGCTCATACTGCGCTTCAAAAATACTCTGGAGCCGCGCCTGCACCTGGCTTCTCGTATAGTTTTCAAATTCTACGGTCAGCAGAGATGCAAGCTCATAGGGATTGTGACCAATCTCTGCCAGATTGTAGCGATACTCGTCATAGCCCGGATGGTCGGTTTCAATGCGGTCGATTTGTTTGCGAAGTTTATCTTCCAGCCTGGTATAATCCGTCTCCACGCCTTTCAAATCTTCATCTTCTGCCGTGTAGGAAGTCCCCAGCACCACATTGCCGCCGCCATTGATCAAGACGGAGCATGACGAAACCGACCCGGCAATCACCAAAACAAGCAGTCCCACGGCTGCGATACCGATGATGATATGCGAGTGGCTCTGCACAAACTGAAATGCCTTTTCCGTTATACTGACAGTACCCTGTGCAGCTTTGGCTGTGCCAGATGCTGTGTTCTCCGCAGCGGCCGCACCTGCCTTCGCAGCGGCATACTCTTTTTTGATGGCCTGCTTCTGCCGCCATCGGGAAAAGAGATTGGAACCAGCCTGCGGATCAGACTTCATGCGTTCCGCAAAGATGGAATCTACGGCATCTTTATTTCCCTTTTTCTCCAACCGCTCCAGCTTTTTGTACTGCCGCAGCTTTCGACCATATTGGAACCGGGAACCAGCACGGGCTGCACCTTCCGCTGAGCCTTCGGTAAAATGCGCTGCCTCCACACCAGAATTATTATCCTGGTCGGCATTGCGCACACTCTGATGTGCCTTGGCTGAAAGTGCATCTGCCGCAAGATTTCCCGGCTTCTTTGGCTTTCCGCCTTTTTTCCCGGAAGCTGCTGCATTCTTTTTCGCTTTTACTTCCTGATCTGATTTCAGCTTCTTACTGCGCATCTTAGCAAGATCGGCCTCGTGACGAATCTGCCTTCGGTGTTCCGCTTTTTTCTTGCCGCCGTCTCCCGTACTGCTATCTGCGGTTTTGCTTCTGGAATCGCGAAGGGTGTTCTCCGCACCCTCGCGCTCCTGCCGCAGCTTGTCTCCGAGATTCGGATTTTTCTTGCCAGCCATCGCTTACGCCTCCTTCGCTTCCTGCACTTCGGTTAATTTTGTCGTCATAATCCGGTACAGTTCCAGATCGGTCGGGAAACGATCAACGAACGGCAAAATCACATTTCCGTAGAACAGCAGTCCTTCGCCTTCACCGGAGTGGGTCACATAGGACAGCTGATGTGGGCTGATATTCAGCTGATCCGCCAGAATCTGACGATCACCGGCTGCTTGATTCAGCATATAAATGAAGTCGCTGTTTTCAAAAATGTTCGTCACTTCGCGGGAAGAAAGCAGGTCTTTCACATTCTGGGTGATGCCGGTGGGAATACCGCCCCATTTACGGAATCGCTTCCAGATTTCCACGCTGTAGGCCGCTGTCTGCTCTTCTTTCAAAAGCAGATGGAACTCGTCCATATAGTAGCGGGTGGCTTTACCGGCATTACGGTTGGCGGTCACACGCCCCCAGACCTGATCCTGCACCACCAGCATCCCGATCTTTTTCAGCTGCTTGCCCAGCTCCTTGATGTCATAGCAGACCAGCCGGTTATTGATATCTACGTTGGTGCGGTGGTTGAACAGGTTCAGAGAACCGGTTACATAGATTTCCAGTGCCGTTGCCACATGGTGTGCCTCCTTTTCATCCTGCCGGAGCAGAGCTTCGTACAAATCCTGCAAAACGGGCATGTTCTCCGGCACCGGGTGTTCAAAATAGGTCTGGTAAATCTGATGAACACAGCGGTCGATGACCGTCTTTTCTACCGGCTGCAAGCCTTCTTTTCCGCCCACGATCAGCTCACACAGGGACAGGATGAAATCTGCTTTCAGGGCAATCGGATTATCCTCTTCCGAATAGTTCGCATTGATGTCCATTGGGTTGATATACTGCGTGCTGGAAGGGCTGATTTTAATGACCTGCCCCTCAAATTTCTGCACCAGTGCTGTGTACTCAGCTTCGGGATCGCACACGATTACATCGTCATCCGTCACCAGGAACGCATTGGCGATTTCTCTCTTGGCAGAGAAGGATTTACCGGAACCGGGGGTACCCAGAATCAGCCCGTTGGGGTTTTTGAGCTTTTTCCGGTCAACCATAATCAGGTTGTTGGACAAAGCATTCAGCCCATAGTACAGAGCCTCTTTCCCGGTCTGAAACAGTTCCTGGGTGGTAAACGGCACGAAAATTGCCGTGCTGCTGGTAGTCATGCTGCGCTGAATCTCAATCAGGTTCTGTGCCAGCGGCAGGCAGCTCATCAGCCCCTGCTCCTGCTGGAAGTCCAGACGGCGCAGGTTGCAGTTGTACTTTTGTGCAATGCTGGAAGCCTGAAACACATTGGTTTCCAGCTCCTGCTCCGTTTCGCCGGTGTTCATCACCAGAAAGGTCAGCAGGAACATACGCTCATTCTGGCTCTGCAATTCCTTCAGCAGTGCCTTTGCGTCCTTACCGTAAGTTGCCAAATCGGACGGAATGATGTCCATATCGTATCCGGAACGTACAGCTTTCTTCTGTTCCTCAATCTTGGAACGATCCAGCTCCGTGATGGTGTGCTTAATAGACTTGATTGCTTTGTTCTGGTCTACCGACTGAATGTGCATGGTTACAATCTGGCTGGATTCCATATCCAGAAAGTCCTTCAGCAGCTGATCCGACAGGTCGGAAGCCGTAATCTGGAGATAGGACATGGAACCATACATCCCACCCATCTGAAAAACACGGTTCTTCGGAAAGGCAAAACCGGTCGGTGCAATAAAGTCCTTTACCGACAGCCCGCTCTCCGGCAGCCACTTCCAATCGAAATTGAATCGGTCATGGTCACCCATGTGGAACATATCGTGCATCAAATGAAGCCGTTCCTTGCCGTTAAGCAATTTTGCCCGGACACCCAAGCGTTTGAAGTTGTTCATCAGGTCGATCTCGATGTGAATGAGCCTCGGCTTTGCCTGCTTCATGGATTCCGCCTCAATGCCAAACGTCAGGTACTTCGTCTTGGTCAGGCCGTTGTTGCCCTGGGCAAGTTGACGGCGGAGCATGGTGCTGTACTCTGTGCGTACCGGATTAAAATGATCCTTCTGGTACGGGATGCGCACCATCTTCTCAAAATTCGAGGCATCCGTAGCCATATTCATAAAAGAAAGCTCAAAGCGGATGCTGGAATCAAAGAAGTTCAGGAAGCTGCACCATTCCTCAAAGATAGCCGTCTGATCTTCCTGCTGCGCCAGCTGGTAATTGATGTCCTGAAACTGAATGGTTTTGGTGTAGTAATTGTCCGTCACACGGCAAATACCGTCCGGGAACATCCGCTGAAAAGGAATGCTCTCCTGTGCCGAATGCGGAACCGTGCGGTCACCCCTTGCACGATCAATCACCGTCTGCACCTGTTTTTGCTCTGCGGCTGACAGATGAGACGGCATTCGGATGTCATCCTGCTTTTTATTCTTCGCTGTCAGCTTTTCGAGAATTTTGAACAATGCGATTTACCTCCATTTCCACGTCTGCCTGCTGAACCAGCAGTGCATAGTAATTTTTCGTTTTGTAAGGCCGCGTTTTCGGCCTCTTGAACTTCGCCTCATAGAAATGCTTTGCCACCACTTCCAGCGGCTGACCGTCTTTCTCGTACATGGCAAGAAAGAAGAGCGGCAGCATCACTGCCATCATGCCAAGTGCAGCAAGGCTCAGATTTCCGCTGGATTTGAGCAAAAAGAAAACCGGAACGCCAATCAGCGCACCGGCTCCGAAGCAGAGAATCTGCCGTTTGGTCAGGTTCATAAAGACCTTGGTCTTGACCTTTGAAAGGTCTCGCGGCACAGAAATATAAGATGCCATGAATCATTCCTCCTCTCTTAGTGCGCTGCAAACACGGATTTCGCGAGGCTTCCCGTCTTAAACAGCGTAAATGCCAGCAAAACCGTATAGCCCAAAACGCCCCAAATGCTGCTGATGATGTTATCCGAAAAGGACAGGTTCTGAATCAGAACTGCATAGATGCCTACACAGATCATGATAAGAAAGCCCTGGAATCCCAGTGCAAACAGGGAGCGCAGATAGTTTTGACCGGTATGGCTCTGCTCATGGTTTCCAAAGGTTGCGAACGGAATCGGCGCAAGGCTCACCATGAGATATATTTCCACCATTCGGCCATACACGATGACAAAGATGATAGCCGACAACGCCAGCATCGTGACCTGAACCACAAAGGTCTGCAAATACAGTCCCAGCAGCGGTCCTAAGTCCATGCCTTCCAGCGTGGCCTGCATTGCTGTCAGGGTCGCATCGCTGACGGACGTACTGCCGGAAATCAGCCCGCCGCTTCGGGAGATCACTTGCTGCGCCACATCAAAGACAGCCATCGTGATATTGAATGTGTTCGAGATCAGGGTCACTGCCAGAAAGGTCTTAAAGACCCATTTGAAAAATGTCCATGTCTCGAAATTTGCCAGATTGTTATGCTCAATGAGCATCTGGATCAGCTCATAACAGGCGATGAAAGTCAGCACCATTCCGGCAATGGGCAGGATCACGGATTCCGAGATGTTGCGGATCATAGAAAAAACAGCAGGTGAAAAGTTCGCCGGTGTGGTTCCCACATCGCCTGCGATCTGTCCAACCTGCTGGTTGACCGAATCGAACATCCCTGAAAGATTTCCCATGATACCGCTGATGATCATGCTCTTGAGCCAATCTGTGATCTGTTCAAGGATACTCTGCATGAGCCGCCTCCTTCCTTACGCAAACACGCCGAACAGCTTCGCCATCCGGGACAGAAGCATGAACAGCTGAGAGAAAAGAGACAGTGCCGATGCAGTTGTAGTAAGAAACGCCATAGATTTGTCCTCCTGTAACTTGTCCGGCCTATCCGCCGGTGCGATTCTAAACTGCGGTTCTGCGCCATACTTCCAACATGTGCACCTGCCAGAGAGCGCAGAAAATAGCCAGCTGCGGAGATTGCCTGCACCTGACTATGTAACAGGCAGCTTTCGCCGCCCGGCCGGAATCTTCGCTCCGACAGCTTTTGCTTAACCGAACAGACCGGAAAGCAGCGGCACCAGAGTCGTACCGATCAGTGCCACGCCGCCGCCAGCCATCAGCTGTTTTATACCCAATTAGGTGTAAAACTCTGCTCGATGGCGGGCGGCGGCGTACAAAAAATCTATATGGTGTTTTTAAGAGAACCGTCCCGGCGGGACAGGTCAGGCAGTGACCTGTTCCACCTCTGGGATGGGTTTGAGATTAAAATGAATTTCGATAGAAATGTGTCTTGTTTTATCTTCGTCAATGCGCTCATGCACGACGATTTCTTTGATTAAGCGGTTGAGGGTGGCTGCGTCCAGCTCTGTGATATTGGCGTATTCCTGAATGGCTTCCACCCATTGTTTTGCGTCATTGGCAAGCTGGACTTCATCGGACAGCCGCTTTCTGCCATCTGACACTTTTGTTTTAAGCTCCGTCTGCTCGGTCTGTGTCTTTTCCAGCATGGTGTTGAAATTCTGCTCACTGATACGCCCTGCAATCATATCCTCATAAAGCCGCATGACCATTTTGTTCAGAACCTCAATCCGTTCCTCGTCCCTTGTAAGGGAGCGTTCCATTGCTTCCCGCTGTTCCCGCTTCTCGGCTTCACAAGTGTTGGTCAGGCGGTCGGCAACCGCTTCCCCGTCCATCAGGGCAGCTCTGGCACATTCCCGGATTTTCCGCAGCACATGGCTGTAAAGGGTGTCATAGTCAATCCGGTGCTGGGTGCAGTGATTCTTTCCAAAGGCATTGTAGGTCTTGCAGGAATAAATCTGCTGGGGATGTTTTGCGTTTGTGTAGCGTATCGTCAGCGACTTCCCACACTCGCCGCATTTTATCAGTCCGGCAAACAGGCTGATTTCATTGGTCTGCCCCGGACGCTGGCGGGATTTCAGCTTGTTCTGCACAATGTCAAAGCTCATGCGGTCAATCAGCGGTTCATGCTGTCCCTCCACCACAATCCAGTCCTCCGGCTTCTTTTCCCCAATCGTGCCGATTTTGAAACGGTAGTCTTTTTTCTGGGAAGCAATCGCCCCGGTGTAGACGGGATTCATCAAAAGGTCTTTGATAACGGAGAAGTCCCACATATACCGTCCGTTTTCCGGGTCTTTCTTTTCCCATTTGGTTCGGGTATTGCGAAGCCCCCGTTCCCGGTTCCACCATGTGGGGCAGGGGATTTTTTCTTCCTCCAGACGTCTGCGGATATAGTTCGGACCATGACCGTTTAGGGCATAACCGAAAATCAGCCGCACAATCGGGGCGGTTTCCTCGTCAATGAGCAGATGGTTTTTGTCCTCCGGGTCTTTCCGATACCCAAACGGGGCAAGACACCCGGTAAACTGTCCTTTCTGCGCTTTCAGAAGATAAGAGGAATGGACTTTCTTGGAAATATCCTTGCTGTACATCTCGTTCAGGATATTCTTGAACGGGGCAATATCGTTGTTATCACGCAGGGTGTCGATACCGTCATTCATGGCGATATAGCGGACACCGTTTCTTGGGAAAAAGTCCTCAATCAAATGCCCGGTTTGCAGATAGTTACGCCCCAGTCGGCTGAGGTCTTTCGTGATGACAAGGTTGATTTGCCTGCGCTCAATGGCTCTCAACATTCTCTGTAAATCAGGACGCTCCATATTAAGACCTGTGAAGCCATCGTCCTGATAGACTGCCACAACCTCCCATCCCTGCTTTTCGCAGTATTTTTCCAGCATATCACGCTGGTTTGCGATACTGGCACTTTCGCCTTGCAGGTCATCGTCCTTTGACAGCCTGCAATAGACCGCTGCACGATACCCTCCGGCAAGTGCCGAACCGATTGTTCTGTATTCCATTTCGTTCATCATAGCCATTTACCCACACAATCCAGACGGTATCTGGCTCTTTTGAACCTCATCTTCATTATAGCTCATATCTTTCCTTTTAGCAAGATATTCTTTCGTATTTGTCTTACCGTATTTCTGGGAAATCAGGCTGACGAACACATCGGTTGCGTCCAGCTCCCCGTCAAACACCGTTGTAACATGAATCTCTGTTTTGTTTTTTGCCATAGGCAGTTATCCTCCATACATGAAAATAGCCAGACAGAGGGTGTCGGCAACGAAGTCCGGCAACGGGCTTCAAAAGACCTTGCAAACAATCTCAATCTGGCGATGGTTACTATTTATACTTTTCTTTTATTTTTCTGTTGTTTTGGTTGTCATAGGGGAGAAAAGCCGATAGTTTCGGGATTTTCCCCGGCAACCGGCTCGGCAACGGGATAGCAACAGGGGGTGCAACGGGCTGTCATTTTCAGAATGGAAGCTCCATCTGTTCTGTGACCTCCACAAAACCATCCATCGTTTTTTCAGACGGGTTGCCGGAGTCCGTTGCCGGGTTTTCACGCTCCCAGCCCTTTTGTCTGCCATATTCTGAAAACATTCTTGGGTTCGGGAAGTACCGCCAGCGGTCAATGCACTGGTTCATAATCTCGTTGATTTCCCGGATTTCCCATTGTTTCGGCTCGTCAAAGGCATGGTTCAAGGCTTCCTTGTAGAGCTGCTTGGAGCAGACCATGCTCCCGGTGTACTTATCAAGATACGCCTGTATCATCCCGGCTTTGGTGTCCTCCGGCATAAAATCCCGCTGGTGTTCTTTGAGATACCGCTGCATGGCGGGGCTGAAAGCCAGCTTGAACCTGCCGCTTCGGTAAATCTCCATAGCTTCTGCCCACATCTGCTCGATATAGGCTCTGGAAGCAGCTTCATCCTCCAAAATGTGAACCTCGGCTTGCTCCGGGTACACCATGACGGGGATAAAGCGGCGGTTGCCGGAACGGTCAAGGGGCAGGAAGTCAAGGGCATTGGAAGTGCCGCCAAACACGCACTGACGGGGGCGGTCTGCCGGGTGGGTTTCATAGGGTATCTTGTAAACCTCTTTCTGCCGGCTTAAAAATGACTTGATTTCCTCAATGCTCTTGGCGTTTGCGGTTGCCATCATTTCCGACATTTCGATAATCCAGTGACCTTGCAGCTTGCGATACACATTGTCATCGTCCAGCTTCCGCAAATCATCGGAGAACCACTCGTCCCGGACTGCCAGCAGACGGAAGAAGGTGGACTTGCCAGCCCCCTGACCACCTACCAGACAGAGCATGATTTCAAACTTGCACCCCGGCTGAAAGGCTCGTGAGATTGCACCCAGCAGGAACAGCTTCAACGCTTCATAG
Organism: Faecalibacterium duncaniae; assembly: GCF_010509575.1. Classification (NCBI taxonomy): domain Bacteria; kingdom Bacillati; phylum Bacillota; class Clostridia; order Eubacteriales; family Oscillospiraceae; genus Faecalibacterium; species Faecalibacterium duncaniae. Next base: position 388,659 of record NZ_CP048437.1, on the reverse strand, counting down.
GTGTAATCGTCTGCGTCAGCCCCCAGAAAGTGCCGCAGGCAGAAACGGATTCGTTCTGTCCCGTCCCACACAAGGGTATTGAGATAGTCCCGGATGGGATGGTACTTGTTTTCATTCGCCACAATCCCGATGGCGTTATCAATCTTTTTCTCATTGGTAAGCCCATAGGTTTCTTCCAGATAAAGAAGCAGATACTTCATGTCCGTATCGTTCAGGGCGGTGCTTTCCCTGTGAAAACCGATGGGCTTTATGATGTCCTTGCGGTCGGTCAGAATGTTGTATGCGATAGCCCCGGAAAGCAGCGGGTCACGCTGGAATACGGTCAGGCAGTTCCGTATGCTCTGACGGACACCGCCTTTCTCGGTAGTTTCCAGCCCCGCCTTGATTTCCTCAACGCTCTGGGGTGGCTGCATGGCGTTCATGGTGTTTTTTAGTTCTTGCTGCGTCTGCGGCTGCAAGCTCTGCCATTCGCTGTTCAAGCTGTATCACATCCTTTCCGTAGTCCGTAATCAAAGCCGCTTTTTCCTCCGTTTCCCCAAAGAGCAGCACATCCAGCAGATATTCCACTTGGGCTTGCTTCTGTAAGGCTTCCACAAACCGGGGATGAACGGTTTCCTCCGGGGAGTGCGGGACATAATCCTTTCTCCATGCCCTAAGCAGGTGGAGATAATCGGCAAGGATACGGAAGCAGCGGTTCTTTGCTTCCTGAAACTGTTCCTCCGGGGATTTCTGCCGGGGCTTGGGCTTTTTTACCTTTCCCGGCGGTTTCCAGTCCTCATAGGAAAGCCCGAAGTCCTGTGCCAGTTGTACGGCGGCTTCTTTCTTTCCCAGCCCATACAGGGCGGCGGTAAAATCAATCACATCCCCATCAGCACCGCAGCCGAAGCAATGGTAACGCCGATCCAGCTTCATGCTTGGGGTCTTATCGTGATGGAACGGGCAGCAAGCCATCCCGTTCCGACCTACATGGATTCCATAATGCTCCGCAGCCTGTCTTGTTGTAACAGACTGCTTCACAGCTTCAAATACATTCAAATCTATCCCTCCTTGAAAATAAGAAAAGCACCTGACATTCTCTGATTGAAAATGGCAAGTGCCTGTTAAAGTTCCATATCCTGTTGTCTGTGTTTTGTCTGCGCCGGGGCAGTCCTTTGTGCTTTTTTCTCGTCCGCCTTATCCTGCAAGACTTCTTTGATAGGCTGTTTCTTGGGCGGCTCTTTGCTTTCCTCTGTGCCGGGTGTGGCTTTCCGTACCCAGTAGCGGATGTCCCGCAGTTTCTTCAAATCAGCCTGTACCTCGGTCAAAGGTTCTTTCAGCTCTGCGATTTCGCCGACAAGTTTTTCCTGCTCCTCTTTCAGCTCCTTTTGGGTGCTGTCCTTATCGTCCGGGTGCTTGGCAAGGTAGGCGGCGGCTTTCTCATACCGGGCGACCTCCGGGTGTTCCTGTTTGAATTTCTCCTTTGTTTTCTTAAAAAATATCTTCTGGTACTTCTCATAGACAGGCTCACATTCCTTGCAGTCTGTCCGGCTGGCAAGAATCCCGTCAATCACTTTGCTTCGGGCTTCCTTTGGCTTCATCTGATTGCGGTAATCTGCGGCTGATTTCCCGGAAGATTCCAGAAATGCTTCCAAGTCCTCCACAGTGGAAAGCCCCTTTTGCCGGAGATAGGACAGGGCTTCGCTGACTGCCTTTAAGTCCTGTGAAGTTCCCCGGTTTTGTCCAGCCCTTGTCCAGTCCTTCCGTTCTTCCTTTCGTATCTCCATATACTTCATCAGCAGATTGGGAAGAAGCGTTGCTTCCTCCGCCGCTTTTTGTGCAAGCAGCTCTTTCCGTTTTTCACCCAGCTCGGTAATCCAGCCTTTGAGGTTTTGGATAAGCTGCCGGATGGACTTCATCAGGCGGTTGGCGGCTCTGATTTCCCGGTTCAGGTTGCCGATATTCGTCTGGATACCACGCTTTTCCATCTGCCGGACAGCAGCCCCCTCATGGACAGTGGGAACTATATCAAGCCCCTGTCTGGCATAGGAACGCAAGTCCACACGCTCCGGGCGGTCATTGGCTTCCAGATAGCGGTTCTGGATGACCTCCCATTCATGCCGCCAGATTTCACAATACTTCTGGTCGTTCCAGTCCACCGTATCCTCCTTGTGGCTTTTCCACCTGCCGGACGGAAGTTTTATCCGTTCTCCGCTTTCATCAAGGTCATAAACCTTGCGGCTCTTGGGAAGCCATTTCCCATGTTCGTCTATTGCCCTCATAGTGAGCAAGACATGGGCGTGGGGATTGTGTCCCGGCGGATGGGGGTCATGGATAGCAAAATCAGCAATCATGCCTTTGGAAACAAACTGCTTCTGGCAAAACTCCCGGACAAGGACAGCGTACTGGTCGGGCGGTATCTCTCTGGGGATAGTAAGCACCCACCTCCTTGCAAGCTGGGAGTTCCATTGCTTCTCCACCGCTTCGGCGGCGTTCCATAAGGTATTGCGGTCTGCATACTCCGGCGGGGCGTTTGCCGGAAGCAGGATTTCATTGTGGACGATACCACGCTTTTCCGGGTAGTGCTTCACTTGCTGGTCATATTCACAGAACAGTTTTTCGCCACTCTGGTAAGCAGCGGCGGCAACAGCAGACTGCCGTTGACTGCGCTGAACAATCGTGATTTCGTTGTGTGGACAGGGCATTTCGTATCCCTCCTTTCGCTAATTGGTGGATGGGGTGGCGTTTTACCACCTCATTTTGGGCAGAAAAAAAGCAGGAGACCTTTTTCAGATTTCCTGCTCGGTGCGCCGCTGTGTTGGCGGCGGGTATTTAGTTGTAAAAGTTCGGGGCAAGCTGACCCGATGTGAAGTTGTCAAAGAGAATTGTTCCAGTATTCCACAGTATTGCCATTCACATCATAGAATGTAATGGTTCCCGCACTTATAGGCAAAACAATCGCAAAAGGTTTATTGCTGTCAATGTCAAGCACTTGAATTGTGTTGCCGTCATCTATTTCAAGCTGTGTTACCTGTTGCTGATTCATAGAAATAAATGCTCGCTCATTATATCCTTCTACGGTGTACTCGGCAATTCCTCTTTGAACCCCCGAAAGGTTTCCACCCCCACGGAAAAAGTATCCAAAGGAAAGACCAGGACGGTTGACATAGACGGAAAAAGAATGGTCACTCAAATCCTGAGGGTAAGAAATATATGCAGCCATCGTGCTGGAAACGCTTCCATCGACCGTCCAATCATCCTTAATCTTCTGCGACGAACGAATATCTGCCTCCAGCTTAGATGAAGTCACGCCGATCTCATTGTTCGTATAAAGAAAACAAACAAATAAAATACAAGCAAGAACAACCCCTATCACAATTTTAAGAAATATTTTTTTCACGCTATCAAAACTCCTTGTCAACTTCCGATTTGTTGTCATCTTCATTATACTTCATTGGCTATCGAAAAGATAGCATATTTTATGAAACTTGTCGGCTGGGAACAGCTTGCAACGCAAGGTGTCCCCAGATGGCAAGTCCACAAAAGGGTAGCTGGCGGCAGCCAGCGCAGGGGAAGCGTAGCGTCCCCTGTTTGATTTGGAGCAGACCATGACTGCGGAAAATCACAGCCCTCCGGCAAGGAGCCTTCGGAGAACGCAATGCACCAACCTCTGGGTGGTGTATAATTGCGCCCTTAGTAAACTAAGGGGTTTCCGCCTTCTCCCGTTCCAGCAGTTTTTTCAATAGTTCCTGCGTGTCCTGCCTGTGAAAAATGAGTTTCAACAACAGCATGACATCATCATCTGTCAGGCGTTCCGGCTCTTGCAGAAAACTTTCCAGCATACCGCCACGGGTACAGAGCCGGTGCGTCCGTTCCTTTCGGGTAAGCTGTTTCAACTGGTGCTGCAATGCCTTTTCATCATTGATGGCTTTCCGCAGTTTCTTTTCGCTTTTTTCCAACTCCCGATTGAGTTTTTCCAGCTTTGAGGTATCAGGCAAGGGCAGCGTCCTCCTTTCCCGGTATCAGCACATAAATCCGGTTTGGTTCTCCAATGCCCTGACGCACCCGCATGATAAGTCCGGCAGTTTCCAGTTCATTCAGAGAACGCTTGACCGTCATGGAGCTGCGGGACAGGACTGCGGCAATGGCTGTGACAGGGAAGCAGACAAAGAGGATTCCGTTCTCGTCCTCCTGCCCTTTGGATAACATAGCGTCCAGCATCCGGCAGTACATGACCTTTGCGGTGCTGCTGACTGGAAATCCTGTCAACGCTTTGGGAAATGGCATACAGGGTGGCAATGGTGTGTCTATCGTCATAAATTCAAAATTCATTCGGTGTGTTTCTCCTTTTTCTTTGCTCGTTTGGATAAATAACGGGGGCAGTCAATCACAACCGCCCGGAAGCTCTGCTTGCACCCATGCTGGCATTTCCGGCATAATTCGTTGTAAGTGACACGCCCCCGGTCATTGAGGTAAAAGGAAAGCTCATGCTTCCTCTTTTTGCTCATTCTCGGCATATTGCGCTTCCTCCCGTTTTAGTGTATGGTTTCGGGGCGATTTTCGGTAAAATTACAGCCATAGAGCCGCTTAAAATCTCCCGAAGTATCAGCGATAGGGTAGACTGTCCCCCTATCAGATTGTTGTGTTTCGGTATCATTTCGGTGTCAGTTCGCCAGTTCTCCCCGGTGTCGTTCCTCCCCTGAATCTCACAGCGGCGTATCGCTCCCTTTGGTACGCTCGTTTTGGTCAGGGTTCCTCCATATCCCTGCCAAAATTCATGGCGCTACATCGCCGGGGAAGCATATCCCACACAGGCTGGTCATTCGATTGGAATAATCCATCGATGAACTACCTGTATCATAGAACATTTTTGTGCCCTGTGCCGTATGTCCACAAAGTAGGAATTAAGGGTAAAAATCAGAAATTTCCACGATTACGGAAAGTGTGATATAATCCAGATAAGCGGCAGCAATGAAACCGTTGGAAAGGAGCGTGTGCCCATGAAAGGAGCAACAAGCATACAGGAACGCCTTTGGGAACTCCGCAAGGACAAAGGCTTAAATCTGGAAGAACTATCAAAACTAACGGGTATTTCTAAATCAGCCCTTGGCAGTTATGAAAAAGAAGATTTTAAGGAAATCAATCATGGCAACCTTATCACGCTGGCAGACTTCTATGGGGTTTCCGTCGATTATCTGCTGTGCCGGACAGAGAACCGAGCGGAGATCAATACGCCATTAAGGGAGCTGCATTTGAGTGATGAGATGGTAGCACTTCTGAAAAGCGGTCGGATTAACAACCGTCTGCTCTGCGAACTTGCCACCCATAAGGACTTTATCAAGTTTCTTGCGGACATTGAGATTTATGTGGATGGGATTGCCACCATGCAGATTCAAAACCTCAACACCCTTGTCGATACTGTCCGACATGAAATCATAGAACGGTATCGCCCTGGCGAAGATGACCCACATTTGAAAGTGCTGCAAGCCGCCCATATCAGTGATGATGAATATTTCAGCCACATGGTTCTGGATGACCTAAACCTGATTATCCGGGATATTCGGGAAACCCATAAAAAGGATAGTGAGAGTGCGCCCCAGACCACTGTTGCCAATGAACTGAAAGAAAATCTGGAAGCGGTCGAAAATTTCAAGGGCAGCCGTTTGGAAAAACTGGCAGTGCTTTACTGCAAGCAGCTCGGTATCAACTATAAAAATCTGTCAGATGAAGAATTTCGCTGGCTTATTCGGATTCTCAAAAAGTCAAAGAAAATGAGCACGCCTATCAGCCAAAGGAAAAAACGGTAAAGAAAAACCGCTGTTGCATGGTTTGTTAGCTTCCATGTAGCAGCGGTTTTTACTGTGGTTATTCAGTTAAATTTTCAGAACGACAAACTTGAATTTGTATGGCTCAACTCCTTATCGACCGGCCATAGCTCGTTTATAAAGTAGACCTCCTTTTATAAGTAACAACAGAAAAGCCACTGTTACTGCATATGGTTCTCTCGCAATCGCCAGATACAAAACAGTAATAATACTAAGCCCTACAGACAAAAAAGTAATCACCTTTTTTCCCTTTTCAAATTTGAAATTGACCATTAAAATATTCACAATTCCAATAATCGTTAATGCGATAAAAAGACCCCAGTATGTCATACGAATCCAAATTTCATTATCTACATACTCAATAAGACTTACTGAATAGATATATCCATCAACCGGTTTGGAATACAATGGAAGAAAAATAAGCATCAAAGAGAGCAAATCGGTAAATCCAAATAACAAGTCACATAGACCATTGAGATTTGACTTGTTTTCTTTTTCAGCAATCAAAACCAACTGATCTCCGGATAACAGCTCATCAATGGACACAGAGAAATATCTGGATATTTCCTTTAATGAATCTATGCTCGGATATCCTCTTCCGGATTCCCATTTTGAAATTGCAGTTCTTGAAACAAATAATGCCTCGGCTAGTTCTTCTTGTGTCAAACCTCGGCTCTTTCTTAATTCCTGAAGCTTTTCATGGAATTCCACCTCCTTCACCTCCTTTTTTATTTCACTTTTTTATTGTTAGCATAACTACTGCCTTATAAACAGTAAATAATCCGGCACTTAACAATACACCACCCACAATATCCGTAAACCAATGTACTCCGGAAATCAATCTGCCGATAACCATGAATGCAGAAAAAGCGATTGCTAGAATCGTTATGATTCTTTTCAATGTAGAACATGACATTCTTCGCTGGATCTGTTCAACCAAAGTCGGCATCACGCACAATACCAGTAGAGTCGTTGAAGAAGGATAAGAAGCCTCCATAATTCCATTGATTAAAATTGGTCTGTAATTGATTGGGATGATCTCAAAAATGAAGTATGCCAGTATCACTATAACATAATAAACTCCCAGGATAATGATATCGGGATCCACTTTGAAGAGACTTCTTCTCTTTATTAACTGAACCAGTCCAATACCTGCAAAAATCAGGCATACAACTAAAGGAATCAGACCCATCCAATCGGTAATCGTATAAATTGTCATATTAACATTTGTTAAACGATGAAACCAGCAATTGAATGTTGCAAATCCAATATTCGTTGCATTCTGCCCCAGTGGCTGCACGTCTACCATCTGGATCAAAGCTGTCCATATTGCAAACGCTATAATAAATATACCTCCTAAAAATAAAACTTGTTTTCCATTCTTTTTCATCATTATACGTCCTTTCTATATTGGTTTGTCTTTTCGACGATTTCACCTTATCAAAAAGCGTAAAATGACGCAAGAATCGCTCTTTCACATGTATGACACGATTCGTATCATCCCCACAAATGCGTGATTTTCTGTATATTTTCCTGAATACCTATTCCTACAAATTTCGATTTGTCATAATCATTCTATCATACCGTTATGAATAAATCATCTCATGCAAAACAATTTCTTCTGCCCGGTTGTGGATATTATTGCACCGCTGCACCCATTCCATTTGACGGGTACGCTTCAAGTCCTCGGTCACGCCCTCGGCAGCTTTCATCTGCTCCATGATAGTGTCTAACCGTTCCTGTGCCTGTTCGTTCAGGTCTGCAAGATATGTCCACAATTCTCCGGTCAGTATCAATGTGTTCAATCTGGCTGGGTGGACTTCTCTTAAATATTCCCGGTGCATCCGTCCATACTTTCCGATGGGGCGGCGTTCTTCCGACAGTTTCAAGTCCGGGATGTAGTAATCTCCGACAAGGATATAATCAATTCCGTTTTCCGTTATTCTTGGTTTCAATTCGCTCATGTTCCTTACCTCCTGTGGAAGCAGGCTCGTCTGGTACTAACTCAATCACATCGGTAATCTCACAATTCAGCGTTTCACAGATACGGGCTAATGTGTCCATGCTGATGTGCTTTCCCTCTTTGCTCATGTTGGCAATCATATTCGTTGTCATACCAGCGGCAAGCCTTAAATCTTCTTTTCTCATATCACGCTCTAACAGTGTGTGCCAGAGTGGTTTATAGCTGATGTGCATATTGTTTTCCTGCCTTTCTACCCATACCACCGGGGCGGCTGCCCCGGCAGGAACTTTTCTCTTATTATAACACCAATCTTGTGTAATCACAATTTATTCTTGTATCCTGCCGCTGATACCGTCTGGATTGTGCTTTTCCTTTCTTTTTGTTCCCTTTAATTAGCCATAAACTGTTTCATACCCTGGGATTTGGCACCGGGGTTGTCGTTGCCGTAGCCCTCCAGCAGGTTGATGGCTCCCCAGATGCCGAGACCGGCACCCAGTGCGATGACAAGAGTCTGAAGAACGGTTACTGCGCTGTTGAAAAATGCCATAAATGTGTACCTCCTTGTACGATGCGCCCTTGCGGGCTAATGAATAGTGATTTTCCATCTGCATGTGCACCTGCAAATGGGCAAACATATAGCCAGGTCTCCAATCCCAATCAGAAACCTGGCTATGTAAAGAGGCGGCAGCTCGCCGCCCCTTATCTTATTCTGTTACCAGCAGCGTACCCATGACATCTTCGTCACCGGAACAAACTTATTTGGCATGATCTGCATCAACTACTTCGTACTTATCACCGGGCTTGAGCTTCAGCCGATGATCGAGAAACGTCTCGATGCTGAACGTGTTTTTCTTATCAGCACCGGCAGTGAGCTTGTAGTTCGGATGCTGGGTCAGATCGTATTTATCTGACTTGAACGGTCTGACACCGCGCAGCTGCAAAATGCACTTTCCGCCATCCAGCACAGCCAGTTCATCCACCGAAGCCAGGTCATGCCCAACCTTTTGGTAATTGGTGCCGTAAGATGGGCTGTTGCCTCTGGTATCGGAAGTGTTGTACAGATCAATCGTTTCTTTTCCCAATGCCTGATTCAGCTCTTTCAGCGTAGTCGGCTCCGAACCGCCAAGGAAAATACGAGAATCCATATTGCCGATGATGGTATCGGCATTGTCCTTGTAGATTGCCTTCAACTGGCTCTGTGCCTGAAGTACCAGACATGCCGAGATTTCTCTTGATCGGATGGTGGCTACCAGCTTTTCCAGATTTGGAATCTGACCAATGTTCGCACACTCATCAATCAGGCAGCGCACATGCACCGGCAATCTGCCCCCGTAAATATCATCCGCTTTCTCGCACAGCAGGTTAAACAGCTGTGTATAGATCATCGAAATCAGGAAATTAAAAGTCGGGTCTGTATCGCTCATAATGAGGAACAGAGCCGTTTTCTTATCTCCCACCGTATCCAGCGACAGCTCATCGTACATGGTGATATCGCGGACTTCCTCAATATCGAAGGGAGCCAGACGTGCACCGCAGCTCACCAGAATCGACTTTAAGGTCTTGCCCGCCGCCAGCTTGAACTTGGCATATTGGCGGACAGCAAAGTGGTTCGGTTTTTTCTTTTTCAGAGCTTCAAACATCTGATCCACTGGATTCTGAAAGGTTTCATCATCCTCGCGCACTTCCATCGCGTTCAGAAATTCAATCAGCGTTGCAAAGTTCTGCTCTTCCAGCGGTGCCTCATAATGGATATAACCAATCAAAGCACAATACAGCAAGGTCTCTGCCTTCGTCCAGAATTCGTCACCGGCCTTGCCGTCCCCTTTAGTGTTGGCAATGAGGGTTGTGGTCAGCTTCAAAATATCCTTTTCGCTGTGAATATACGCGAAGGGATTATAATGCATCGACTTTCTGAAATTGATAGTATTGAAAATCCGGATACTGTATCCGTTCTTCAAAAGGGCTTGGCCGCAGTCGATTACGATATCACCTTTCGGGTCAGTGACCACGTAGGAACTGTGACATTGTAAAAGGTTGGGTTTAAGCCAAAATCTCGTCTTACCGCTGCCGGAACCGCCGACCACAAGCACATTTTTGTTTCTGGCATTTGCCGGATTCTTCGGGCGATTGCCCATCATCAGCCGCTCCGTCCGGGTCAGAATCACATTGTTTGCAAACACTGGATCTTCAAACGGTTCGATGTCTTTCTGCGTACCCCACCGGGCAGAGCCATACTCCATACCATGACGATATTTCTTGGCATTTTTGCCTTTCAGATACACAGCAAGCCGCAGACCCGCTCCGCAGCACACACCAATCAGCAAATCCAGCGGATGCAGACTTGGCATCGGGTTGGAAAATGCTGCACCCAGGGCAGAAAGAAAGCCGAGGAGCTTTTCAGACATGTCTGCGCCCTCGGCAATTCTCCACGCTTCTCCCAGATTGGTACATACAAGACCGGCAATGAAGTACGGCAGGTTCAGGATCAGCAGCTTCTTGGTCTTATTACTCATAGATCACGCTCCTGACTTTTGTGACGAACCTTATCCGGCAGAATTGCAGCCACCAGTTCTTTGAGCTTGTTAAGCTGCTCCAGAACACTCGGTTTTTCCTTTGCTTTCAGCTTGCGGTTGGTGAATTCCTCAAAAGCGGAAGTCAGTGCATCCGCATCCTTCGCCTTAAAGAACACCGTGTACTTGGGTGGAATCACATTTTGGTCTTTCGTAATGGCATAATCCACACCGTATTTCCGCGCCACCTGTTCAAAGCCTTTCAAATCCGTTTTCTCAATGGGGATACTGCTGACTCCCTGATTCTGACCGATCAGTTCTTTGATGCTCTGCTTTCCAAGCGGCATCTGCGCTGATTTCTGAGCCGCCTTTGCCTGATGGTGCCGTTTCCACGCATTATAGCCATTCACGATAGTGCGAAATGTCAGTTTCGTGGTACTGATTGCCAGATTGACGGTACGATTTTCAACTTCTTCCTGCATGAATCTCCGCCTCCTTCCTTACAAACTGTCCCGGTCCGGTGCCGGTTTACTCTTTTCTTGGGGCTTTGCAGCCTTTTCCTCCATCTTCTTCACCATGTCATCCGGAACCGGAATCGCCATGATGCTGCGCCCCATACGAACGAACATCTGGGGCTGATGGAACTGCTCCTCAAATTTCTGCATCTGCTCCGAAGTCAGAGAACCAAAGTCATCCTCTGTCAGCCCTACCACCAGAAAATCACCGGCATAAATGTCCTGCATATCCCCGTCTTCGGTGTAAATCGCACGGTTCAGCGGCAGACCATTGATTTTGCCGGATTCATTCAGAATAATGGCCACTTCATCCTCAAATGGATAGGTGACTTCAATATCGCCGCCGACCATGGCCTGCAAATCTTCCAGCTCCGTGCCAACACTGATTTTCTTCGGATAGGCATTGGGCTGTACCAGCAGCACATCCATTGTCCTGGTCTCTGCCAATTCATGTTCTCCCACGGTCTTGAAATCCACACCGGTGAAATCGCCGGAATCCAGAACATAGTCCTGATTGTTCCACGCCTGCGTCACCATGCGTTCCGCATCTTCCTGTGAGGCAGCTTCCACGGAAACCTTTCTCTGGAGAGTCTCTGTAATCTCCACATCAAATTTCTTCATAGGCACCTCCTTAGATCAGGCGCAGTGCCGGAACCAACTCGCCGCCAATGGAAACCACCGTCAGGTTCTCGTTCACATAGTCGATGGTGCGTTCCAGCGTAAACAGATTGATGCTGCATTCGTTGCCGTTCTGGTCGATTTCCGAAACCTCCGCAGCTCCCAACAGATAGCGGGTTCTGTCAGTCTCGATCACATCGCTCTTATCATAATGGAGAAGCAGTTCCCCATCTGCCACCAGATCAGCCTCCATCTCATCGTAAACATCCTCAAAGATGTCTCGACTGCCATCCTCGGTCAGGAGTTCGCCGCCAGCCCCCGGCAGGATCACCATCACAATGCGCTCCTTCGGGTGATCTTCACGGATTGCCTCCAGCATCAGCCAGTTATGAAGCATCGCAATGGACTTCTCAAACATGGGATCATCCATCGGATTGGGCTGCGATGCACCGTGCGGGCAGTTCTTGCAATCCATGCTGCACACTGCGTTGTTCTGATTCTTCTTAAAGTTCATCATCATAAAAATCTCCTTCTCATCGTTCCATATCTCGTTGTTTACTTCGCTGCCATTTTTCCAGCAGCCGGATAATCGTGTCCTGCATCTGCTTCGGCGTATAGGATTTCGGGAAATACTTCCGAAGAACCTCGTTTTTAATCGTCACATGGTCAAGCTCATCCTTTTTGATTTCATTCATCACTTCACACATGGCATCCAACGTGCAGCCGCCCTCCTGTGAGAGCTTCTTCAGCCGCTGTGCCTGCGACAGGGATGGAGATGCCTGTGCATAGTCCATTGCCTCCAGAAATTCCTTCTGTTCAGACGGTTTCAGGTAAGACAACTCCACCGCCGGATTAAAGGCGATTTTCTTCTCATCCACCATATCCAAAATTTCAGGAATCAGGTTGGTAAGGCGGATATAGCGTTTAACCGTATCCTTACTCATTCCAACAGCTTCACCAATAATCTCCGTAGACAACTTCGGTGCAAATTGCTCCGAAGTCAAATCTTTTCTCTGACCCTGATGTTTCATCGCCTCCAACTTCATCTTGTAGGAAAACGCTCTCTCGCTGGGAAGAATATTCTCCCGCTGCAAGTTGCTGTCCACCATAAAGATGATTGCTGCATCATCGTCCATTTCCTTGACGATGACCGGCACAGTCTCCAAACCTGCCAGCTGCGCCGCATGAAGTCTGCGGTGTCCTGAAAGAATTTCAAATCCGCCTTCCGGGTCAGGTCGGACAATCAGTGGTGATACCACACCGATCTGCTTGATGCTCTCTACGGTCTGTTCCATCAGCTCGTCATCCAGCACCTTAAAGGGATGCCCTTCAAAAGGATGCAGGTCAGAAAGCGGCATCTCCGTCCGCTTCTCCTTAGCCGCAGCGTCGGCAGCTGAGCCACTGCGGTTTTCTGTTGTAATACTGGTTTTTGCTTTTGCCATTCAGCTTCTTAACCTCCTTCCAGCGGTGATAGATGTCATTCTTACCTGCGAAAAACGCCTTTTTTGCCTTGCACTTCATAGATCAAGTACCTCCTTAACGACCTGCTGTTTTTCTTTTCCAATGCTCTTTCTGCGGTCCTCTCCGCTGATTCGCACCGGCGTACACATTTCCAGAATCCTGCTGTAAATCCGGGCGTATGCCACATCCTGCGGATTGCGGATTTCTGCAATTTTCAGATTGGTTGTGATAATGACCGGAAGCCCGGACTTATACCGCTCATCAATGACAGCGTAGACCTGCTCCAGCGCATATTCGGTGCTGCGCTCAATTCCCAGATCATCCAGAATCAGCAAAGAATAGTTGGAAAACGAAGCGATATACCGGTATCGTTCTTCCGAATACATGGCACCCATCTGGTTCAGGATTTTGGAGAAGTTCGTCATCAAAACCGGAATGCCCTGATCCAGCAGCGCATTTGCTATACATGCCGCCACAAAGGACTTTCCGGTTCCGACATCTCCCCATAACAAAAGGCCAAGGTTTTCAGCCTTGACCTTTTTCCACTGCTCCACATAACGTTTTGCCATCTGGATGTCCTTGTTGTCTTCTGCAACGCCAAAATTCCATTCCAGAAGATGCTTTTCCTGAATCCCAGTTGCTTTCAGCTGCCTGATTTTACGCTGCCGCTCCACCAGTTCATCCTGGCGTTTCTTTTCCGCCATCGCTTCCTGCTGGCATCTGCAAAGGCAGGGAACAATCTTGTCTCTGCCCCAGAGCTTTACCCTGCACTGCACCGGAGTATGACAGTTCCGGCAATACAGCAGTCCGTCCACGCCCTGGTATTCCTGCTCTCCGGGTTCTTTCGGCGTAAAGAGCGAATCCAACGCCGCATTCAATACTTCAGGCACCATGTCGCTCATAGGCTGTCTCCTTCCTCAAATGTGTAGTCTGCCGGGTTATACTTCGGCTTTTCTCTCTTTGCCCAGCTCCGGATTGTGGCAAGGTGATTTTTGTAGCTCCTGCCGGTGGAAGCCATATACTCAGAGAGCCGTTCCACTCGCATCTGATAATCTCCTGGGAACTCCTGCCGGAGCTTGCCGTATTCCGTGTCAGAAAGAAGGACATTTTCGTATGAGCCATACCGGTGTTGGATTTCCTTCTTCTCTCTTTTATTGATTGTTTTAGTACTTGTTCTATTAGTACTTAATTGCGCGGGATTTTCCGTAACCGGTGTGTCCGTATCCGGATTTACCGCATACGGCTTTTCCGTACACGGTGATTCCGAACACGGCTTTTTCCTTGGCATCTCATAAATCACATACTCCGCTCTGCCCATCCGACCGTTACTCTCACGCTGCTGGTTCCTTTCCAGATACCCAAGACGCTCCAGCTCCTTCAGAGCCGTAAGCACTCCATCTACGCCATCCGGCGTAATCGAAGATAACCCCCGTACCGAATAGTTCCATGTGTCCGGTAAACTAAGCAGCATGGAGAGAAGTCCTTTTCCTTTCAGGCTGAGACCCTGATCCCGCAGGTGGTAATTGCACATCGTTGTGTAATTGCTGTTTTTCTCAACCCTGAATACCGGCATGGTGCTCACCATCCTTTTTCGCAGGCTCCGTTTTTTTCTTCGGACATTTGCGCGGACGATCTTCGCTGTCCTCCCGTCGATGGTATTTGCCGGTATCCTGCATCATGCGTTCAAACGCCTGAAGGCGTCCCTCTGTAAAAAGCGTCATTCGATCACACCCCATTTCTTAAACAACTTAAAGAGATGATTCTTTCCCTTGCAGGTCACTCTCGTCTGCTGCACCAGTTTTCCACTTCTGCCGTAGCAATCCCGGACAATAAAATAGCCCCTTGCAGATTTGTCTGCAAAAGGCATCAGCCAGCCGCTTGGACTGCGGTACAGATAGCGGTGATCCAGTAAGAGAGCTACTGCCGTCTTCTCTGGGATTCCGATTTCCTTACAGAAATTCCGGATGCAGGTGCAATCTTCCGAATTTACAAAGGTGTCGAAGTAGTCTGCCTTGGGCTGTGCCGCATCCAGCTGTTTGCGGATACCCTCAAGCTGCTCTCTCTCGGCTACAAGCTCCTGTGCCAGTGTGTAGATGACCTCCGGATGCTGAATCACCTGATCCAAAATGGAATCGCTCATATACACACCATGCTTGCGAATGGACGGGAGAACTTCATCAAACACCCAGTGTTCAAATCGTTCTGCCGATGGCAGCTTGCTGTGAACGATCAGCCGGTAAACATCGCCTTCTGTGATAAAGGAGATTTCAACGACCTGCTCTCCAGCATCTCCATACTGATTCACCTTCTGAACGACCCCCTCGCGTTTCGTTAGGGGGCCTCTGCAATGGCGTTTCACTGCGGCGTAGGGATTCACATACCCCAACGCTTTCGCCACATCGCTTGCACAGAAGAAGGTCTTGCCCGCCTCTTGCAACACGCGGATCGAACCAAACTCCTGGTTCTCAAACACCTCCATCATCTGCCTTGACTGTCCGCCATGACTGCCCACATCGGTGTCATGGGTCTTCTGATTGAAATCCGTCATACCTGTTACCTCCTGCTCAAATTTGTCTCGCCGGATTTCGGGCGAAAAAAATAGAGCCTCGACCCATTCTCGTTTTCAAAGAATGAGCCAAGGCTCTATGTAACAGGATACCTGATATTAAATTTTTGCAGAATTCGTCAGAACTCGCCAAACGAACCTGACACTGTTTTTCATTCCGTTTCAGCCGGATTTTTGCCGAAAATCTGTCAAGGATATGGGGCTAATTTCCCCTCCAAAATGGCCTTCTGTAAACCCATTTTCCCACCCATTAGGCTCAAAAATAGGCCGTAAACCCATGGTAAACCCATCAAAATGGGTTAATTTGAAGTCAAATTTCCTCAAATTTCACCATCGGAATCAGGCGATTTCAGGCATAGAAAAAGCCCGGAAAATGGCGTATTTCCGGGCTTTTTTAGCATTATTAAGCTGTAGATTATCGCTTGCTGAACTGCGGTGCGCGACGAGCGGCTTTGAGGCCGTACTTCTTACGCTCCTTCATACGAGGATCGCGGGTCAGGAAGCCAGCCTTCTTCAGAACAGAACGATTCTCATCGCTCTGCTGCAGCAGAGCGCGGGACAGGCCGTGGCGGATAGCGCCAGCCTGACCGGAAACACCGCCGCCGGAAACGCGGACGACGACATCGTACTTGCCCTCCAGGCCCAGCAGGACCAGCGGAGAACGGACGATCAGCTTCAGGGTCTCCAGACCGAAGTAGTTGTCGATATCACGATCGTTGATGGTGATCTTGCCGGTGCCGGTGTAAACGCGAACGCGGGCAACGGAATCCTTACGACGACCAGTGCCGTAGAAATAAGGTTTGGTTTCGTACATGTTCGATTGCCTCCTTCTTAGAACTCGATCTTCTCGGGCTTCTGAGCTGCGTGAGCGTGCTCGGCACCCTGGTAGCAGTGCAGACGGGTCAGAGCCTTAGCACCGATGGTGTTGGAAGGGATCATGCCCTTGATAGCGTAGGTCATAGCCAGGTCGCTGTTCTCAGCCATCAGCTTGCTGTACTGGACCTTCTTCAGGCCGCCAATGTACTTGCTGTGGGTGATGTGGAACTTCTGCTCAGCCTTCTTGCCGGTCAGAACTGCCTTGTCGCAGTTGACGACAACGACGTAATCGCCGCAATCGACATTGGGGGTGTAGTTGACCTTCTGCTTGCCGCGCAGCAGAACAGCGGCCTCAGCAGCGACGTGACCCAGGCTCTTGCCGGTTGCGTCGAGCAGATACCACTTGCGCTCGACTTCAGCGGGCTTTACGAGAGTAGTGCTCATATCTATTTCCTCCTGATAAGTGTTTGGTACGATTCAGGCGCCTTTGGGGCGCGAGTGTCAGTATACAACACAAAAAAGCGCCTGTCAACATCTTTTTGCGATTTTTTCAGTGGAAATTTTTATACCTCTCAAAATCTCTTGAATCCTCTCGAAATCTCTCATTTTCTAAAATCGCATTTTCAAAAAGTTTTTCAGCCTCTGGGGGGCAAATTTGTCCCGGCGGCGCTACAATTTTGCCGCCGAGTGTGTTATACTATATAAGATATTGTAAAAAGGAGATTTTTCCCATGCCGAAAGACATTCACACGCAGGATTCCTCCCAGCAGCGGGCCTCCAGGCTGCTGCTCGCCATGGGCGTGATCGTGCTTTTGGGTGCGCTGGCCTACTTTGGGCTGACGCTGGCCGTCAACCGCCGCACTCCTGCCAACCCCGACACCCACTTTGATGCGGAGAATGGCATCTCGGTGGATTACGAAAGTGCCGTCTGGCCCGTCTGTCAGATGACCGAGGATGCTGCGCTGGGCCATGCGCTGCAGCTGGCTTCCGGTGAGGACAGTGCCAACGCCAACTACCAGGTGGTGCTGTTCCAGCGGGGGGACAAAGCCACTTACGAAGATTTCATCGGCCAGTCGGAAGCTGACCTGAAAGCAGCCTACGGTATCATCAGCCCCCGCAAGGTCAAGCTGCAGGTGGAGGGTGCCACGGTCACTGCCGTGCGCTGTGATATCCAGGCCTACTACGCCGTGCTGGCCACCATTGAATACGACAGCGGCGATGTGGTCTATGTCTCCGGCCTGACCAAGCTGGCCTCCATCAGCGATATCGTCAATCTGGTGGAAAGCGTGAGCCTGACATGAGCGATCCACACGCCATGCAGCGGCTCTGCGGCCTGATGCGCAAGGCCGTGCAGGATTACGAGATGATCTCCCCCGGTGATAAGATCATGGTGGGCGTTTCGGGCGGCAAGGACAGCGTGGCCCTGACCATCGGGTTGGCCCAGCTGCGCCGGTACCTCGGCTTTGATTATGAGGTCGTGGCCGTCACCCTTGACCCGCAGTTTGACCACCAGGCTGTGGATTACAGCCCGCTGGCGGCGCTGTTCGCCCGGTATGGGGTCCCCTACGAGGTGCGCCGCACCGAGATCGGCCCCATCGTGTTTGAATACCGGCAGGAAAAGAACCCCTGTTCCCTCTGCGCCAGGCTGCGCCGGGGCGCGCTGCACACGGCGGCGCAGGAGCTGGGCTGCAATAAAGTGGCGCTGGGCCACCACCTCGACGACGCTGTTGAGACCTTTTACATGAACCTCTGGCGGGAGGGCCGCATTGGCTGCTTCTCCCCGGTCACCCAGCTGGACCGCCGGGGTCTGACCCTGATTCGCCCCATGCTGCTGGCCACCGAGCACGAGGTGCGCTGTGCGGTAAAGGAGGAGGACTTCCCCATCGTCAAGAGCCGCTGTCCCGCCGACGGTGTGACCGTGCGGGAGCAGACCAAGGATTTTGTCCGGGAGCGCTGCCGCACCGATCACGCCTTCCGGCAGAAAACGCTCCATGCCCTGCAGGAGAGCGGCATCGACGGCTGGCGGCCGGTCCATACAGGCCGCACATCCAATCCATCCCCAAAGGAGGGAATGCATCATGCAGATGCAGAACTTTGAAAAACACGTCTGGGCTGAGATCGACCTCGATGCCCTGCGGGCCAACTTCCGCACCGTAAAGCAGCGGGCAGGCAGCCTGCCCCTGTGTGCCGTGGTCAAGGCCGACAGCTACGGCCACGGTGCCGTCCAGTGCGCCCGGGTCTTTGCGCAGGAGGGCGCTTCCTGGCTGGCTGTCAGCTGCCTGGCCGAGGCCCTGCAGCTGCGCAGGAGCGGCCAGACCCTGCCCATCCTCATTCTGGGCCATGTGCAACCCGCATACGCTGCCGCCCTCATCCGTAACGATATCACCGCGGCCTGCTATTCCCTGCCCCAGGCCCAAGCCCTGAGCGAGGCCGCACAGGCCGCCGGGGGCCGGGTCAAAGTGCATCTGGCTGTGGATACCGGCATGGGCCGCATCGGCTTTGCTCTGCGCACCGATTTTGATGCCGCCATTGCCGAGGCCATCGCCGCCTGCACCCTGCCCGGCCTGGAAATGACCGGCCTGTTCCAGCACTTCTCGGTGGCCGATGACACTGCTGAGGAAAACATTGCCTACACCGCCGAGCAGCACCGGCTCTTTGTGCAGGCCTGCAGCGCCCTGACGGCAGCCGGGCACGAGCCCGGCATCGTCCACTGCGACAACTCGGCCGGTGTGATGCTCCACCCGGACTGGCCCGAGGGCCTGCCCCGGGCACACTGCATGGCCCGCCCCGGCATCATCCTGTACGGCTTTGACCCCAGCGATGAAGTCCGCTTCGGGCTGTTCCGCCCGGTGATGAAGCTCAAGACCGTGGTCAGCATGGTCAAGGTGCTGCAGCCGGGCCAGTCCACCAGCTATGGCCGCCGGTTCACAGCCGAGCGTCCCACGCCGGTGGCCACCCTCTGCACCGGCTACGCCGATGGCTACCCCCGCCAGCTCAGCTGCGGCAAAGGCATCGTGGAGATCCACGGCACGCCCTGCCCGGTGCTGGGCCGGGTCTGCATGGATCAAATGATGGTGGATCTCTCCGCTGTGCCGGGCACGGTGCAGGAGGGGGACGAAGCCATCCTGTGGGGCGGCACTGTCAGCGACAGTGCGGAGGACATTGCCCACAAGACCGATACCATCACCTACGAGGTGCTCTGCGGCGTTTCCCGCCGGGTGCCCCGTGTTTATCTGGAACACGGCACGACCGCTGCCGTGGAGGACTGGATCCTGAACGACTAACACACTCTCCCGGAGGAATTACATGGCAAGAGACAACATCCGAAATTTCTGCATCATTGCACACATCGACCACGGCAAGTCCACCCTGTCGGACCGCATCCTGGAGCTGACCAAGAGCGTGGACGAGCGCACCATGGAGGATCAGATCCTCGATAACATGGACATCGAGCGGGAGCGCGGCATCACCATCAAAGCCCGCGCCGTTACCCTGAACTACACTGCCAAGGACGGCAAGACCTACGAGTTCAACCTCATCGACACCCCGGGCCATGTGGACTTTGCCTACGAGGTCAGCCGCAGTCTGGCCGCCTGTGAGGGTGCCATTCTGGTGGTGGATGCCACCCAGGGTGTGGAGGCCCAGACGCTGGCCAACACCTATATGGCGCTGGAGCATGATCTGGAGTTGGTGCCCATCCTGAACAAGATCGACCTGCCCAGCGCCCACCCGGACGAAGTAGCCCAGGAGGTGGAGGATGTGATCGGCCTGCCCTGCATGGACGCGCCCCGCGTCTCTGCCAAGACCGGCCTGAATGTCGATCAGGTGCTGGAGCGGGTGGTCAGCGATATTCCCGCCCCCACCGGCGACCCGGACGCTCCCCTCAAGGCCCTGATCTTTGACAGCATCTACGACAGCTACAAGGGCGTTATCGTCTACATCCGCGTGTTCGAGGGCACCGTCAAGCCCGGCGACACCATCAAGATGATGGCCACCGGGGCAGAGTTCACGCTGGTAGAGGTGGGCCACATGGGTGCCACCAGCCTGACCCCCTGCAGCCAGCTGCAGGCCGGCGAGGTCGGCTACCTGACCGCCAGCATCAAGACCGTGCAGGACACCCGCGTGGGCGATACCGTCACACTGGCAGACCGCCCCACCTCCGAGGCCCTGCCCGGCTACCGTCAGGTCAAGCCCATGGTGTTCTGCGGCATCTACCCCGCCGACGGTGCCAAGTACCCCGACCTGAAGGACGCGCTGGAAAAACTGCAGTTGAACGACGCTTCCCTGACCTTTGAACTTGAGACCAGTGCCGCTCTGGGCTTTGGCTTCCGCTGCGGCTTCCTGGGCCTGCTCCACATGGAGATCATCACCGAGCGTCTCGAGCGGGAGTTTGACCTGGATATCATCACCACGACCCCCAGCGTCCGCTACCGCCTGACCATGACGGACGGCACTGTGGAGATGATCGACAACCCGTCCAGCTACCCGGACCCCTCCAACATCGTCAAGCAGGAGGAGCCCTTTGTGGATGTCCACCTCTACACCCCCAACGATTACGTGGGTGCCCTGATGGATCTGTGCCAGCAGAAGCGCGGCGTGCTCATCGACATGAAGTATCTGGACGATGTCCGCGTGGATCTGCACTACGCCCTGCCTCTGGGCGAGATCGTCTACGACTTCTTCGATGCCATCAAGAGCCGCAGCCGCGGTTACGCCAGCTACGACTACGAGTTCAAGGAGTACCGCGAGAGCGATCTGGTCAAGCTGGACTTCCTGCTGAACGGCGACCCCGTGGACGCGCTCTCCATGATCGTGTTCCGGGACAACGCCTACGCCAAGGGCCGCCGCATCTGCGAAAAGCTGCGTGATAACATTCCCCGCACCCTGTTTGAGATCCCGGTGCAGGCCGCCATCGGCGGCAAGATCATCGCCCGCGAGACCGTCAAGGCCATGCGCAAGGACGTGCTGGCCAAGTGCTACGGCGGCGATATCTCCCGCAAGAAGAAGCTGCTGGAAAAGCAGAAGGAGGGCAAAAAGAAGATGCGCCAGCTCGGCAGCGTCTCCTTGCCCAGTGAAGCCTTTACCGCCGTGCTGAAGCTCGACAGCACGGATGACTAAGGGGTTTGCTACTTGCATTTTCAACAGGATTATGATAATTTAGAATCAGAAACAGCCGCACACCTTATAAAGAGAGGTATCCTGCCATGAAGGACCAGTATCAGCATTATCTCGAGCTCCTGAAGGGACTGCGGCTGATGGACGATGATTTCTTTTCAGAAGCATTGGATGAAAAAATCGAGCCTGTGGAATATATCCTGCGCACGATTCTTGAGCGCAACGACATCAAGGTTCAGTGCACCGAGGCTCAGGTGGAATACAAAAGCGCAACCAAGCGCTCCATCAAATTGGACATCCGGGCTGTAGATACCGAGGGCCGCGTACTGGACATCGAGGTCCAGCGGGCAGACAAGGGTGCCAGCGTCCGCCGGGCGCGCTTCCACAGCAGTGTCATCGACCGGACGTTACTGGAAAAAGGTGAAGATTTTGACGCATTGGTGGACACCTATGTCATCTTCATCACTGAGCATGACAAATATGGTGCAGGCCTGCCGTTATATCATGTAGAGAGAACCGTCACAGAGCTGCAACACACCGCGTTCGGTGATGGAGCTCATATCATTTATGTGAATGGCGCATTCCGTGATTTGGAGCATCCCGTTGGACGTTTGATGCATGACATGAACTGTACCGACCCGAACAAAATGTTGAACCCGCTTCTTGCCAAAGAGGTACGCTATCTGAAAGAAACCGAAGGAGGGAGATCACAGATGTGCAGAGCATTTGAAGAGGTTGCGCGAGAATCCGCAAGAGATGCCGAGTATCAAAAGGCTGTACGGACAGCAAAGAAGATGCTGGCTTTGGGGCAGCTGAATCTGGAAACGATTGCTGAGTGTACAGAGCTTTCTCTCGACGAAGTAAAAGCACTTGCAGATAAGAAACCTGCCTGACAGCGATACAAACAAACGTCCCCCTGCACCGTTCAAACCACGAACGGCGCAGGGGGACGTTTCATATCCCGATATTTTCAGTTCAGGCCCTTGAACCAGTTCAGGCTGTCCTTGATGCCGTGCATGGAGTCCTGAATGATCCGGCCATAGATGTAGATGCTGTATGCCGCCGCAATGACCTGCACAAAGGCCTTGCCGCACTCGATGCCAAAGGCCAGATAGGGCTTTGCCTTCTGCCAGTAGGGGCGGATCTGATCCTTCAGCGCTCCCACCCAGGCAGGAGCGCCGCCGGAGACCTGCTCCAGCTCCTCAGCGGGAATGACGGTGCACTGCGCCGGAAATTTTAAGTTCTGCTGCATGTCCGCTCCTCTCAAAGTGCCAGGCTTGCCAGCAGCACCAGAACGACGCTTCCGGCCGCCAGCCCCATCGTTGTAAGAAGGGTGTCCGGGTCTACCTCTTTCTCCTCCACCACTTCCGCACTGCCGCCATTGGCCGACCAGTGGGCATAGACGGTGGTATCCGCACCAAACGCCGTATCGTTGGTTTTGACCTGCACATCAATGGGAAAACCGGTAACATCATCCGTACCGGTGGTGTACCAGCCATCGAAGGTATAGCCCTCCATGGTGGCGGTGGGCAGGCTCGTCAGCTGGCCGTCGGCATTGGTGCGCTCCGCAGCAGAGGTACAGATACCGCCGTTGGCATCAAAATAGACGATGACCTTTGCCGCAAAAGCGGTGGGGGTACACAGGCAGACCGCCAGCACACAGGCCAGCCCCGCCAGCATCCGTTTGAACTTCTTCATCCTGCGCTCTCTTTCCGGCTCAGCGTCAGACGCTGTAGCCCTGTGCCTTGATGACATCCACCACCTGAGAAACGTACTTCTGGCAGGTGTCGTGGTCAGGGGCCTCTACCATCACGCGCACCAGAGGCTCCGTACCAGACTCGCGCACCAGAATGCGGCCGGTATCGCCCAGTGCCTCGGCCACCGCCTTGACAGCGACCTGCACAGCGGCATCATCCTGCGCGGCCTTCTTATCGGTCACACGGACATTTTCCAGCACCTGCGGGTAGATCTTCAGCGGGGCGGCCAGCGCGCTCAGAGGCTTCTTCTTGGCCAGCATGACCTCCATCATCTTCAGGCTGGTCAGGATGCCGTCACCGGTGCTGGCATACTTGGAGAAGATGATGTGGCCGCTCTGCTCACCGCCGATGCGGCAGCCGTTCTTGGCCATATACTCGTAGACATACTTGTCGCCCACGGCAGTCTTGGCGTAGCCGATGCCCTGCTCGTCAAAGGCCTTGTACAGGCCAAAGTTGGACATAACCGTGGTAACGACGGTATTGGTCAGCAGTTTGCCGCGCTCCTTCATGTAGCAGCCATAGATGTACAGGATGTGGTCACCGGTGATCACATTGCCCTTTTCGTCCACGCAGAGGCAGCGGTCTGCATCGCCGTCATAGGCAAAGCCCACGTCCAGACCCTTTTCCACCACAAACTTCTGCAGGCCCTCGATATGGGTGGAACCTGCGTTCAGGTTGATGTTCAGGCCGTTGGGCTGGTTGTTGATGACATAGGTGTCTGCGCCCAGCGCATCGAACACGCTCTTGGCAATGTTCCAGCTGGCACCGTTGGCGCAGTCCAGACCCACCTTGATGCCCTTGAAGGAGTAGATGCCCAGGCTGATCAGGTAACCCATGTAGCGGTTGCGGCCCGCCACATAGTCCACGGTGCAGCCGATATGCTCCCGGTGGGCAAAGGGCAGCTCCGGCCAGTCCTGATCGAAAACATGGAGCTTGCCGTCGATGTAGTCCTCCACCAGCAGCAGGGTCTCCTCGGGCATCTTTTCGCCGTAGCAGTCGATGAGCTTGATGCCGTTGTCGTAGAACGGGTTATGGCTGGCGGAGATCATAATTCCGCAGTCAAAATCATCCACGCGGGCAATATAGGCCACGCTGGGGGTGGTGGTGACGTGGAGCAGGTAGGCATCTGCGCCGGAAGCGGTCAGGCCTGCCACCAGGCTGTACTCGAACATATAGCTGGAGCGGCGGGTATCCTTGCCAATGACGATGCGGGCAGGCTCGTTGTTGCCGCTGCGCTCCCGCAGTGCATTATAATACCAGCCCAGAAAACGGCCTACCTTGTAGGCGTGATCGGCGGTCAGATTCACACCGGCCTCGCCACGGAAGCCGTCGGTGCCAAAATATTTTCCCATAATCCTCTTCTCCTTCTATTGCAACGTTACGTTTTCTCTTATCCCTGAGAGCGCTCTCTCCTTGCTCTTACTTTTTATAATAGCATAAAACCGGAAAAGAATCCATGGGTTTGGGCATTCCGGGATGCTCTGCGCACACTTTTCTGTGCCGGTGCAGTGCCTTTTCCTCTCCCGTGCCGCCGCCCTGTTCTGTTCCGTATATCTGGTACCGGTTCCGGTAACGCTCCCGGTTTTTGCGAGAACGGTCTCGTTTTCTGAAAATTTTTCTTGTTATTTTTGACAAAATTGTTCGCCACTCTGCACAAAATCACAATTTTTCTCTTGACCTCCCCCCCACCCCCCGAACTATATTGAAGCTGCGATTTTTTTATGACATTTTCTGTCATGGATCGACACCGTGTAATTTTTGGGAGGACTGTTTATGAGAGCGAAGAATCTTGCATTGCGGGTGCTTTCTACAGCAGCGATGTTGTCCATTGTGACATCCATTGCGGCCCCCGCATTCGCGGCCACCTACTACATCAATGAGGGCAGTGTGGATGTTAAGGTCAGCGATGCCGGTGTAGTCACCGTCGAACAAGGCGGCGTGACCTACAAAGACGGCCTTGACAGCGTCGTCATCCGGGGCGGAACCCGCGGCGGAAAGGATGACGACCGCACCAAAGCCGATGCTTCCCCCGCCACGCAGGAAGCAGACGGGAGCAACGCCCCCGCAGTGAACGAGACGGAAGCGCCCAAGAGTGAGAATACCGCCGGGGACACTGCACCGAAGCCGGTAACCACACCCACCGAGGAGCGCAAAGAGGACACCCCGCAGCAGGAGCTCACCGAAGAGAAAACCGAAGAGAACGTGACCCCGGAGCCTGTCAAGGCAAAGGCAGAAGCTCCCAAGCCCACACAGGAGCCTTCCGCAGAGCAGGAGGAGGAAAAGCAGGAGAAGGAAGAGCAGCAGGAGGAGGAAGATGAGCCGACCGTTCCCTCTGCCCCCGCAGCACAGGCTGACAACAGCAGCACCAGCACCTCCGCAGAGCCGACCGATAATGTCATCACCATTGTCAACAACTTTGCCAAGAAGGCCGAGCAGGTTTTTTCGTTTGTGCTGGACAATGTGAATATTGACCGCAGTAATGATGGCTATGAAAACCACAAAGCGGCTCTCACGGTAAAGGGCAAAGGCGACACGGAAATTGAACTGGACGGAGACAACATCCTGAAGGGTGGTGAAAAGCACGCCGGTCTTGAGAAAAACGACAGTGACGGAACGGGTACACTTACCATTAAAGACGACAACAAAGCTGCGGACGGCAGCAAGGGCAGTCTCCTTGCAAAGGGTGGAGAATACGGTGCCGGTATTGGTGGTGGAGAATGCCAGGACACCTCTCATATCACAGTCACTGGCGGCAAAATCACAGCGGTCAGCGGGAGGCGTGCTGCCGGCATTGGCGGCGGTGGCAGTTCTGATGGTACAGACATTACCATCAAAGGAGATGCCACTGTAATTGCAAGCGGCGACGCCGGTGCTGGCATCGGCGTCGGTGGTGACGGAGGCAACTACACAAAGGGTTATGGTAAAGTTACCATTACCGACCACGCAAATGTTATAGCCTGGTCCGAATATGGTGCAGGCATTGGCGGCGGACGAAACGCCGGTGGTGATATCACAATTTCAGGGGATGCCACCGTTGCAGCAGAGGCCCACAATGATAGCGTCGCAATTGGCAGCGGCGGACGGCTTTACCCCAGCGACAATCCTGATAACTATAAAAACCTCAACACGAACATTACCATCTGTGACAAGGCAAATGTTACCGCAGTTGGTTCCGGTTCCCATCCTGCAATCGGTTCTCTGGGTTACGTTATTCTCCCTGATGGTGTCAGCTATCCTTTTACCACCACCATCAATATCCTGGGCGGCACCCTGAATGTCATCAATCGAGGGGACGACCATTACACTTCTGATGTTCCTGCTATTGGCAATCAAAGTGCCGGTGGTCGAAACACAAACGCGGATCTTGTTCTTAACATCAACGCAAGCACTGGCAATACTGTCATCAACGCTTATACCACCGGCAGCAATGCGGCAACCATCGGAAAAGGATATACTCTTAAAAAAGATGACGAACAGATCCAGTACAATGCAGACGGAAGCTCCAAATTTGGCGAAGACGGTTCTGTCGTTCTGAACCTGTTCCGAAATTCTACCACGAAAAAGAAAGGCGAAAAAATCGAAACAATCTATAATAACTGGTATGATCTGCATAAAATCATCGGCGGCGAACGGTACGACACCCTGCACAATGCCAAGTGGCTGAAAGACAACGGCTACACCAGTGAGCTTGCCACCGACACCAACCATGCATGGAAGGTGGACGACACGAAGGAGCGGGTAGAGCCCACGCTGGAGCATGAGGGCCACGTTTACTATAAGTGCAGTGTGCCCGGCTGCAAGGCCGTGCACGATGAGGTGCTGCCCAAACTGGAATCGAAACCTACTCCGGAACCTACTCCGGACCCCACCCCTGTGCAGCCGGAACCCACCCCGGAACCTACTCCGGACCCCACCCCTGTGCAGCCCGACACGCCCGCTGACACCCAGAGCACCCCCAAGGACGATGTGAGCACCCCCAAGCTCTACGTCATCGACCTTGCCAGCACGCAGGTGCTGTTTGATGAGACCCGTCAGAACGACACCGTGACCTACACCACAAAGCAGGACGGTGCCAGCCTGACCGGCTCCTTTGAGGCACTGGAGGCCATGGCTGAGGATGGCGTAAAGACCATCGTGTTCCAGACCATCGGCACCAACACCCCCGGCGCGGTGAGCCGTGTCTCGGTCGATGCCCTGCTGCAGCACGGCGGCGAGACCCTGCTGCTGACCCACAACGGCACTGAAGTCCACCTGACCATCGACGGCCAGAACGCTGACAGCCTGCTGCTGCAGTAAGCGCCAACCCCCTTCTGCCGAGTTCCGCATCTTGGCAGAAGTTCTGAATATCCCAAAACCACAAAAGGCCTCGGAAGCGCATTCCGGGGCCTTTTGTGGTTTCTCCTTCATTTTTTACGCACCATCCGGCGTTTTTCGCCCCGGAACAACCGCTCTTTTTTCAGCCTTTACTGCATCTTTAGGAAAAGTATGGTATACTTTTCATCTGGAGTAGAATAGATATGGAGGGATCCCCATGAAGCAGAAGACCCGCTGGCACGACGCGCTGGTCCTGGCCGCTGTGCTGTGCGCCGCCTTTCTCATCGTGACCGGCACACAGCAGATCACCGGCCGGATCGACGGCGTTGCATCGATGGTGTTTGTTCTGGCAGTTTTTTTGATCTCGGTCTATACGGATGGTTATGTGTGGGGCGTAGTGGCTTCCCTGATCGGCGTGCTGGCCGTGAATTTTGCGTTCCGCTCCCCTTACTTTGCCTTCAACTTCACTCTGCCGGAAAACCTGTTCTCGGGCATGGCGATGCTGGTGGTGTCCATTATGACCAGCACCCTGACCACCCGCATCAAAAAGCAGGAACAGCTGCGGATGGAGAGCGAGACCGAAAAGATGCGGGCCACCCTGCTGCGGGCCGTCTCCCACGATCTGCGCACGCCCCTTACTTCCATTTACGGGGCCTGTTCCACGGTCATTGAAAATTATGACAGCCTGGAAAAAGAGCAAAAATTAAAACTTCTTGGCGAAGCCTGTTCCGATGCCCAGTGGCTGAACCGGATGGTGGAGAACCTGCTGTCTGTCACCCGCTTTGACGGCGGGCAGGTAGCCGTGCAAAAGACCCCCACCGTGCTGGACGAGCTGATCGATACCGTGCTGGTACGGTTCCAGAAGCGCTACCCCAAGGTGCCCGTTACCACCTACCTGCCCGACAGCTTCATCGTGATCCCCATGGACTCGATGCTGATCTCGCAGGTGCTGACGAACCTTTTGGAGAATGCCGCCGTCCACGCCGAGGGGATGACCCAGCTGACCCTGCGGGTGTTCACGCTGGGCAGCCGGGCGGTGTTTGAGGTATCGGACAACGGCTGCGGCATTCCGAAGGAACGCCTGCGCACCCTGTTCACCGGTGTGCTGCCCGCCGATGCCGCGGCCGACAGCGGCAAGCACGGCATGGGCATCGGCCTTTCGGTCTGTGCCGCCATCGTCAAGGCGCACGGCGGCGAGATCCAGGCCGAGAGCAAGGTGGGCGAGGGCACCAGCATCCGCTTCTGGCTGGAGACCGAATCGATTGAGACGGAGGAAAATGAAGATGAGCAATAACAAATTCAAGGTTCTGGTCGTGGAAGATGAGGCCAACATCTGCAGCTTTATTGAGACGCTGCTGGAGACCAACGGCTATCAGGCCCTTGTTGCCAACACCTGCGCCATGGGTCAGACCCTGTTCACCTCCCACAATCCGGACCTTATCATCCTGGATCTGGGCCTGCCTGACCGGGACGGTCTGGAGCTCATCCGTTTTGTGCGGCAGAAGTTCCTGACCCCCATCGTCGTGCTCTCGGCCCGCACCACCGAGCAGGACAAGATCGAAGCGCTGGATCTGGGAGCCAACGATTACATCACCAAACCCTTTGGCACCGGCGAGCTGCTGGCCCGGGTGCGCGCCGCCCTGCGCACCAACCGCTTCGGCGTGCTGGGCGGGATGCCCGGCGGCTTGTTCCGGGCACAGGGGCTTGAGATCAACTATGAGCGCCGCAAGGTCTTTGTGGACGGTGCCGAGATCAAGCTGACCCAGACCGAATATAACATCGTGGCCTTCCTCTCGGAACATGCAGGCCGGGTGATGACCTATGCCGCCATCGTGCGGGCCATCTGGGGCGATACCGACTGCGGCAGCACCAAAAAGCTGCAGGTCAACATGGCAAACATCCGCAAAAAGCTGGGCAGCGTGCCTGGCCGCAACACCTATATTCTGAACGAACTGGGCGTGGGATACCGGATGATCGACGAGGACACCGATGCCAGGCCCGAAAGCTGAGGACTGCGTATGCTTCCTGCACTGATCATTTTTCTGCTGACCTATCTTCTGATGCTGGCCCTGCCGCAGTACCGGCCTTTTGCCGCGCTGGGCGGGGCCGCTCTGTTTCTGGCTCTGGGCGCGGCGGGCCTGTGGGACTTTACCCTGATGGATGCCGCCCGGGCTGTGGACTTCAATGTCCTGCTGATGATGGCGGGCACCATGGGCACGGTCTCCCTCTTTATTGAGAGCAGGATGCCTGCCCGGCTGGCCGAGCTGCTCATCGTGCGGGTGCCCAATGTGAAATGGGCCGTGTGTATGCTGGCCCTCTTTGCCGGGGTCATCAGCGCCTTTGTGGACAATGTTGCCACAGTGCTCATGGTGGCCCCGGTGGGCCTTGCCATTGCCCGCAAGCTCAAGATCTCCCCCGTGCCCGTCCTCATCTCCATTGCGGTCTCCTCCAACCTGCAGGGAGCCGCCACCCTTGTGGGCGACACCACCAGCATCCTGCTGGGCGGCTTTGCGGGGATGAACTTCTTCAATTTCTTCTGGATGGAGGGCAGGCCCGGCATCTTCTTCGGGGTGGAGCTGGGGGCGCTGGCCTCTCTGGGCGTGCTGCTGTTCACCTTCCGGCACGAGACCCAGCCCATCTCGGCCACGGTGGAGACCGAGGTCACCGACACGGTTCCCTCCGCCCTGATGCTGCTGACGGTGGGCCTGCTCATCGCGGCCTCCTTCCTGCCCCAGCCTGCGGGCGGTCTGCCGCTGGCGCTCTATGGCCTGCGCAGCGGTCTGATCTGTGCAGGGGTCTGCCTGTTCGGCATCCTGCGCGCCTGCCTGCGCCGCCGCTCGTTCGCGCCGTTCCGGCTGGCGGCCCGGGAGCTGGACTGTGACACCCTGCTCCTGTTGTTCGGGCTGTTCATCCTGATCGAGGGCATCCGCAAGGCCGGGGTCATCGATGCCGCCGCCCAGCTGTTCTACACCCTCTCCGGTGATGATCCCTTCCGGCTCTATACCCTGCTGGTATTCGTCTCGGTGGGCCTTTCTGCCTTCATCGACAACATCCCCTATGTGGCCACCATGCTGCCGGTGGTGCAGGGCATTGCCGGGCTGATGAACGGCGGTGCAGGCTTCCCGCCCGAGCTGTTTTATTTCGGCCTGCTCACGGGCGCAACTCTGGGCGGCAACCTGACCCCCATTGGCGCTTCGGCCAACATTGCAGCCATCGGCATCCTGCGCAAGCAGGGTGAGCAGGTGCGCACCCGTGATTTCCTGCGCATCGGCATCCCGTTCACGCTGGCAGCCGTCCTGACGGGCTATGTGTATCTCTGGCTGGTGTGGGGCGCGTAAGCGCTGCCATGGCCGTGCGAGTGCCGGCCGCCTGCAAATTCGATCCTGCTGAGCCGAAGGCCTGCGTGCCAAAGCAGCAGCAAAAAACGCGCCGTGTCCAACGACACAGCGCGTTTTTGTTGTTTATTCCAACCCGATCTGCTGGGCGTATTCTTCCAGCAGCTCCCGTTCCAGGAAGGGGGTTTTCACGCCCTCACGGTCGCGGTAGGTCTCGTGGCCCTTGCCGATGACGGCGATCAGGTCGCCCTCCTGGGCGTGATCCACAGCGTAGTGGAGCGCGTCCAGACGGTCTGGGATCTCCACAAACTTGGCATCGGGGTTGCCCTTGTTCATGCCCACCCGGATATCGGCGAGGATGTCCTCGATCTTCTCAAAGCGGTTGTTGTCCTCGGTCAGGATGGAGAAATCCGCCATTTTTGCACAGGTCTCGCCCATGCCGTAGCGGCGCAGCTTGGAGCGGTTGCCGCCGCAGCCGAACACCACCACCAGCCGGTGGGGGTGATAGGCCCGCAGGGTGGTGAGCAGGCTCTCGGTGGAGACCTCGTTGTGGGCGTAATCCAGCAGGATGGTGAACTTTTTGCTGATGGGCACCAGCTCCACGCGGCCCTTGACCACGCACTTGCCCAGACCCTCATGGATGGCGGCATCGGGCAGGCCCAGCACCTTGCCCACGGCCAGGGCAGCCAGCGCGTTGTAGACGCTGAACTCGCCGGGCATGTTCACCCTGACATCCATATTGTCTCTGCCGGAAACGTGGAACGCCACGCCCAGAAAATCGTGGGTGCGCAGCAGCTCACAGCCCTCGGCGCGGTAGTCGGCCTTTTCACTGCGGCCATAGGTCACCAGCTTGCAGGTGTGGCCTTCCAGCAGGGCTTCGGTGTTCTCGTCATCGATGTTCACCACGCCCACATCACACCGCCGGAAGAGCTGCCCCTTCCAGCTGCGGTACTCCTCAAAGGTCTTGTGCTCACCGGGGCCGATGTGGTCGGGGGAAAGGTTGGTGAACACGCCGATATCATAGTGCACCCCCGCCACACGGTCCATCATCAGGCCCTGGCTGGACACCTCCATCAGGGCCACGTCGCAGCCTGCATCCAGAAACTGGCGGAAGGTCTTTTGCAGCTCGTAGCTCTCAGGGGTGGTGTTGGCGGTCTCCTGATGACAGCCCATGAAATAGATGCCGTTGGTGCCGATCATGCCGACCTTTTTCCCGGCAGCTTCCAGCACGCTCTTGATCATGTGGGTGGTGGTGGTCTTGCCCTTGGTACCGGTCACGCCGATCATGGTCATCTGGCGGGAGGGGTTGCCAAAGAGGTTGCCGCTCATCAGCGCCATGGCATAGCGGCTGCTCTCCACCTTGACCACGGTCACACCGGGCATGGCAGAAAGGTCAATGTCATGCTGGATGACCAGCACGCTCACGCCCTTGGCGGCGCAGTCCGCGGCAAACTCGTGGCTGTCACGCTGAGTGCCCACGATGCAGACAAAGGCAAGGCCCGGGGCTGCCTTCCGGCTGTCGTAGATGATGTCCTGCACTTCGGTATCCAGGCTGCCCTGCACCAGCGTAAAGGGCACGCCTTCCAGTAATTGTTCCAGCTTCATAACATTACACGCTCCTCATTGGGTCGTTTGGGGTTGGTTTGCATCGCCCGCCGCCGGGGTCGTTCCTTCGGCGGGGGTCGGCTGTGCCGTCGGTCCGGCTTCGGGTCCTGCCGGGGCTGCGGCGGTATCCGTTGGTGTTTCGGCAGCGGCATCTGCGGCGGCTTCACCCTCTGCCGGGGCGGTGCCGTCTGTGGCCGTGCCTTCTGCCGTCTCACCGGTCACACCTTCTTCGGTGGGTGTTTCCTCCACCGGTTCAGGCAAGATGTAGCCGGAGGGCAGCTCCGGCTCGCCCTGTGCAAAGGTGAACTTGCGGGTGCTGGACATGCTGATATGGGTGAAGTCCAGCTTTCCGGTGTCGGTCGCGGCACAGCCCTTGCCGTCCTCATTCAGCAGGACGTGCTTTGCCAGCTTGAGCTTATATTCCAGCTCGTTCAGGGTGCCCAGCCAGACACTGATGCGGTCCTGATAGAGGAAGGCCATCTCGTCCACATCCGCAAACTCGATGCGGGTCACGTCGGCGCTCATGCCTGCGGCATCCAGCGCGGCCAGCAGGGTGTTCAGGCTTTCCAGCCGCTGGTCCGCCTCCTCCTCAACAGTGCCGGAGGCGCTGCTGTCGGCGGCGCTGTCCGGGATGCTGTCCGGGGTGCTGTCGGCCTTGGGCTCTGCCGCAAAGGTCAGCTGTTCGCCGGGCTCGGCAGAGACCGGTTCGCCGCCGTACAGAGTGGGCAGACCGGCAGGCTGGGCAGAATCCTTTTCCAGGATCTTCAGGCCGCCCGAGAGGGTCAGCCAGCCGGATGAGGTCTGCATGGCCCAGGCAGGCTGGGCTTCTGTTACCCGCACCACCACGGTGCCGGGGTAATCCCGCTCCACCCGGATATCCTCCAGCATGGGGAATACTTTTTCCAGCGCGGCGGCCTTGCTGCCGGGGTCAAAACTGAAGATATTCTCTTCCAGATGGACATCCAGCGCCTGCAGGATCTGGTCGCTGGTATAGCCGCCGGCCTCCTGCACCACACCGTCCGCTGTCTGCACCTGAATGGAGCTGATCTTGAACAGCATCGTCACGGTGAGGTAGACTCCCGCGCCGATGACGCAGAGCAGCATGACAAGGGCCGTGAGCCGCCGCATGAGCCTGCGCCGCCGGATGGCGGCCCGGGTCAGCTTCCGCTTTTTCCTGCCCTCCCGCCGGACGGGGTCACGCCGGGCGTTCTGCCCCTGCACCGGCCGCATCCGCTGGCCGCTGCGATTCTGAGCGTTCTGCGGGCGGCGCTGGGCGTTCCGGTTCTGGCCGCTGGCCGGGCGGCGGTTCCGCTGATTGCCCCCGGAGGTGCGCCGCTGGCCGCTCTGCCCGCTGCGGGGGCGCTGTGCGCCGCTCTGGCTGCTCCGCCCGCCGGTGGGAAAGGTGATGCTGTTATCCGGGTAGGAGCCGTAGTTCACCGTGCGCTCCGTGTACCGGCTGGGGCGGGGCGCATCGGGGTCATAATTGGGGTTCGTGATGGGGTGGCCGCCGGAGGAATATCCTGCGTACCCGCTGTACCCCAGGTCACTGCCTGCACCCGCGCTGCTGCGGCGCTGGGTGCTCTGCCCGCCGCGCCGATCATCCCGGGCCTGATCGTAGGCCCGGCGGCGCTTGCGGTTCCGGCTGTTCCGGTCATTCTGCGGCATCCGGCTGCACCTCCTTTCCTCTGTTTTTTCCTTCCGTTACGGGGTCTTGACCAGCTTGAGCAGGGCATCCGCAATGCGGTCCAGGCTGTCGTCCACCGACAGGCTCCGGGCATTGCGGCCCATCTCAGCCAGCTTGCCGGGCTGGGCCAGCATCCCGGAAACGGTCTGCACCAGCTTTTCGCCGGTCAGGTCTTTTTCCTCAATGACCACAGCAGCACCGGCCTTCTGCAGCTCCATGGCGTTGTAATACTGGTGGTTCTCTGCCACGTTGGGGCTGGGGATAAGCACGGCGGCACGGCCCACAGCCTCCAGCTCGGCCAGTGTCAGGGCACCGGCGCGGCTGATGACAAGGTCCGCTGCGGCCAGCAGCTCGGGCATATTGTTGATGTATTCCTTCACCACAAGGCTCTCGCCGGGGGCAAAGCCCTTTTCCTTTTCCAGATCCTGAAACAGCTGCACGCCGTACTGGCCGGTGGCATGGAGATGGAGGACGGGCTTTTTGTTCTTCTGCTCCCAGGCGCAGAGGTCGGCCACCACCTCGTTCACGCGGCGGGCACCCAGACTGCCGCCAAAGGAGAGGATCACGGTGCGGTCGCCTGCGCCCAGTTCGGCACGGATGGCTTCCCGGTTCTTCGCCTGGGTGAACACCTCAGGCCGGACGGGATTGCCCACCACGATGGTCTTTTCGGGTGCGCCCAGCTTTTCCACGGCGGCGGGCACAGCGGCAAATACGATGTCCACATCCGGGGCCAGCAGCTTGTTGGTCACGCCGGGAAAGGCGTTTTGCTCATGCAGGGCGGTCTTGATGCCCTGTCTGGCGGCGCAGCGCACCACCGGGCCGGACACATAGCCGCCGCAGCCAATGACCAGGTCGGGCTGGATGTCCTTCATCATCTTTTTGGCCTTGGGGCCGGAGAGTGCCAGATTCCACAGGGTAATGAAATTCCGCTTGATATTGTTCAGGCTCAGCTTCCGCTGAAAGCCGGTGATCTCGATGTGATGGAAGGGATAGCCCGCCTGTGTGACCAGACGGTACTCCATACCCTCCTTCCGGCCTGCAAAATGGATCTCGGCGGTGGGGTCGGCCTTTTTGATGGCTCCCGCAATGGCCAGAGCCGGGTTGATATGGCCGGCAGTGCCGCCGGCTGCAATGAGTACACGCATCTTGGTTCCTCCTTACTGTTCTGTCTGCGCTCTGCGCGCGGTATCCAGCACAATGGTCTTTGCCTTGCGCTGGCGCTCCCGCTCGGCGTGGGCTTCCTCCCGTTCCAGACGAGCCCGTTCACCGTTGCGTCCGATATTGACCATAACGCCCATCTCGGCCAGCAGCAGGATCAGACTGGTGCCGCCGGAGGAGAAGAAGGGCAGCGAAATACCGGTGTTGGGCAGGGTGTTGGTGACAACGGCGATGTTGCAGAACACCTGCCAGGCGATCTGCGCCATGATGCCGATGCCCACCAGCGTGCAGAACCGGTTTTCGGCATGGAAGGCGATCCAGAAGCCCTGCACCAGAAAGAGGACGAACAGCACGATGACGATCACCGCGCCGACGAAGCCCAGTTCCTCGCACACGACACTGAAGATAAAGTCGTTGGTGCTCTCCGGCAGCCAGAGCTGCTTTTCGATGCTGTTGCCCAGCCCCAGCCCCGTGGCACCGCCTGAGCCGATGGCGTACAGGCTCTGCTTGGTCTGGCTGGTCATCCGGTCAAGATCCTGCGTCCAGCCGTCCAGACGGCTCTGCAGGTAGTCGATGGAGTCCACATGCTTCAGCAAAGTCTCCAGCAGGAACAGCGCGGCACCGGCGCAGCCCCAGGTAATGATGCCGCCGCTGCCGCCCAGCAGCAGGATGGTGCCCACGATGGCCGTGGTCAGCAGGATGCCCGACATGTGGGGCTCCAGCACCAGCAGGATCAGGACAGGCACCAGCCACAGGATGGGCCGGATGAGCTCCACCACGATGCTGTGGTAGACCCACTTGCGCAGGGGCACCTCGCCGAATTTGACCTGCGGGGTCCTGGCGGCGATGTCTGCCGTGAGCAGGATCATCTCAAACTTTGCCACCTCGGAGGCCTGTAAGGTCAGGCCGCCGAAGCTGATCCACCGGCGGCAGCCGTTGATGGGGCTGCTGAACAGCACCAGCACCAGCAGGATCAGGCAGACAACATAGCCCAGCTTGACCATTCTGCGCAGGAAACGGTGGTCAAAATAGGAGAACAGGAACATCATGCCCAGGCCCAGCACCGTGCAGAGCAGCTGGGATTTGATGTAATGGAAGCTGTCCCCAAAGCGGAGATAGCCCGTGGTATAGCTTGCACTGAACAGCATGACCAGCCCGAACACCATGATGATGGCCAGGGTCGCCATCCAGTTGAGCAGGATGGGCGGCCAGGGGCCGGGGTCCCGCTGAAAGACGGAAAAAGGCTCTGCTTTTTTTCTGCGGAGTGTTGCCAAACTGCACCCCTCCTTAACTGATTTTTGCCAGCTGAACGGTCAGCGCCACGCCCAGCATGGCAATGACACAAAAGGTATAAAAGATCTGTTCCGCGCTCTGGCCCCGCAGCTCCAGCCAGCGGTGGAGCGGTGCCGAGCGGAACAGCTGCCTGCGGCCCCGGCTGGCCTTGCAGACCAGAATCTGCAGGGCCACCATGCCGCCCTCCAGCCAGAAGGGCAGGGCCAGCGGCAGGGTGAGGTCAGGCCAGCCGATGCACAGGGGCACGCACCCCAGCATCCCGGCCAGAAACAGGCTGCCCACGCTGCCCAGCCGCAGCTTTGCGGGCGGGAAGTTCCAGAGCAGGAAGGCCATCAGGGAACCGGCCAGTGCGGCGGGCAGAACGCCCAGCGGGAACCAGCCCAGCAGGGTCATCACCCCCATCAGGCCCAGCATGGCCGCAAAGGACGTGCCGCAGACGATGCCGTCCATGCCATCGGCAACGCGGGCGCACTCGGCCAGTGCGACCAGCAGCCCTTCCCACAGCAGCGGGGCGGCAATGCCCAGATCGACATAGCCCACACCCGGCAGGGTGATCCCGGCTGCAAGGCAGCCTTTGGCTCCCAGCAGCACCAGCACCACGGCACCGGCAGCGGCTTCCAGCCCAAGGCGGGTGTGCCGCCGCAGGCCCAGCACAGAACGGCTGCGGATGCGGGCCAGATCCTCCAGCAGACCCACGCCGCCAAAGAGCAAAGCTCCCAGCAGCGCTGTGAGCAGCCGGACCGAGAACAGGCTCTCGGCCCCCAGCAGCTCAGGCTGGGCCACACAGGCGGCTGTCCAGCCCACGCCCACAGCGGCCAACACCCCCACCATCAGGCAGAGCCCGCCCATGGTGGGTGCCTGCGGCGGGCGCTCCGGTTCGGCATCCGGCGCTTCCTGCTTGGGTGATGGTGCCTGCCGGGCCTTGGGCTCATCCCAGCGTCCCTGGAACGCCCGCAGCAGCGGCACCATCAGATTCCCGAGCGCCGCCGTGAGGAAGAACCCCAGCGTTGAGGCGGCGATCAAGGCGAAACGAATCATAGCTCGATGTTACTCCTTGTAAAAGATCTCCAGCACTTTTTCCAGTGCCATGCCGCGGCTGGCCTTGACCAGCAGGGCATCGCCGGGCTGCATTTTGTCCAGCAGGGTCTCGGCGGCCTGAGCGTAGGTGTCGGCATGGAGGGTGGGCAGCCCCTTGGCGGCAGCCACCACAGCAATGCGCTTGGCCTGCTCGCCATAGGTGACGAGGTAGTCCACCTTGTTCTCCACAGCCTGACGGCCCACCTCCTCGTGGGCGGCGCGGCTGATATCGCCCAGCTCCAGCATATCGCCCAGCAGGGCAAAGCGGCGCTTGCAGGGATACTCCCTGAACATGGCCAGCG
The DNA here is from genome assembly GCF_010509575.1 of Faecalibacterium duncaniae. Lineage (NCBI taxonomy): Bacteria > Bacillati > Bacillota > Clostridia > Eubacteriales > Oscillospiraceae > Faecalibacterium > Faecalibacterium duncaniae. Next base: position 350,769 of record NZ_CP048437.1, on the reverse strand, counting down.
CGGCCTTCATGCTGTCGGGGTTGGCGTTGTAACAATCCTCAATGACATCCACGCCTCTGGCGTGCACCACCTTCTGGCGCATTCCGGTCTGCTCAAAGTCCGCCAGACCGGCAATGACCCGGCGGGCATTCAGCCCCAGACGGGTGGCGGCGCAGTAGGCAGCCAGCGCGTTGGCCACATTGTGACGGCCCATGGCGGGGATCTTTACGAGAAAAGTCCCCTCCTCGTGATCCTCCAGCACAAAGCTCATGCCCTTTTCATCCTGCTGGATGGACAGGGCACAGACATCGGCGTTCTCATCGCCCAGGCTGAACCAGACCGGACGGACATGGTCGGGCAGGACGGCCTTGCGCAGGAAGGGGTCGTCCCCGTTCAGCACCAGCGGAGCACCCTCCGGCAGACCGGCGCAGATCTCCAGCTTTGCCTTGCAGATGTTCTCCTGACTGCCCAGGTTGCCGATGTGGGACATCCCGATGCAGGTGATGATGCCCACATCCGGGCGGGCGCACTTGCTCAGGCGCTCGATCTCCCCGGCGTGGCTCATTCCCATCTCCACCACAGCGTACTGGGTCTCTTTGCCGATGCGGAACATGGTGCGGGGCAGGCCCAGCTCATTGTTCTGGTTGCCCTCGGTCTTGATGGTACTGCCAAAGCCTGCAATGGCGGCGTAGGTCATCTGCTTGGTGGTGGTCTTGCCCACGCTGCCGGTCACGCCCACCACTTTTGGGTGGAACTGGCTGCGATAATTGGCACCCAGCACCATCATGGCGTGGTAGCTGTCCGGGCAGATCACGCTCTTCTCCTCCGGCACGCCTTCCACGGGGTGGTTCAGCACCACGCAGAGCGCGCCGTTTTCCAGCGCCTTGGCGGCAAAATCATGGCCGTCGAATTTTTCGCCCGGGAACGCCACAAAGATGCACCCGGGGCAGACCTCACGGCTGTCGGTGGTCACCAGCGTGACCGGGGTCTCGCACTGGGCCAGCGCGTTGACCGCCAGGCCCTCCAACAGGATATTTGCTGCAATTGCTTCCATACTCTCATTCCCCTTTATCCACAGATCAGATGTACGATGGTTCCCCGCTGGACGCTGGAGCCGGGTGCCTCACTCTGGCTCTGGACCATGCCGGAGCCTTCGACTGTGCAGTTGAGCCCTGCGGCGTTCAACATCTGCCGGGCAAAGTCCGCGCTCTTGCCGGTCACGTCCGGCACCTCGGCGTGCTTGCCCTCATAGGTATCGGTATACAGATAAACAGTGGTGCCGTAGGGCACCTCTGCCCCCGCGCGGGGGTACTGGTAGGTAACAAGGGCGGCGGTCTGGTCGGATTCGCTCTCGGCCAGGTGATGCTTCAAGCCCTTGATGTTCAGCTGCACCTGCGCATTGCTCCACTCCTTGCCCGTCAGGTTGGGCACCTTGACGGTGGTGCCGCTGCGGTCCACGCCGTCGGTGGCGATGCCCAGATAGGGCGCGATCTCACTGATGATGTTGCCTACCACCGGAGCCGCCAGAATGGAGGAATAGTCGGTGCGGGCATTGTTGGGGTCGTCCAGCATGACATAGACCAGGATCTCCGGGTCGTTGGCGGGCAGGACAGCCGCAAAGGATGCCACCTTCTTGTAGTCGCCGTCGGCGCGGCGGTCCATGTTCAGCTGCTCGGAGGTGCCGGATTTGCCGCCGATGCGGTAGCCTGCAACATAGGCGTTGCCGCCGCCGCCCTGGGTGCCGTCGCCCACCTCAAACTCCATGATCTGGCGGATGGTCTCGCTGGCGCTCTCGCTGATGACCTGACGGCGGGTGTTGGTGCCGATTTCCTGCACCACATTGCCGTTCTGGTCCGTGATCTTATCCACCACATGAGGGGTGACCAGATAGCCGCCGTTGACTGCCGCCGAGATGGCAGTGCACACCTGCAGCGGGGTCACGGCCATGGCCTGACCAAAGGCGGAGGAGGCCAGCTCCACCTCGCCCAGACGGCTCTTGCTGTAATACTGCATGAAGCTGGTCTCATTGGGCAGGTCCACACCGGTGCGCTCGGTAAAGCCAAAGGCATCAAAGTAATCATAGAACAGGCTGGAGCCCACACGCTGGCCCAGCTGGATGAAGTAGATGTTGCAGCTGTTGCGCAGGGCCTCGGCCAGATTCTGGGCCCCGTGCGACTTTCTGCCGGCGCAGTGGTAGGTCTGCTTTGCCACGCTGTAAGCACCGGAGCAGTTCAGGGTGGTGTAATAGGTCGCTTTGCCGCTGTCCACACCCATGGCGGCGGTGATGACCTTGAACACGCTTCCGGGGTAGTACAGCTCGGTGATGGTCTTGTTCTTCCACTGGATATCCCGGTAGGTGCCGGTGTAGTCGGCCTCCTCATCCGCGATCTTCTGGCCGTTCTCGTCCCGCAGGTAGTTGCCGTTCTCGTCTTTTTTGTAGATGGTGTACAGCTCCGGCTCGGCCTGCACCTGCTCCGTCAGGTAGGCCAGATTGGCGCTGAAATCCTGTGGGTCATTGGGGTCAAAGTCCGGCTTGGAGGCCATGGCAAGGATGGCACCGGTCTTGACATTCATCACAATGGCGCAGCCGCGGTTCTCAACGGTGTTGGCCGCCACGGCCTCGTTCAGGTAGCGCTCCACTACCTCCTGAATGTTCACATCCAGTGAGAGCACCAGATTGGAACCGTCCTTGGCGGCGTAGGTGGTGGCGTTTTCATCGGCAATGGCGTTGCCGTAGGCGTTGCGCAGGGTGATGGTGCGGCCGTTCACACCGGCCAGCGTGGACTCATAGGAGTTTTCCAGACCGTACACGCCCTGACCATCCGCATTGCAGAAGCCCAGCACGGCGGCGGCAAAGCGGCCGTAGGGGTAATCCCGCTGGAAGCCCTTGGAGGCCGACACCGACACCCGCCCCTTGCGGACAGTGGGGGTGCCGTCGTCGCTCTCCTCCTGGCCCAGGCCCAGCTTGCCCAGGATCTTTTCCAGCGCACCGGCGGATTTTCCGCTCTTGCTGTGGGCCTTGTTGTAGGTCTTGACGTACTCCTCAATGGAGAGCTTGATGGCATTGTTGACCTTGGTGGCCAGCACCTGATAGGAGCTTTCGTTTTGGGAGAGGGCATCGCAGACCGCCTGATACTGGGTCTGGTACTCTGCCGAAGTGGTGTCCACGCTGTCCAGACTCTCGCCGTCGCCCGAAAGCAGGCGCAGGGTGATCTGGGTGCAGACCTCCTTCATGGCGGCCTCATCGATGGTGCGGGTCTCCGCCTTGGTGTCCTGATCGGTAGTGGTGGTATACAGGGCCGTGCTGTAAGAGGGGTCGGCCCAGATGGTCCAGACCACGCTGGTGGAAGCCAGCGTGATGCCGCTGGTGTCGTAGATCTCACCGCGGGTGGCCTGAATGGTGCTGTCCAGCAGCTGCTGCTCGGCGGCGTACTGGCGGTAGGTGGCACCGTCGCGGATCTGGATCTTGTACAGGCTGTAGATCACGGTCAGCGCGGCGACCACCACAAGAAGCACGGCGGCACCAAAGCTGATATGACGCAGCCGGGCACTGAGCCGTGCGTGCGGGTCCGCACTGCGGCGGCGGACGCTGTTCTTTTTGGGATTGGAGGATGGTGTTTGCATTGCGTACTCCCGAAGAAAACCGAAAAAGCGTGCGCTGCCGCACGCTTTTCGTTGTTTGGTTTATTTTGCCGTTCTGACAGAGGCAAGAATGGTCATTGCCCCATCGTGGAGCAGATCCGACCACTGCCGCACAGCGGATGCCTTGCGCACCAGAACGCTGCCCTCATCCAGCCGGATGTAGGTGATCTGGCTCTGGTCGATCTTCATCAGCCCCAGGCGTGTGGCAGTCTCCTCAACACTTGTGATGTTGGTGCGGCTGTTCAGGGCACTGTTGTAGTATGTATACTGGCTCTGCTCGCTCACAAGCTCTGCCTTGGCGCTCTGGATCTGAGAGTTCAGCTCCACCAGCTGTGCCTCGCTCCACAGCAGGCTTACCGCAAAGCCCACCAGCAAAGCCGCGCCCACCAGCTGCAGCGCGTGCTGCATGGCAGCCCGCACGGGGTTCAGCCGCTTTTTGCCGCCCTTTTCTACCCGCAGCGGGACTTTTGGCTGTGCCTGCGGCGCTCTTCTGCGCCGGACCTCTGTCATATCGTATGCTGCCTGACCCATGGTGATCTCCTCCTCACATCTCCGGGGCTTTGCCGCCCTCAGATCTTTTCCAAAACCCGCAGGTGGGCCGAGCGGCTGCGCCGGTTCTCTTCCAGCTCCTGCGTGTTGGCTTCAATGGGTTTGCGTGTGATCAGCTTTGCCTTGGCCTTGCCGCCGCAGACGCACACCGGGAACTCCGGCGGACAGGTGCAGGCGGTGGACCAGCGGCGGAACTTGTTTTTGACCAGCCGGTCCTCCAGCGAGTGGAAGGTGATCACGCAAAGTCTTCCACCCGGTGCGAGATGCGCAAAAATGGTGTCCAGCCCCTCTTCCAGTGCGTCCAGCTCATGGTTTACCGCAATGCGCAGTGCCTGGAAGGTGCGGCGGGAGGGGTTTTTGTTCTTCCGGCGCTCCGCCGGGGGCATGGCGCTGGCCACGATATCCGCCAGCTGCAATGTCGTTTCAATGGGGGCAGTTTCCCGGGCTTCCACGATCCTGCCCGCGATCTGCCAGGCGAAGGGCTCCTCGCCGTAATCCCGCAGGATGCGGGCCAGCTCCTCCCGGCTCTCGCTGTTCACGAGATCGGCGGCCGTCTCACCCTCCTGGCTCATCCGCATGTCCAGCGGGGCATCTGCCCGGTAGGAAAAGCCCCGGGCCGCGTCATCCAGCTGATGGCTGGACACGCCCAGATCCAGCAGCGCGCCGTTGATCGTTTCAATGCCCAGCTGCTCCAGAGCTTGTCCGGCATAGCGGAAGTTGATCTGCACCACGGTGGCAGGCAGGCCCGCCAGCCGGGCCCGGGCCGTCTGCACGGCATCGGGGTCCTGATCCAGCGAGATGAGCCTGCCGCCCTGCTCGCCGTTCAGCCGCAGGGCGATCTGGCGGGAGTGCCCCGCGCCGCCCGCCGTGCCGTCCAGATAGGTGCCCGCCGGGTCGATCTTCAGGCCGTCCAGGCACTCGTTCAGCAGCACCGGGACATGCTCAAACGAGGCCGGGTCAAAGGGCTGTGCTGTTTTTTCTGTGTCCATGTTCCCAGCCTCCTTTCAAAACTCAGATAAGATCCTGCATCTGCCGCCCTTTTCTGCCCGGAGCTGCTGCCCGGGAAAGCGGCCTGCGGCCTGCCGGGAGTTTGTGGCCCGGTCAGCCTTGAGGATACAATTTTATTGTAACAAAACAGGCCCCTGATTGCAAGAGTTTCCCTTTTGTTTTTTCTCTCAAAATGTACCAAAAAAAGCCCCTGCAAGCCGTCGTTTTTGCTTGCAGGGGCCGGAAGCTCTCACCGGGAAATTTCACATTCCCGCATCAGAGCTGTTTCCGGGGGCTCTGGCGCAGGTTTGCACGGACATTTTTGACCTGTGCGGCGTTTTCCGCCATCGTCTCTTCCGTGGTCTTGAGCATATTATCACAGTAGTCGGTCACGGTCTGGCGGACAGTGCGGGCTTCGGTCTGGGCGGCGGAGACGATCTCTCCGGCGCGCTGCTGGGCCGCCTTGACGATTTCAGCCTCGCTCACCAGCACACGGGCGCGCTCCTCGGCCTTTTTTACAATGGCCTGCGCCTGTGCGTTGGCCGATTCGATGAGCTGGGCACGGTCGCTGACAATGGACTGGGCCTGCCGCAGCTCCACAGGCAGGTTCTGGCGGATCTCGTCCAGATAGTCCCGGATCTGCTCCACATCCACGATGCGCTTGCCGCCCGAAAGGGGCATTCCGGCACTCTCCTCCAGCGTATCCTCAATGGTATCCAAAAGCTCGTTTACGTTCATTCCGCATCTCCCTCTCCGGTGCTCTGCCGGGGCTTACCATACTTCCACAGCAGGACTTTGCCGTATTTATACTGTTTTTTCAGGGTCATGCCGCCCACCTCGGCAGGCAGCACCAGGCCGGTCTCACTCTCGCAGATCACGATGCCGCCCGGAGCCAGGCATTTGTCCACGCCGGGCAGGATCTTTTCCAGCGTGCCGGTGTGGAAGGGCGGGTCCAGCAGCACGATGTCGAACTGCTCATGGCAGGCGGAGAGATACCGTGCCGCCTCGCCGATGTTGACCCGGCTGCGGTCAAACACGCCGCAGTTCTTGCAGTTCTTCATCACGATGTTCACGGCCTCCCGGTTCTCGTCCAGGAACACGCACCGGGCCGCACCCCGGCTCAGGGCTTCAATGCCCAGCTGGCCGCTGCCTGCGTAGAGGTCGAGCACCCGGGCACCGGGCAGGTCGAACTGGACGATGCTGAACATGGCCTCCTTGACCTGATCCATCGTCGGGCGGGTGATCTCGGTGCCGGGCAGGGCTTCCAGCCTGCGGCCCCGTGCTTCTCCTGCAATAACGCGCATGTATCTGCCTCCTTCTCCCGCTGTCCGGGCCCCCTGCCCGGCCAGCAGCTGTTTCGTGTTTTCGTATCTCCATATTATCGTCAAAACGCAACTCTTTGTCAAGGGCGCGCGTTGCACTCAGGGTGCAATTGTGCTAAAATCAGGGCAAAGCGCCCCATGTGCGGCGCGTTTTGCCAAAAAAGGAGAGTATCTGCTTATGAAAGTCCTGCTCATCAACGGCAGCCCCCACGAGAAGGGCTGCACCTATACCGCCCTGTCCCTGATCGCCGGGGAGCTGAACGCCAGCGGCATCGAGACCGAGATCCTGAACGTCGGCACAAAGCCGGTGGGCGGCTGCATCGGCTGCGGCGGCTGTGCCGCCGGTAAGGGCTGCGTGTTCGGTGGCGTGGTCAACGAGGCCATCGAAAAGGCCAAGACCGCCGATGCCTTTGTGTTCGGCACACCTGTCCACTATGCGTCCGCCTCCGGCAACATGACCAGCTTCATGGACCGTCTGGCCTACGCGGGCGGCAAGTATCTGGCCTACAAGCCCGCTGCCATCTGCGCTTCGGCCCGCCGCGCCGGCACCACCACCACGCTGGACCAGCTGGTGAAGTATCCCGAGTTCTTCCACATGCCGCTGGTCAGCGGTTCCTACTGGCCCATGGTCCACGGCTCCAAGCCCGAGCAGGTGCTGGAGGATGAAGAGGGCTGCGCCGTGATGCGGGAGCTGGGCCGCAACATGGCCTGGCTGCTCAAGTGCATCGAACTGGGCAAAGCAAACGGCATCACCCACCCCGAGAATCCCCGCCGCCCCATGACCAATTTTATCCGCTGAGTTTCCCCTCGCTCCCGCCTGCCCGGCGGGGGCTTTTTTGATTTTAACAGCTTTTTCTGCAAAAACGGAAAAAATAAGGGAGCGAGTGCTTTTTTCGTTCACAACTTTGTGGTAGCATAAGGGTAAGAATTTTTTGTGCAGAGCGATGGAGACAGGCTATGGAACACTACGATTGGAACGACGGCTGGCTGTTTGCCCCCACCTTTGATCCCGCCATCGTCCGCCCCGAATGCACCGGGGTGGAGCTGGAGCCGGTGCGCTTGCCCCACACGGTCAAAATGCTGCCCTACAACTATTGCAACGAGAACGAATACCAGCGGGTGTCCGGCTACCGGCGGGAGTTTTTTGCGCCCAAAGAGTGGCAGGGCCGCACGGTACTGCTGACCTTTGGAGCCGTGGCCCACGATGCCACCGTGTTCTGCAACGGGCGGCGGGTGTTCCACCACGGGTGCGGCTACACCGCCTTTACTGTGGACCTGACCGAATCGCTGCTGCTGGGCCAAAAAAATGTGGTGGCTGTCCGGTGCGACAGCCGGGAGGACCTGAACATTCCTCCCTTCGGCGGGCAGATCGATTTTCTGACCTACGGCGGCATCTACCGGGCCGTCAGTCTGGACGTGAAGGAGCCCGCCTACCTGCGCGACATCTTCATCGAGGCGCAGGCCGAGGGCGATTTCCGCATCTATTCCTCCACGGTGGGCGAGACCATCGGCTGCACCCTGCAGGCCGAGATCCGCAGCCCCGCCGGGAGCAGAGCCCTGTACAGCGGTGAGCTCAGCCTGCCCATTGTGGGCACCCTGAACGGCGTGCACCCCTGGAGCGTGGAGCACCCCTTCCTCTATACCCTGACCGTCCGGCTTATCCGGCCCGGCACCAGCGGCCTGCCCGACCGGGTGCTGGACGAAAAGAGCACCCGGTTCGGCTTCCGCACCATCCAGTTCGTGGCCGGGGGCTTTTATCTGAACGGCCAGCGGGTGGAGCTGCGGGGCCTGAACCGGCATCAGAGCTACGCCTATCAGGGCTATGCCATGCCGGACAGCATTCAACAGCTGGATGCCCAATTGTTGAAAAAGCAGTTGGGCTGCAATGCAGTGCGCACCAGCCACTACCCCCAGAGCCCGGCTTTTCTGGATGCCTGCGATGAGCTGGGCCTGCTGGTGTTCGTGGAGATGCCCGGCTGGCAGCACATCGGGGATGAAGCCTGGCAGGCCCAGGCATTGCAGAACTGCCGCGAGATGGTCTGCCAGTGCCGCAACCACCCCAGCGTGTTCCTGTGGGGCGTGCGGGTGAACGGCAGTTCCGATAACGAGGCCTTTTACAAGCGCACCAACGAGGCTGTCCATCGGCTGGACCCCACCCGCCCCACCGGCGGCGTGCGGATCGCCCGCAAGAGCCAGCTGCTCGAGGACGTTTACGCCTACAACGATTACTCCTACTCCGGCCGGGGCCCGGGCTGCGAGCCCCGGTCTGCCGTTACGCCTGACCTGCGCAAGGGCTACCTCATCAGCGAGTTCGGGGGCCAGCAGTTCCCGGCCAAAGCCTTTGACGACGAGCCGCACCGGCTGGCACAGGCTCTGCGCCATGCTGCCGTCCTCAACGATGCCATTGCCCAGCAGGGCGTGGCCGGTGCCCTTGGCTGGTGCATGGCCGATTACAACACCCACCGCGAGTTCGGCAGCGGCGACCGCATCTGCTACCACGGCGTGACGGACCTGTTCCGCAACCCGAAGCTCTCTGCCGCCGTCTACGCAAGCCAGAAAACGCCCCGCTCCCCTTCGGACGTGGTGTTCGAGGTCTCTTCCAGCATGGCGCTGGGCGACCACCCCGGCGGCTTTGCCGGGGCCTGCTGGGTGTTCACCAACGCCGAGAGCGTCCGCCTCTACCGGGGCAACGATTTCATTGCCGAGTTCACCCCCGACCGCCGGGGCCGCTTTGCCGCCCTGCCCCACCCGCCCATCGAGATCCAGGATTTCGTCGGCTCCCTGCTGGAAAAGTATGAGGGCCTTGACCAGAGCACAGCCCCGCAGGTGGCGGCCATCCTCAACGAGATGCGCCGGGACGCGCTGAACCTTTCGCCTCTCTCCCGGGCGCGGATGCTCTCCCTGCGGCTGAGCGCAAACGACCTGCTCCGGATGTACTACAAATACATCGGCGTGCTGGGCGGGCCGTCCAGCGTTTACCGGTTTGAGGCGGTCTGGCACGGGCGCACCGTCCGCACCGTGGTCAAGGAGCCGGTGCAGTCGGTCCGGCTGGAATGCGTGGTGCACAATCCCATCCTGACCGACGGCCCCACCTGGGACTGCGCGGCGGTCAGCCTGCGGGCCATCGACCAGAACGGCAACCTGCTGCCCTACTGCGGTGAGGCCGTTCAGCTCAGCGTGGAAGGCCCGGTAAAGATCCTGGGCCCGGCCATCGTCCCCCTGCGGGGCGGCATGGCGGGCACCTACCTTGCCACCACCGGTGAAGCAGGCCGTGCCGTGCTGCACTGCCGGATGGAGGGCGCGCTGGATGTGGAGGCCGCCCTGACCGTGCGCAAGCGCTCCGGTGCAGAGAATGCCAATTAAATTTCGTCCTTTCATGGTAGATTTGCAATCTGTTCAAAGTTTTATCATGGTTGGCTGATATTCTATTGTTGTGAACAATCAAACGCCCTCTCCGTCCATGCGTCCGCGTGGCTGAGAGGGTTATTCTTGAGGACAAAGGACCGGAAATCTATGAGAGAGAAACTTCGTCAGTTTATGATCGGCCGCTATGGCACCGATGGCCTGAACCAATTCCTGAGCATTGCCTCGCTGGTGCTGCTCCTCATCGCCATCATCAGCCGGGTCAACCTGTTCACCTATCTGGGCGCGGCCCTGCTGATCTTCTGCTACTACCGCACCTTCAGCCGGAACATCTCCAAGCGCACCGAGGAGAACTACAAGTTCTACACCCTGAAGGACCGGGTGGACAACAAGTTCAAGGGCTGGAAGGAGCAGTGGGCCAACCGCAAGGTCTATCACTACTACCGCTGCCCCCAGTGCCGCCAGAAGCTGCGCGTGCCCCGCGGCCGCGGCCGCATCCAGATCTCCTGCCCCCGCTGCGGCACCCAGTTCATCAAGAAGAGCTGAGCCATGTTCGGATATGTTATCCCGAATCAGGCCGCGCTCAGCCCGGAGGCGCAGGCGCGGTACCGCGCGGCCTACTGCGGGCTCTGCCGCCGCATTGGCGCGCTGCACGGCACCCGGGGACGGCTGACCCTGAGCTATGACCTGACCTTTCTGGATCTGCTGCTGTGCAGCCTGTATGAGGGCGAAAGCGCCTGTGTGACAGGCTGTGACCACTGCCCCATCCACCCCATCCGGAAGGTGGAGTGGCGTTCCAGCGGCCCCACCGATTACTGCGCGGACCTGAGCGTGGCTTTGCACTACTACAACGCGCAGGACAAGTGGAACGATGACCACAGCCTGCTGGGCCTGGGCTTTGAAAAGATGCTTGCCGCCCCCACGCAGCAGGCCGCTGCCCGCTGGCCCCGCCAGTGCAGCGCCATCCGCACCTGTCTGGATCGGCTGGCCCGGTACGAGGCCGAGGGCAGCGAGGATCTGGATGCCGTTTCCGGCTGCTTTGGGGAACTGATGGCCGAGCTGTTCGATTACAGGCAGGATCACTGGTCGCCGGAGCTGCGCAACATCGGCTTCAACCTGGGCAAGTATATCTACCTGCTGGATGCCTACGACGACCTGGCCCGGGACGAGCGCAAGGGCGCATACAATCCCCTGCGCACCCTGAGCAGAGAGCCCGGGTACGAGGAAGAGATGCGGGAGATCTTTGAGCTGCTGCTGGCCAACTGCGCCCGCAGCTTTGAGCGCCTGCCCTGTGTGGAGAACGTTGACCTTCTGCGCAACATCCTGTATTCGGGCGTGTGGCTCAAATATCACTGCAAAAACGCAAAAAAGAAGGACAAAACCGCCTGATTCCGGCGGTTTTCCTTGATTTTTCCGTTCCAGTCCTGTACACTAAAGATTGCTTGTGCGGCACAATGGCCGCACAGATGGTAATAGAGACGTGAGGAAGTAGACCGATGAGAGACCCCTATGAGGTTCTGGGCATCCAGCGCGGTGCCAGCGAAGACGAGATCAAAAAGGCTTACCGTGCCAAGTGCAAGCGCTGGCACCCTGACCTGAACCCCAACGACCCCACCGCCGAAGAGCACTTCAAGGAGGTGCAGGCGGCATACGATGCCATCACCAAAGGCGAGACCGGCCCCCAGATGGGCGGCGGCTACGGCGGTGCCTACGGCCAGCAGAGCGGCCCCTCTTACGGCGGCTATCAGCAGGGGTACCAGCAGAACGGTTACTCCAACGGGGATTTCGGAGACTTTGGCTTCGGTTATGACCCCTTCGGGTTCGGATTCGGCTTTGGCGGCAATTATCAGCAGCAGCGCGGCCCCGGCTACAACGGTGCAGACACGCCTGAGATGCAGGCCGCCCGCAACTTCATCGTCAACCAGCGCTACCCTGAGGCCCGCCGCGTGCTGGACGGCATCACCGTGCGCACCGCCCGGTGGTATTATCTCTCCTCGCTGGCCAATCAGGGCCTGGGCAACAGCATCGATGCCCTGCAGGATGCCCGCCGCGCCGCCCAGATGGAGCCCGGCAACACCGAGTACCAGATGAACCTGCGCAATCTGCAGGACCCGGGCCGCACCTACCGCACCCAGACCACCTACGCCCAGCCCGGCGGCCTGATGCGCTGGTGCTGGAGCATGATCCTGCTCAACCTGCTGTGCAACTGCTGCTGTGGCGGCGGCTGGGGCTGGCGGTTCCGGATGTAAGCGCAAAAAATGATATAAGGACAATTAAAAAATCCCTCCCTGCCGGCGTGGCAGGGAGGGATTTTTGCTGTTTGATTACTGGATCACGATGGTCCGGCTGATCTCGCTGCTGGAGTAGTTTCCGGCGGCCTTGGCCGTCTGGACATACTCGCCGGGCTCGGTGGGGAACCCGCTCTGGGTCGTACCCAGGAAATCGAAGAGACCGCTCTTCTTTTTATAGGTGTAGGTCACCTTGCCGCCCTCGATCACCTGGCCGTCGCTTTCGACCACTGCGGTGACGTTGTAGTTCTGGGCTTCCGCCGCAGTCATGCTGGCGGGGAGCTCCTGCGCCCAGTAGACACGCACCCCCGCACTCTTGGGCTTGATGCGGAAGAACGCCATACCGGCGGTGTTCACATCACCGGATTCCAGCGCCACAGCGCCGCCCACATAGCTGCCGGCTTCCGTAGGCTGCTCGTCCAGATAGATGCGGCTGAACATGCCCTCGGGCAGATATTTGCGGATGAGCTCCAGCGACAGCTTCATGCCGGTGGAGACATCCTTCAGCGTGGGGATGTAGAATTTCAGGACATCCATCACAGAGACCACTTCATCAGCCACCCGCAGCAGCACGCTCACGTCGTTGCCGTCGATCAGCTGCTTGATGTAGGCGTAGATGTTGAATTCCTCTTCCTGCTCAGGGTTCGCCGACATCTTTTTCGGCAGGGGGATCATCTTGAGCAGGGTGCGGATCTTGCCCGAAAGGATCAGGGTCACATAGCCCTGCGCTTCGCCGCTGGTGCCCATCACCACGCCGATATACTGGGTATCTGCCGGGGTGGTCTGGACGCTCAGGGTAAAGGGGGAGCCATAGGTCAGATCCCCGTCTGCGGTCAGGCGGATCGAGACAACGCTGTTGTTCTCATCCACGCCTGCGGTGGTCAGGTCAGGCAGTTCGCTGCCCGCCGAAGCCGCCAGCGCCGGGGTGGCCGCCGCACTCAGGGCGAACACTGCCGCCAGCAGCAATGAGATCAGCCGTTTGATTTTCATCAGCCAAAGACCTCCTTTTATATAGGTTCTTGTATCATGCAAAAATAAGGGTGCGTGGAACACACAGCACAGTGTTCCCGCACCCTCATTTTACCGCATTGTACCGTACAGGTCAATAACGGGATTCAAGTTAAATTTTGCTCAGCTGCGGGCCCTGGGCGGTATCTTTGACAGCCCAGCCCATCTCGGTGAGCTGTGCGCGGATGGCATCCGCAGCGGCCCAGTCCTTGGCCTTCTTGGCGGCGGCGCGCTTTTCCACCAGCTCCGTCACCTCGGCGGGCACCTCGTCCTTCTTGCGGTTGTACATCAGGCCCAGCACGCCGGTGATCTCATCGAATGCCTTGGCGGCAGCCTCCAGCGCAGCCTTGGAGGAGGCAGCGGACAGGGTGTTGATCTCCTTGACCAGATCGAACACGGCAGCCAGCGCATCGGGGGTGTTCAGGTCATCGTCCATGGCCTTGCAGAACTTGGCGCGGGCCTCGTCTGCCTTGGCGGTCAGGGTCTCATCGGTACCGAACGCGGTCTTGCTCAGGGCAAAATCGAGGTTCTCGCGGCAGGTGTAAAGGCGCTCCAGGCTGTTCTTGCAGCTCTCAATGAGGTCCACGGTGTAGTTCAGGGGCATCCGGTAGCCTGCGGTCAGCATGAAATAGCGGATGGGCTCGTAGCCGTAGAGGTCTGCCACATCGCGGACGGTGAAGAAGTTGTGCAGGCTCTTGGACATCTTCTGATTATCCACGTTGATGAAGCCGTTGTGCATCCAGTAGTGGGCAAACTCGCAGCCGTTGGCGCACTCGCTCTGGGCGATCTCGTTCTCGTGGTGGGGGAAGATCAGATCCTGACCGCCGCAGTGCAAGTCGATGGTCTTGCCCAGATGGGTGCGGCTCATGGCGCTGCACTCGATATGCCAGCCGGGGCGGCCCATGCCATAGGGGCTTTCCCAGGCGGGCTCGCCGGGCTTGGCAGCCTTCCAGACGGCGAAATCGGCGGGGTCTTCCTTCAGGTCATCCTCCATCTGGCTGCGCAGCTCGCGATTGCCGCTCTCCAGATCGTCCAGCTTGAGGTGGCTCAGTTTGCCGTACTCCGGGTCGCTCTTGACGCGGAAGTAGACATCCCCGTTCTTGGCAACGTAGGCGTGGCCGGAATCGATCAGGTCCTTGACGATGTCCAGGATCTGCTGGATGTGCTCCGTTGCACGGGGCTGGACGGTGGGCTTTTTGCAGTTCAGACCAGCGGCATCCTTGAGATACTCGGCCTCAAAGCGCTGGGCCACTTCCTTCATGGAGGTGCCCTCCTCCTGGCCCTTCTTGATGAGCTTGTCATCAATATCGGTGATGTTGGAGACATAGATGACCTTGTTGCCGCGGTATTCCAGATAGCGGCGCAGGGTATCGAACACGATCAGCGGGCGGGCGTTGCCGATGTGGATATAGTTGTAAACGGTGGGGCCGCAGACATAGATGCGGTATTCGCCGGGCACCTGCGGCACAAACTCTTCCTTCTGGCGGGTCAGGGTGTTGAAAATCTGCATAAGAACTCTCCTTCTTGTAGGGCAAACAAAAGCCGCAGCAGAACCTCTCAGTCTCGCTTCGTTGACTTACGAAAACAGAGAAGTAAAAAAGCCCCCGATGTGATACAATCTCCCATATCACATCGAAGGCGGTTTTCAAAATCGCGGTTCCACTTCTGTTTGTCGCTCAAAGCCGATAACGGCGGCTGCCGCGCCGCGATACTCCCCAGCAGGTTTCCCGCGGCGTGCTGTCCGGGCGCACTTCACACACGCTGCTGCAAACAGGCTCCCAGCCAACGGCCCGTTCTCTCTGTCCAGCTCACCTTTGCGCTACTCTGCCCGGGTAAACGCATTTTTCCTGATACATCTGTATTATAGCCGGGCCAGGGGGAGAAGTCAAGCAGAACGCAGGCGCTGGCATTTCAGCGGCAGCTCTGCGCCGATTCAATCGATCTCGTGCTTTTTACAAAAGTGCCTGCTGGCAAAGTACATTCCAGCCCAGATGGCGATGGCAAGCACGAGGTAGAACGGGTTCTTCATGGCAGACACCAGCGACTGCCCGAAAAGGGCCATCATGGCCACCATCACGCCCTTGCCCAGCAGCATGGTGACAAGGTAGCGCTTCTCGTCAAAATCAGAGATGCCAAAGGCAAAGTGCATAAAGGACGAGGGCGTAAAGGGCAGGAGCGACAGCATGAACAGGGACGCGGTGTCGAACCGGCTGACCCATTGCTCCGCCTTTTGCAGCTTGGCCGAGCGGCGGGCAAATTTCCAGAAAAAACGCTTGACGACACGCCGCCAGAGCAGGAACATCACAGTGCCGCCCAGCATCACCCCGGCCCAGCTGTACACAAAGCCCAGAAGGCCCCCGTGGGCCGCAACATTCAGCGCCACAATGGCGATGAGCGGCAGCGGCGGAAAAAAGGATTCCACCATCGCAAGGATCACGGGCGCAATGGGGCCAAGGCCGCCAAAGCCTTCCAGCAGGGCCTTCCAGAATTCCAGCGTTCCCAGCTGGTGGAGCCAGCCTATCATCGTCATTTCCATCCCGCGTGTTCCTTCCCTCTCATTTTTCTTTAGTATATCCGGTTTCTATGACACGCCCGTGAACAAAATACGAGCTTTTTTTGTCATATCATCTATACTACGAGACTGCGGGGGCCTTTCCTGCACAGGGCGGGAATCTTTATGCTTTTCCGGCGGCTTCAGCGGCGGCCTTTTCGGCCCGTGCCTGCATCCGCTCGATCTGCTGGGCGCGCATCCGCTCCCAGCGGGCAAGCCCGGCTTCGTCCGGGATCTGGACGCAGCGGGCAAAGCTCCAGTGCAGGCCGTCCCGCCGGGCCAGCTTATAGCGCTGGAATACGCCCTTTCCAACCTCATTGCCGGTACCGGCGCAGGCAGGGCAGACCGACAGGGTATACCAGCCGCTGTTGCCCTTTTTCAGCCAGATATCATCCGGCTGCAGATCCCCGCCGCACACCGGGCAGCTGGCAGTGATGATCTTTGGGTCGCTGCGCCAGGTGGACTGCTCCACATAGCCGCGGAACACCCGGAAGTCCCGGTAATCGCCGGGGGCGGGGCAGAGGCTCGCCCGCAGGGATTCCTCCTCGGTGGGGTAGGCCGCCAGACCCGCCCGCAGGTCAAGCTTGCGGCAGACATCGGCGGTGTAAAGGGTATCGGACAGGGCATCGTGGAACGGGCGCTCCATCGGGATGCCCATCCGGGTCACAACGCTTTCCAGCGTCATGCCCTCGCCCTCCTTGCGGGGGTGCTCCCGCAGGAAGATCTGCTGCAGATCATACCACTGGGTGGGGCGGCTCTCGTCCAGATTGCAGAGGAAAAGGTTCTGCTTGAGCACCGGCACGTCATCCATGCCCCACTCGGCAAACTCGGCATCCGGGCCGCACCACTGCATAAAGCGGCGCAGCCCCTGCACGATGGGCTCGCCCCGGTCCAGGTCGGCCTGGGTCAGGCCCGTCACCTTGGCGATGTGGTGCTGCAGGGTGCGGAAAATGCGGGGCCGCAGGTGGATGGAGAAGGTATCCAGCACGTTGGCATCCTCGTCGATCTTCACCGCGCCGATCTCGATGATCTCGCCCCGGAAGGTCTGCTGCACGCCATGATAATTAAAGTTATACGGCTTATAGCCGATGTTCCATTCCAGATCAAATAAAACCAGATTGCGTGGCATTGTTGTTTGTGTTCCTCTCAGTTCAGGATAAATTTTTCGATGGCCTCGGCCACGCCGTCGTGGTTGTTGTCGGCGGCGGTGACGTAATCGGCCACAGCCTTGACGGCATCCTCGGCATTCTGCATGGCAACGCCCACCCCGGCATAGGAGATCATGGAGCGGTCGTTCAGGCCGTCGCCGCAGGCCATCAGGTTCTCCCGGGTCAGGCCCATCCGTTCCAGCAGGGCGGCAAGGCTCCTGTCCTTTGCCACGCCCAGCGGCACGGCCTCGATGAAGAAGGGGCTGGAGGGGTACAGGTCGATACGGCCCGCAAACTGCTCCTTTCCGGCGGCACAGACAGCATCCCGCCGGGCAGGGTCAAGGGTGATGAGCATTTTGCAGATCGGATAGTCCACATAGGAGGCCAGATCATCCACATGGAGCATCGGCAGCTTTGTGGTAAAGCACTCCTTGTTTGCCCACACGTCCTGATCCCGCTCACACACGATGCCCTCGCTGTTATAGGTCAGGATGGCCACATCCTGCCGGGCTGCAAATTCGCAGAGCTCCGGGACGAACTCCGCTCCCAGCTGCACCTGATACAGGGCCTCGCCGGTCACGCAGTCCACGATCTTGCCGCCGTTGTAGGCCAGCACACAGCCGCCCTTTTTGTCCAGCCCCAGCTCCTTTGCCAGCGGCAGAATGCCCGCTGTGGGGCGGCCGGAGGCCAGCACGATGGTCACGCCCTGTGCGGCGGCGGCATCCAGCGCCGCGCGGGTGCGGGGGGTAACGATCTTTTCGTCATTGGTCAGGGTGCCGTCCAAGTCCAGAGCCAGCACCCGGATATTCGATCTTGCCATGATTTTTATTCCTCGTTCTCAGGCAGGGGCTTCCCGCCGGATATTTTATTACTTACCCATCTATTTTACAATGCTTTCCCTTTTCTGTAAAGCAGGAAACCTGTTCCCCGCCCAGAGACAAGCAAAAAAGCCGCCCGGCGAGCAAAACCGGACGGCTGAGAAGGAAGAAAACGCTGTGTTACAGGATGTCGATGTATTCCCCGGCCAGTGCCTTGTTCATGCTGCGGACGGCGCAGAACTTGCCGCACATGGAGCAGGTGTCGCTGTGGTCATCCTCGGGCAGGCGGGCATCCCGGATGGCCTTGGCGGTCTCGGGGTCGAGAGCGCAGGCGAACTGGGCATCCCAGTCCAGCACGCGGCGGGCATCGCCCATCTTGTCGTCGATATCCCGGGCATGGGGGATGCCCTTGGCGATATCGGCCGCATGGGCGGCGATCTTGGAGGCCACGATGCCCTGCTTCACATCGTCCACGTTGGGCAGAGCCAGATGCTCGGCGGGGGTGACATAGCACAGGAAAGCCGCACCGCTCATGGCGGCAACGGCACCGCCGATGGCAGCCGTGATGTGGTCATAACCGGGGGCAATGTCGGTAACGAGGGGTCCCAGCACATAGAAGGGAGCGCCCATGCAGATGCTCTTCTGCACCTCCATGTTGGCAGCCACCTGATTCAGGGGCACATGGCCCGGGCCCTCCACCATGACCTGCACGTTGTGTGCCCAGGCGCGCTTGGTCAGCTCGCCCAGACGCACCAGCTCTTCGATCTGGCAGACATCGGTGGCATCGGCCAGGCAGCCGGGGCGGCAGGCATCGCCCAGCGAGATGGTCACGTCGTGCTCGGCGCAGATCTCACAGATCTCGTCAAAGTGCTCGTAGAAGGGGTTCTCGTTGCCGGTCATGCTCATCCAGGCGAACACCAGAGAGCCGCCGCGGCTGACGATGTTCATCTTCCGCTTGTGGGTGCGGATCTGGTCGATGGTCTTGCGGGTGATGCCGCAGTGCAGGGTGACAAAGTCCACGCCGTCCTCAGCATGCAGGCGCACCACGTCGATGAAGTCCTGCGCGGTCAGGGTAGCAAGGTCGCGCTGATAGTGGATGACGGAATCGTACACGGGCACAGTGCCGATCATCACGGGGCACTCGTGGGTCAGCTTCTGGCGGAAGGGCTGGGTGTTGCCGTGGCTGGACAGGTCCATGATAGCTTCCGCGCCCATATTGACGGCGCTCATCACCTTTTCCATCTCCACGTTGTAATCCTTGCAGTCGCGGGAAACGCCCAGGTTCACGTTGATCTTGGTGCGCAGCATGGAGCCGATGCCCTCGGGGTTCAGGCAGGTGTGGTGCTTATTGGCGGGAATGGCCACCTTGCCCTCAGCCACCAGCTGACGGATCTCCTCCGTGGTGCGGTATTCCTTTTTGGCCACGATCTCCATTTCCGGCGTGACGATGCCCTTGCGGGCAGCGTCCATCTGTGTGGTGTAGTTCTGCATGGTACTTTCCTCCAAATGTTTCTTTTATCTTGAACAGCGCTTTGCGCGCTGAACGTACCGGAAATAGGTTTTTGCGCAGCCTTTCCTCTGTGCGCAATTGGCTTCCCCTTTGGGGGAGCTGGCATCGCGCCAGCGATGACTGAGAGGGCGAGCCGCCTTACAGCTGCTCCGCCAGTGCCTTCAGCTCCCTGCACTCGGCCTCAATATCCTCCGCGCCGAAGATCGCACTGACAAGGGCCACACCGTTCACGCCGGTGCCCTTGAGCCGGAGCAGGTTCTCCTTGTGGATGCCGCCGATGGCCACAACGGGGATGTCCACGGCATCGCAGATGGCTTTCATCATGCCCTCGGGCAGAACGTCCACGTCTGCCTTGGTGTGGGTAGAGAAAGCTGCACCCACGCCCAGACAGTCGGCACCATGCCGGACGGCCTCCAGGGCCTCCTCCACGCTGTGGACAGATACGCCGATCATCATCTCATCGCCCACGCGCTGGCGCACCTGAGCAGCGGCCATATCCTCCTGCCCCACATGGATGCCCTCGGCGTGGCAGCGGATGGCAATGTCCACGTTATCGTTGATGAAAAAGGGCACATTGTATTTTTTGCACAGGTCGTGGAGCTCAAACGCCTCCTTCAGGAAGGCTTCCTCGTCCAGCTCCTTTTCCCGCAGCTGAACACAGGTCACGCCGCCCTTCAGGGCGCTCTCCACCTGCTGATAGAGGGTCTGACCGCCCACCCAGGCACGGTCGGTGACGGCGTAGAGCCGCATATATTCTTCAGCGCACTTCATACTTGGCACCCTCTTCCAGCTGAGCCGGAGTCATATGATAAATGGCATCAATGATGTAATTGCGGTAGGTGGCGTTGCCGTCCAGCGGGGTCAGCCGTGCATGGGCGATCTCGCCCGCAAGGCCCATGGCGCAGACGGCGGCAGCAGCAGCCTCCAGCGGCTGGCCGGGGTTGGCGGTGATAAAGGCCGCCGTCAGGGCAGAGAGCTGGCAGCCCGTGCCGGTGATGGCGCTCATCATCGGGTGGCCGTTGCGGATGCAGTAGGCTTTTGCCCCATCGGCCACGATGTCAATGGCACCGGTAATGGCCACAACGGCACCGGTCTTTGCGGCAAATGCCTTGGCAAAGGCCACCGCGCCGTCCAGATTTTCCTCGGTGACCCTGTCGGCCACATCGGCATCCACGCCCTTGGTGGTGCCCGCGCCGGAAGCCAGTGTCTTTACCTCGGAGATGTTGCCCCGGATGACCGTGAACCGCACCTCGTCCAGCAGGCGGTAGGCCGTCCCGGTGCGCAGGGCGGAAGCGCCTGCGCCCACGGGGTCCAGCACCACGGGGTGGCCCAGTGCATTGGCCTTTCTGCCTGCCTTGAGCATGGATTCAATGGTGCGGCTGTTCAGGGTGCCGATGTTGATGTTCAGCCCGCCGCAGATGGTGGTGATATCCTCCACCTCGGCAGCATCGTCGGCCATAATGGGCGAAGCACCGCAGGCCAGCACCATATTGGCGCAGTCGTTCACGGTGACGTAGTTGGTGATATTATGAATCAGGGGGCTTTTGGTGCGGACATTGGCAAACTGCTCTGCAAACATGACGCACCCCCGTCAGGAAAGGCTGCTCTGCATGGAGCGCAGGGCACCGGAGTGCTGCAGGCTGTACACCAGCACACCCGCAATAACCGCACCCACAGCGGTGGAGATGAGGAAGGGCACGATGTAGGCATAGAACGCGATGTCACCGGCGCTCTTGCCCATCAGGCAGATGGCCACCGGGTAAGCACACAGGCCGCCCAGAATGCTGGTGCCGAACACCTCGCCCACCAGGGTGGCGATCAGGTTTTTGGTCTTTGCGTAGACCAGGCCGCAGAGCAGGGCACCAAACATGCTGCCCGGGAAGGCCATCAGGCTGCCCAGACCCAGGATATTGCGGAGCAGCGAAGCCACAAAGGCCACGCCCACGCCCCACCAGGGACCCAGCAGCACGGCGCAGAGCACATTGACCATGTGCTGCACGGGGGCGCACTTGCTGCCGAACATCGGGAAGCTGAACACACTGCCAACCACGCACAGGGCGCAGAACATTCCAGCGAGAGCCAGCTTTTTCACAGAGAATTTTTTCATTGGAAACTCCTCTTTCTCAAAAAGCGGTCGAGGCTTGCTGGCCTCCTCTCACGCCGGAACACGGCTTCCCATCGCAGTTATTTCAAGGCTCAGGGCGCTCCCCCTCAGCCCGGAGCCGCCCGTTGCGGCGGCTTGCGGCAACAAAAAACAGGAGACACCACAGCGGTGCCTCCTGCAAAAAATCATTTTCCTATGACTTCCTACGGCGGCATTATCCGCATCAGGTCAAGGGTCGAAGTTTGGTTACTTCCTCTCAGCCCGCCTCACGAGCTCCCCTGTGTTTTGTTTTTCGTAGGGTATTGTACACCCGCCGGGGCAAAAAAGCAAGAACAAGTTTTTCTTTCGCCTTTTTGCCAAATCGCTTTTACAATTTTCCGGATTATGTTATACTTGTCCCAAATTTCGCAGCGCCCGGGGGAGCCATTCCCCGTTTTGGGACACTGCCCGGCACAAAAGGAGATTGAAGTTATGGGTCTCATCAAAGCAGCCATGGGCGCAGCATCCGGCGTGATGGGCGACCAGTGGAAGGAATATTTTTATTGTGACGCTCTGCCTGCGGAGGTGCTGGCCGTCAAGGGCCAGAAGCGGACCAATGGCCGCTCCGCCAACCGGCACGGCAGCGAAAACGTCATCTCGGACGGCTCTGTGATCGCCGTGGCCGACGGCCAGTGCGTGCTGATCGTGGAGCAGGGCAAGGTGGTGGACCTCTGTGCTGAGCCCGGCGAGTACACCTACAGCACCGGCACCCAGCCCTCCCTGCTCAGCGGCGGGCTGAAGAACATCGACAGCGTGTTTGCCGAGCTGGGCAAGCGGTTCAGCTTTGGCGGGCAGGCCGGTTCCGACCAGCGCATCTATTATATCAATACCCGGGAACTCACCGGCAACAAGTACGGCACCCCCAACCCGGTGCCTTTCCGGGTGGTGGACCAGCGCGCCGGCATCGATATCGACATCGGCATCCGGTGCTTCGGCGAATACAGCTACCGGGTGGTCAACCCCATCCTGTTTTACACCAATGTCTGCGGCAATGTGGAAAACGCCTACACCCGCGACGCGCTGGACGGCCAGCTCAAGACCGAGCTGATGACCGCCCTGCAACCCGCCTTTGCCCGGATCAGCGAGCAGGGCATCCGCTACTCCGCCCTGCCCGGCCACACCGCCGAGCTGGCCGAGGCCCTGAATCAGGAGCTGAGCGCCAAGTGGAGCAGGCTGCGCGGCATCGAGATCGTCTCTCTGGGCGTTTCCGGTGTCAAGGCCAGCGAAGAGGACGAGCAGATGATCAAGGAGCTGCAGCGCAGTGCGGCCTTTATGGACCCCACCCGCGCCGCCGCGCATCTGGTGGGTGCACAGGCCTCCGCCATGCAGACTGCCGCCTCCAACACCGCCGCCGGTCCCGCCATGGCCTTTATGGGGATGAACCAGGCCGCTGCAGCGGGCGGTGTCAACGCCCGGGATCTCTACCAGATGGGCGGCCAGCAGACCGCCGCGCAGCCTCAGGCCGCACCAGCCGCTGGCTGGACCTGCAGCTGCGGCCACACCGGCAACACGGGCAAGTTCTGTGCCGAATGCGGCAAGCCCCGGCCCGAAGCCCCGGCTGTCTGGGTGTGCAGCTGCGGTGCAAAGAACAGCGGCAAATTCTGCTCGGAGTGCGGCAGACCCCGGCCCGCCGCCAAGTGCGCCAACTGCGGCTTTGTGCCCGCCGACCCAGCCAACCCGCCCAAGTTCTGCCCCGAGTGCGGCAAGCCCTTTGGGGCCTGAGAGGGGTCTGACGCATGGCTGAAAAGACAACGAATTATCAGTGCCCGGCCTGTACCGGCCCCCTGCACTACGATGGTGCCAGCGGCAAGCTGGTCTGCGATTACTGCGGCTCGGCCTACGACGTAAAGGACATCGAGGCCCGCTACGCCAAAAAGCAGGCCGCTGCCGACACTGCCGCCGAGGGCGATGCCAAAAAAGCCGCCCGCCTGCCCCGGCAGGACAGTCCGGTGTGGAGCGAGGCCGAGGCGGAGGGCCTGAACAGCTACTCCTGCCCCACCTGCGGGGCCGAGCTGGTCTGTGACGAGACCACCGCCGCCACCACCTGCCCCTACTGCGGCAATCCCACAGTGCTGGGCGGCAAGCTCTCCGGCAAGCTGAAGCCGGAATACATCCTGCCCTTCAAGCTGGACAAAAAGGCCGCCATTGCCCAGCTGACCAGATATTACAAGGGCAAGGCCTTCCTGCCCAAGGCGTTCAAGAGCCAGAACCACATCGCAGAGATCCAGGGCGTATATGTCCCCTTCTGGCTCTACGATGCCAAGGCCGACGCGCGCGGCCGGTACGAGGGCCAGAACTCCGAGAGCCACCGCGAGGGCGATTACATGGTGACCACCACCCAGCACTACGATGTACGCCGCGAGGGCTCGGCCGACTTTACCAAGGTGCCGGTGGATGGCTCCAGCAAGATGCCCAACACCCACATGGATGCCATTGAGCCCTTTGATTACGGCGACCTGAAGCCCTTCTCCACGGCCTACCTGCCCGGCTATCTGGCCGACCGGTATGACGAGGATGCCGATGCCTGCGCCGAGCGCGCCTACCGTCGGATGTACAACTCCACGGCCGATGCGCTCCACGCCACCACCGGCGGCTACAGCGAGATCCACCCCATTTCCGAGAACATCAACGTGGATATGACCCACGCCCACTACGCCCTGCTGCCGGTCTGGATGCTCCACACCCGGTGGAAGGACAAGGATTTCCTGTTCGCCATGAACGGGCAGACCGGGCGGCTCATCGGCGACCTGCCGGTGGACAAGAGCCGGGTGGCCGCGTGGTTTGCGGGCATCAGCCTGCCCCTGATGGCAGTGCTGGCGTTCCTGCTGTTGTTATAAGGGGGGTGGCAGAATGAAACACACTGCAAAACGCTTTGCCGCCCTGCTGGCCGCACTGGTGCTGGCGCTCTGCCTGAGCATCCCCGCCTTTGCCGCCGCACCGCTGGTGCGGGACGAGATGGGCCTGTTCGATGCGGATACTTACAGCCAGCTGGAAGCCTCTGCCGAAGCCGCCAGCGACGGCCACGACTGCGACGTATATTTTCTGGTGGTGGACAGCATCGGCGATGCCGACCAGCGCCAGTACGCCAAAGATTACTACCTTGCCAACGGTCTGGGCAGCGGCTCTGAACAGAGCGGCATCCTCTTCCTGCTGGCAGTCGGCTCCCGCAAGTATGTCACCATCACCTACGGCGGCGGCGTGACAGCCTTTACCGATTACCGCATCGAGCAGATCGAAGATACCGTTGTCCCCTATCTCTCGGACGACGACTGGGCCGAGGCCGCCTCCGAGTACCTCTCCATGTGCGCCGACACGCTGGATTTCTACGCTGAGCACGGCGAACCTCTGGATGTTGACAACGACACCAGCGGCTGGCCCATCCTGCTCCTCATCGTCATCGGCGTACCCATGATCATTGCCGGTATCGTCTGCGGCGTGCTGTACAGCCAGATGAAAACAGCCCGGCTCAAGACCGAAGCCAACGATTACATCGGTGCAGGCTTAAAGCTGCGGGTGCAGGTGGACAACTACACCCACACCGACCGTGTGCAGGTCTACGACCCGCCCCACGAGGAGAGCAGCAGCTCCGGCGGCTCCTCCGTGGACAGCGATGGCTTTGGCGGCTCCTCCGGCGGCTCGTTCTGAGCGCCCTTTTCTCCAGCAATAAACCACCGGTTCTGCCGGTGGTTTTCGCTTGTTTTTATTTCCGCGTAACATGCAAAAGAAAGGAAACCCAACGAATGTCAAAGAAGATCACCGCCCTGATCCCCGGAGCCGCGCTGGCACTGGGCATCGCCTGCATCGCCAAGTGGCTGGAAACGCTGGAAAGCAGCGCCGGGCTCCACCTCATTGGCGCATCGGTCATCGCCCTGTTTATCGGCATGGCCATCAATGCGTTTTTCCAGCCCAACAAAACAACCGCGCCGGGCATCAAATTCACCTCTAAGAAGGTCCTGAAATTCGCCATTGTCCTTCTGGGTGCCAGCCTGAACATCCGCACCGTGCTGACCGTGGGCCGTTTTTCGCTGACGGTCATGCTCTTCACCCTGGCCACCTGCTTTGGGCTGGGCGCGCTGATCGGCAAAGCGCTCGGGCTCAACTGGAAAACCAGCAGCCTGATCAACGCTGGAACCGGCATCTGCGGCGGCTCTGCCATTGCCGCCATTGCACCGGTGATCGAGGCCGATGACATGGACATCGCCTACGGTATGTCCGCCACCTTCCTGTTCGATACGGTGATGATCGTTGTGTTCCCGCTTCTTGGCCGGTGGCTTGGGCTTTCCGATGCCGCATTCGGTCTCTGGGCCGGTACGGCGGTCAATGATACTTCGAGCGTTGTAGCCACCGGTTACGCTTTCAGTGAAGCAGCCGGTGACTTTGCAACGATGGTCAAGCTGACCCGCACGCTGGCGATCATTCCGGCTGTTCTGGTCTTTGCCGCCATCAACCTGCACCTGAAAAAGAAAGAGAGCGCCCAGGCCAACGGTGTCAAGGTGAGCATCCGTTCCATTTTCCCCTGGTTCATCCTTGCGTTCCTTGCCATGTCCCTGCTGACCAGTCTGGGCCTTCTGCCCGCCGGGCTGGTTTCCGGCCTGAAGACCATCAGCAAGTTTCTGATGGTCGCGGCCCTGGCGGCCATTGGTCTGAACACGAACTTTAAATCGCTCTGCCGTTCCGGCGCAAAGCCCATGCTGCACGGCTTCATCATCTCCACATTGGTCGTTTTGGTCGCCATTGGTGTTGAGTACATGATCGGCATCGCGCCCTACGGCACACTGTAACGCTCCTGCCAGCTGAATTTTCCCACAAAGAAAGAGCAGTGCTCTCCAATGGGTCCACCCACCGGAAGCACTGCTCTTTTATTGTTCCGCTTCGCTCCACAAACGCGAACTTGTCGGGGCGAGGCCCCTCCATCTTGCTACGCAAGACCGTTCTGTCGCTTAAAAGCCCCACTGGGGCTTTCATTGTTCTGCTTCGCTCCACAAACGCGAAGTTATCTGGTTGATGCCATTTTATCAGTCGGCCATGATCTCCTGAGAGCCCCATAGGAGATTAAGAAGTTCGCAAGCCAACCAGCTGGTACAGCAAGCCAGACAAAGGCAATGCCGAAACGCGGTGCACAGATCAGGGCAACGGACAGACGAATCGCAAGGTTCACCATGTTTGCAACGAGGAACGGACGCATAATTCCGAGACCGCGAAGAACTCCATCGGTTGCCATCTTGATACCCATGAAGATGAAAAAGTAACCAAGCCATCTCATATAATCACCAGACACCTGATAGGCCAACACCGTTCCGTCTTTTCCCAAGAACAGCGAGGAAATCTGCGTGTGCAGCGCTTCAATGACCACAAACGCAATGGCTGCAAAGCACAGATCCAGCACCAGTGCAGCGTGGTACCCTTTTTTGATGCGTTGGGGCTTGCCTGCGCCAAGGTTTTGGGAAACAAACGGCGAAACCGCATTGCCGATGGAGACAAAAATCAAAGAGAACACATTCTCTACTCGCATCGTCGCCGAATAGCCTGCCAGCGCCTGTGTGCCGAATGGATTTACAACTGCCTGCACAATCAGCATACCGATGGACACCGTAGACTGCTGAAGAATCGACGGCACGGCAATTTGCAGCATGGATTGCAGCCCCCGCCAGTCAAATCGTTGAAATGGGCTCTCGTATCGCCGCATCCGATGAAGAAAAATCAGAAAGGAAAATATGGCGGAAATGCCTTGGGCAATCAAGGTTGCAAGAGCGGCACCGAACACGCCCAGACCAAGCCCAGCAACCATCCAAAGGTCCATAAAAATATTCAGGACAGAAGAAAAAATCAGGAGTGCCAAGGGAATTCTTGATTCACCGATGGAGGTGAACATGTTGGAGAGAATGTTATACATAAACAAGAACGGAAAGCCCGCAAAATAGACCCGCAGATACAGCACCGCCTCATCCAGAATGTCGGGAGGGGTTTGCAAGCCCCGCATCATCGGGAGGGAAAAGCATAAGCCAAAAACGCCAAGGACAATGCTCAGAATCAAAAAGCTGAGCAAGGACGTTGACACAATGGTTTTCATTTTGCCATATTCTTTGGCACCGAAATAGCGGCTCACCAGCACACCGGCACCTACGCCGGCTCCCAGTGCCACACAAATGAACACATTGGTCAATGCTGCACAGGCACCGACAGCTGCAAGTGCAGAAGAACCAACAAACTGGCCGACAATAATGGAGTCGGCCATATTGTATATTTGCTGAAAAAAACTCCCAAGAATCATCGGCATTGCAAAAACCGTCAACGCTTTGAGGGGCGCATCGGTGATCAAATACTCATCTTTCGACATTCTCATATTCCTCCTTGGTACTTGTATTGTGGTATCCCATTCACTTACCTTCTCAAATTCCGAGTTGTTGAACTGAGCCGAGTATACCACACTCTTCCCACAAATACTACCACACAAAAAACTCCCATGCTCACATCGGAAGATGCTGTGCATGGGAGTTTTTGCTGCGCCTGTTACGGCGTATTGTTACTTATTGAAGGTCTTCTCGTTCAGCAGACCCTCGCTCTTGGCAACGCAGATGCTGGCAACTGCATCACCCACCACGTTCAGAGAGGTGACCAGCATCTCGATGGGGCGGTTGATAGCCAGGATCAGGGAGTAGGCCAGCAGAGCGCCGTCGTTGACGAAGCCCATGCCGGACAGGATAGTGAACAGGATGACAGCCCCAGCGCCGGGAGCGGCGGGGGTGCCCACAGATGCCAGCAGGGCCAGCAGGGCAACCACGACCAGCTGGCCGGGGGTGACGGTGTAGCCGGCACAGCCTGCAATGAACACGGTGGCAATGACCTGCATGATGGCGGTGCCGTCCATGTTGATGGTCATGCCCAGCGGCAGGACGAAGGAAGCAATGCTCTCATCCACGCCGAACTCTTCCTCGCACACCTTGATGTTCAGGGGCAGGGTGGCGGCGCTGGAGGAGGTGGAGAAGCTGAACACTGCCACGTTGGCGATCTTGCGGATGAAGGTGAAAGGGTCCAGCTTGGCCCCCAGTGCAATGACCAGCGGGTAGGCAATGATCAGAAAGGCCAGCAGCAGGACCACCGTGACCACCACATAGACCAGCGCGGGCTTGAGGTAATCGATGCCGTAGATGGCGAAGGTACGGGTCAGCAGCACAAAGACCGCAAAGGGGGCAAAGTTGCTGACGATGAAGTTCAGGAACACGACCACCACATCGTTGACCTCGCCCAGCAGGCGGCGCAGGGTCGCGGTGCGGCTCTCGCCCAGGGTGTTCATGCTCAGGCCGATGGCCACTGCCAGGAACACGCTGGAAAGCACAGCGCCATTGCTGCCAAAGGCAGTGATGATGTTGGAGGGGATGATGTTCAGCACCACGTTCAGGGGGTTGGAACCGGTGGAACCGCTGGCTTCTGCCAGACCCTCGATGCGGGTGTTGAACAGGCCCATGGAGTAGGTGCCGTAGCCCACACAGCCTGCCAGCAGCAGCGCCAGGAAGGAGCACAGCAGGAACCAGAACAGGGTCTTTGCGGAAATGCGGCCCATGGTGCGGGTGTCTGCAATGCTGCCGATGGCCAGCGAAATGGAGGTAAAGACCATGGGGATGATCACCAGCTGCAGCGCCTTGATGAAGAGCTGGCCGATGATGTAGAAGATGCCAAAGGCACGCTCAGCGCCCTCGGCGGTGATATCCTGGAACAGCAGGTTGTTGATGGTGGTCCAGGTCTGTGCCTGACCGCTGGCGTTCAGATGCTCCCGCAGGAACATAAAGGCCAGACCGGCCACCAGGCCGCAGACCAGAGAGATCGCCATGCGTTTTGCAAGGGATAATTCGTGCTTCTTTTTTGTTTCCATATACTTTTCCTCTCACAGTACCGGTTTTTGGCTCACACTTTGCCTACTCTAGCACAACTCCCCCTGCAATGCAAGAGAAAATCGCGCAAAATCCAGCATTTTTTGCAAATAAGTACGACTTTTCTCCGCAAAAATCCCCCGAAAGCACTCTGCCTCCGGGGGATCTGCTTACTTATTTCTTGAACTTGAACACCGGCGTGCCAGCGGCAGCATCGCCGTTTGCAACAACACTGATCTCCGGCAGGTCATCACTGTTGGTCACGATGAGAGCCGTTGCAGTGGGGTGGCCTGCGGCGCGGATGGCCTCCAGATCCACCTTCAGCAGCGGGGTGCCGGCCTTGACCTTGGCCCCTTCTTTGGTCAGGGAGGTAAAGCCCTGTCCCTTCATCTCCACCGTGTCCATGCCGACATGGATCAGCAGCTCAATGCCGTCATCGCTCATCATACCAACGGCGTGCAGGCTTTCGGGCACCTGCGTAACGGTGCCGTCAAAGGGAGCATAAACGGTGTCGCCGGTGGGCTCCACGCCGCAGCCGGGGCCCAGGATCGCAGAGGCAAAGGTCTCGTCGGGCAGCTGCTCCAGCGGGATCACCTTGCCGTCAATGGGAAGCATGACCGTCATCTTCTGGCCGGAAAATTTCGTCTCGGATGCGGCCTTGCCGCCAAAAAGCTTGTCAAAAAAGCCCATAATACAAACCATCCTTCCACGGTACACAAAGTGCAGTCTTTATCCAGTTAAGAATAGCATATCCGCGCAGGAAATACAATCTGCATCCTGCACAAAGAGACGCTCCGCCATTTGGCAGGTGTGCCCTTACATCAGCTCCAGCAGCTGCTCCACCTCTTCCATCCGGGTGGCCCAGCTGGTGGCAATGCGGACAACGGTGTGGGTATCATCGTACTTCTCCCAGAAGCCGAACTTGGCCTTGCCTTCCAGCGCGGCCAGCTGCTCGTTGGACAACACAATGAACACCTGATTCGTGGGCGAATCCATGAAGAACGAATAGCCCTTTTCGGCCAGTCCCTTCTTGAGCACGGCGGCGGTCTCAATGGCATTTTTGCTGATGGTCTGGTACAGGTCATCGGTGAACAGCACATCGAACTGGATGCCCAGCAGACGGCCCTTTGCCAGCAGAGCGCCCTGCTGCTTGACCATGGTCATAAAGTGAGCCGGTGCGCCGTGGGGGAACACAACTGCCTCGCCGCAGAGCGCACCCACCTTGGTGCCGCCGATGTAGAACACATCGGTCAGGCGGGCCACATCGGCCAGCGTCACATCGGTGCCCTCGGCGGCCAGACCATAGCCCAGACGGGCACCGTCCATGAACAGCGGCATGTGGTACTTATGGCAGACAGCGGACAGCGCTTCCAGCTCTGCCTTGGTGTACAGGGTGCCGTACTCCGACGGGTGGGAGATGTACACCATGCCCGGGAACACGAGGTGGTCCATATTGCCATCGGCATAGAAGGTCCTGCACCAGTCCTCAACCGTCCCGGCATCCAGCTTGCCGTTGGTGTGCGGCAGGCCGATGACCTTGTGGCCCGTGAACTCGATGGCACCGGCCTCGTGAGCGGCCACATGGCCGGTGGATGCGGCCAGCACACCCTCCCAGCGGCGCAGCATTGATGCAATGACGATGGCGTTGCTCTGGGTGCCGCCCGAAATGAACCAGACATCGGCATCCGGTGCGCCGCACGCCGCGCGAATCTTCTCCCGCGCACTGGCGCAATAGGGATCGGTGCCGTAGCCGGAGACCTTTTCAAAGTTGGTCTCCACCAGCTTCTGTAAGATCGCCGGATGCGCACCCTCGCAGTAATCGTTTTCAAAATACAGCATATACTTTCCCTCGCTCTGTATTCAAGATAAACCTATTATCTGCTTTTTGCGCAGGGTTGTCAATGTAGAACCCCCGCGTAGGCGGGGAAAAGTATTACACCTTTTTTCCCAACTTTACAAGCGGATCCTTCAGATTCAGCAAATGATACAAAGCGCCCCCGGCTTCCTGTTACGGAAACCGGGGCGGTTCACTTGCATTATTTGTGCTTTTTCAAGCGCTCACGCAATCACTTGCGGGGGTTCTTGATTGCAGCCTGGGCGGGTGCCAAAATTACAGAGCGTTCAGAGTAACGATGATACGTTATTTGTGAATTTCCAGTGTGTTTTACCCCATCTCCGCAATGATCTTCTCCAAATTTTCTTCCTGCAAATAGAATTCCGGCAGTTTTGCCTTGTCATATAGAACGAATGGGCGGCGTTTGCAAGGAGCAGTCATACACAAAACGCCCCCGGCTTCCTGTCATGGAAACCGGGGGGCGCTGCGGTTTTATGGGAAACGCCTCAGGCGCTGCAAAGCCTCAGTGCAGCAGAGAGCTGACCCATGCCCGGGCGGCCGTCTTGGCCTGGAGCTTATTGTACATCTTCAGGGTGGTGTTGTACACCTTCTGGCTCATGGCATTGCTGGCGTTGGTGGCGGCAGCCTGCTTGGCCTCAAGCGTGTCGGCGGCGGCAACGGCGGCCTTCATATCGGCGTAATCGGCCATGATCTCCTGCTGGAGCGCGGCATAGCTGGCCTTGGCTGCAGTCTGATCCTTTGCGGTGACCTGATTGCCATTGCTGCCGTAGGTCAGCAGGTTGGAGAGGGCATCACGCACGCCGTAGAAGGAGTCGGTCCAGTCGTCCGGGTAGGTATAGTAGCGGCCCTTGGCATCCTGATACCAGACGCCCTCGGTGGGCTGCTCGTCGGAACGGGTGACCTTATGGACCGAGACCTTGTAGACATCTGCGGTGTCGGTGGTCAGCATCGGATAGTAAGGGACGAAGGCGTTGTACACGTCGTCGTCAAAAGCGGTCCACTCGGTAATGGCGGTGTTCAGATCGCCGGTGGCGCTCACCTGGAACAGATGAGTCTCCACATTGCCCGTCTTGCCGATGGGCTCGGTCTGAAAGAAGTGGATGGAATCCTCCACCGAGAACTTCTTGGTCAGCTGGATATTGGAGTAGACCGGGACGATGGCACCGTTCTCGCCGACGTTGCTGATGGCAAAGTCGGTCTCACTGTAGTTGTCCTTTGTAAAGGTGTCGGTGCCGTACAGGTAGTTCAGGCCGGCTGCCATGCGGTCCGATGCGATGTCGCCGTTGTAGGAGGCATCCAGATCGATGACATTGGCAGCGGCGTCGCCCACAAAGGTACCGGCCTTCTGGGCCACGGAGATCAGGTTGGCAGAGGCCACCACATGGTCGGTGTCATCCAGATCGATCTTGCCCATAGCGGCGATGTTGGGCTGCATGAAGACCACGCTGGAGGAGAGCTTCAGGGCAAGGCAGGTGTGGCCCGTCAGGTTCTCCACGAACCAGGTCTCGTTCTGGTCGGCAATAAACACGCCGGAGCCGCCGGCTGCACCGGCGTTGTCGTAGATGGAGGTCAGCAGGGCAACACCCTCGCGGGCCGTGGAAGCTTCGCTCAGCAGCACCGTGGTGATCTCGGCTTCCTCAATGCCGTTGTCCACATAGGGGTCTACGCTCAGCACGGCGTCGGTGCCGTAGAGAGACTCGGTGGCAGAGACCATGACGCCCTTCTCGTTGGTGCCAGCCTCCTCATAGGGGGTGTGCTCGTGGGTGCTGTCGCAGTCCGGGCAGACACCCAGACCGTTGTCGTCCCGGCGGGCGGTGTAGCGGTAGCTGTCGTGGGTGAAGGTGTAGGTAAAACCGTAGCAGCCCTCGTACACCTCGCCCGCGGTGTGCTTCCCGGCGGGGCTGATGTTGAACAGCTTGTTGTAATCGTTGGTGCCCAGATCCTCGATCCGGCCAAACATGGTGGTGCCATCCTCGGTGAGGTCGCTGCCGACATAGAGTGCCGTGCAGGCGAAGGCGGAAGGAACCACGGCAAGCGTCATCGCACAGGCGATGAAAGCCGCAGCAATTTTCTTCTTCAAAGACATAATAGTATCGATCCCTCTCTTGTTGATTGTCGGCATTTCGTCGGCAGGTGTTATAATACACCCGTTTTAATGAAAATGCAAGTATTTTCCCGAAATTTTAGCATATATTCATTTTTATATGGTATATATTCATGCTGCGTTTTTCATCTGCCCCTCCGTGAGCGCAAAAAACCGCCCCGGCTTCCTCTTTCGGAAACCGGGGCGGTTCACTTGCATTATTTGTGCTTTTTCAAGCGCTCACGCAATTACTTGCGGGGGTTCTTGATCGCAGCCTGAGCGGGTGCCAAAATTACAGAGCGTTCGGATTTACGATATTTCGTTATTTGAAGAGTTTTCAGCTTACTTTTACCACCTTTTGCCTATTCTCGCCTTCTTGGGGCATAAAAGATACCTCCAATATTTTCATTGGTTCAATACAGTACCAATCATACCTACGTTTAAACGATCACTTGATTCAGATCATGCAGCCATGCTGGTATCTCGCTATAATCTTTTACCCACAGAATGTTGATTCCAATACGGTAAAAATGGTTTTCAATTTGAAGTCGATCTTTTGATGTCAGTTGTTTTGTTGTTGTGTAACCCAACGCATCTGTGCTTTTATATGTCATAGCAAAAATTGCATAATGTTTTGGTGGATTATATGCGGTGATTTCCAAAAGTCTTCGGATGTTTGGATCACTTAAACTGCACCCAATAAATAAACATGTATTTTCTCTAAAGAAGGAAAGTTGACTTGCAATCGGCCAACTATAGGGCTGATTATAAAGCATATTATAGTCGGCCTCCGTCAAACAAATCGATCTCATGTGAAGCATATCCAGTTGATCTCTCGTTGTGACTTTCGGCAAAAAGCCATGTACATGATACAATCGCAGACTTTGATTTGGTTGTCCATTCATGCCATAAAAGTCTGCACTATCCCGTCCGTTTGAATATCTTACCTTTGTTGTAAATATAGAGCAACATTTTACATCAAGAAAAGCCAAATACTGTTCAAGAAAGTCATCATAATTGTAACTTAAAATTCTAAAATTTTGATCTTTTTGGCATCTTTGGGCTAATCGCGCAATTTCTCCCAGCTCGGTATTCATGTCCAAATCCCTTGCTGCATCATATAAGCTTTTGTGAATCTGCCAAGCAAAGGTTTTCTCGCTTGCCCAGATATCCTTGCATAACTGAGCCGTTGTAAAGCTACTTCCCCCAACTTCTTCAAAAACAGCCTTGGAATCATCCAAAAGATGCTTTTCTTCTATTTCTTTTTGAAAATCTTTCAGCAGCTCATCCCAAGTTTTTGCACCCTGTTCCTTTGAAACACCTGCACCCAGTACGATTGCAAAGCCATTTTGCTCTTTGATGCAGGTGCGTATTGCATTCGTATAGCTGTCATTGTTTTTTAAATATAAACCTTCGCTGTACAGCTTTTCAAAAAGCTGTATGTTCTCCTTGTCACTCGCAACTGTTTTACGCTCCATTCCCAATGAACACGCATGGCTATATTCAGTTGGATACTCTTCAATCCAATTATTTATGACACTTAAGTCCCACACTGCAGAATTGGAGTCTTCAAATTGAAACTCAGTATTTAAAATGAAAACAATTGTTGCATCATAGCTTTTTCTATAGGTATCAGTCACACCCTTTATTCGTTTTTTTATCTGTTCTGCTTTCAGTGTGCGGCTGTATATAAACTCAAAAATCACCGAATTTCGGTACTCGGAAAATCCCTCTGGAGCAAACGCATCAAAACGGTTTAAAAATTTTTCTTTCTCACCATTTTCAGATAATCTGTACTCAAAATAGAGCGGTTTGTTTTCTTCCAACGATTTTTTCTTCAAGACTGCCTTAACAAACGATAAAAATTCATCCCTTGATAATTTACCATTCTGCTCTTTCATGAAATCCACCCATTTTCAACCGAAGTCATTTCCACACCGAGTTCCACTATAGACGTGAAGTAATCCAACCTATCTTCAAAACTTTTGAGCAATCCTACTCCGGCATTTTTATATTTTCCTCTCCCAATCTGTCTGATTTTCTCATTCAATAACACTTCAACTCAACCTTACTTTTGCCATCTGATCCAAAATCGCATTCTTCACGCCATCTTTCAGATAGGCCTCATTCAGCGTTTTCTTGGTATAATTCAGATATGTTCCAGCCGTTTTCTCCGTCAGAAGCGCCGTAAAGTAACGTTCCCAGCTGAAATAGTCCTTGCCATCGATGTAGTCAGACGGCGTCTGCAAAATCTGTACGACCTCCGCATCTTTCAGAATCCCAGAAGATAATATCAGCCACTCAAAAGATTCTGGCAAATAGAGTGTCAGATTTTCTCTTGTCTGCACCAACTGCAACACCCTGTCCATTTCAGGACCAAATGCTGCACCATCTGCAATCACCATAATTTTTTCATCCCTATGAGCCTTCAAATAGGAAAACACATTGGACTTTCCGTTTGCAGTATCACACTGTATTTGCTGTTCTTTACAGACCGCATCAAAGAATTGATACCCCGAATTGCTGTCCTCTGTCAAGATCTTCTCCGGTTTAATATTTTCAGTCGTACTATCCGGGTAAATTCGATAGAACGAATGATAACTCTGTTTCAGTGTCCCATACTTTCCAGAGGTTCGGATTCCATACACTTCTTCCACACTGTATGGCAAGGCTGGCAAACCCTCTCTGGTCACGATAACATAATAGTTATCCGTCTGCTGAATCGCACGCGCAAAATCTTTGGTCCTGACAAACTCGTTTCCTTCGTCGATAAAAACAATGCTGTCCTGAATATTGTCAAGTTGTCCCTTCCAAAGATTTCCTTCTACCACGTAGCAACTTTTATCACAATTTAGAGTGACCGGTCCACTCTCTCCATCGTTCATATGTGTACGAATCATATCTACGAGAGTCGTTTTACCCGTTGCGCTATTTCCGCGAATGATGGTCAAGTTGCGTCGCAGTTCAAATTCATATTTCAGGTACTTTGTGCCAACGACCACTTTATGAATGCCTTTCATTTCTGTCAGCCCCTTTACACAAACTCACCTGCGGCCAAAATCAGCTCTTCCATACTGTGAACGATTTGATTCGTATTCAGCACTTTTATTGTAAACGGCTTTTTGCCAAAATCCATCAGGTGACGCAAATTCACCGTGCGATCCTCCTGCTCTGCAATTTTGAGCAGCCACTTTGCACAGTTGTCACCGCAAGTCGATACATTGAACACTTTCTCCGGCTCAAACTTTACCAAAATCAGTGTCTTTACGCCACCAGACAAACCAATCGGTGGAATTTTACCCAAGACCGGGCTGTCAATTACACCACTGTCGATAACGGTAGACTTATCCACATCCTGAATCATTTCCTTGACCATCGGGTCAACGATCCAGTCTTCCTCGTAATCGTATTTGAAATAAGAAGCCGTATTGTACACCGCTTCCTTCATATCACCGTAAAAAATGTTCAGCATCTTATCACCTCATCGATGTGCGTACTTCTGCTATCATTGTACCCTCTTTCAGCTTACAAAACAAGATGCAAAAAGCTCTTGGCCTCCATTACAGAAGCCAAGAGCTTTTATCTTCTTTGTCCTACCAGATTTTATTTCCGGGGAGACTTAATTGCAGCCTGAGCGGATGTCAAAATTGCAGAGCGTTGGAAAGAATAATAGTACGTTTTTATGGGGCAACAAGCGTTTTTATCTTCGCACGAATTCTACTCCAGAAATGTTTCTTGTTCGATTGTGACCCCATATTGCAAAATCTTATCAATTGCATCAACAAACAGCGTATGTCTTCCCGCATTCCGCTCTTCCTTCAGCTTCTTCAGATACTGCTCCGGCCGCTTCAGGCCATTTTTGTGGTACTGTTCCACAAAGCGCCCTTCCATACGCATGGGTTCAAGCTGTGGGAACACCGTTTGCAGGTTTTCAAACATACAAAAACCGCCCAGATCAATATCTGCCCAGAATCGAATTTGCATGGTTTCCCCTGCCGCAGCAGCCAGTTTTTCAAAAAGTTTTTTCTTCCGCGGGCTCAGAAAGCCGCCGTGATAAACAACAAGTTCTTGCGGCTGTTTTTCTGCCAGCAAATATTCATCATCGTTCGTTTTATTTTCGATAAAGGTAATGCAGCAGATGTTTTTCAGTTCAATGTCCACAATCTCTGACACAAGTGTACTGGGCAAAGCCAATCCATAAGGTTCTGCTACGCTGAGCCGTAGTTCTCCTTTCTTCAAGCAGATCGCGCAATCGCCCGAGAGTTCGTAAAGCTCCGGGCGGGCATAGATTCCCAGAAATGCAAGTTGATCCCGCTCACCAAGTTTCGCTTCTGTACAGGCCGCCGCCAGTTGGGTATTGTATTTTCGTGCAATGGTAAGAAACAGCTCCCGTACATTTCGCTCAAAATACTTGGTATCGTGAAAACACTGGCTGCTGAATGCACGCATCGTCACACTGCCGGACAGCTCCGCATACCGTTGAAACGTGAGCAAAAGCTCCTGCAGCAGACCGTCGTTTTCTCTGCAATACGTCGGCACTTTCATGCTGTTCCGCACCTGAGCACATACAGCATCACTCCATGCCGCGATCCATGGAACGGGATTGTCTGCCAGCTTCTGCATGATGATGTTTGCAACCTCTTCTGCCTTTTTTTGCGGATGCACTCTGTCGGCGCATTCATAGCACTGTGCGACCCGTTCCAGATCCAGCACAATGCAGGAGAGAACGCTCTGCTTTCTCGCCCATTCCAGACGCACCAAAGCCTGCTGCTCCAGCTCCCGCGCTGCAATATTGTAAGCGTCCCGAACCACCGCATCTTCGTATTGATACTCCGGCAACTCCCTTTTATCAATGCGCAGCATTACCCGACGTCTGGATGTGTTGGGTTCAGAAAGATGCTTACTATTTTCAAACTTATCCAGCAGACGATTCAGGATCACCTGTGCTTCCTTCATTCTGCATCTCCTTTCCAAATGGAATGATATGCATCCGGTATCCGGATTTGTCCACTAATAACGTACGGTCTGCAATGGGCATAATGTCCGAGACCTTATCCGGCGGCGTACAGATGATCGCCTGCAGCCCCATCTTTCGGAGAAGGAGTACACTCTCCGTGATCCGGTCACTATCCATTTTATTGAAAGCTTCATCGAACACCACCAGACGCACCGTATTACCAAAACGGGTAGCGTCGTTGACGCGGTA
The DNA here is from genome assembly GCF_010509575.1 of Faecalibacterium duncaniae. Taxonomy (NCBI): domain Bacteria; kingdom Bacillati; phylum Bacillota; class Clostridia; order Eubacteriales; family Oscillospiraceae; genus Faecalibacterium; species Faecalibacterium duncaniae. The sequence goes on along the minus strand of NZ_CP048437.1, from coordinate 312,449 downwards.
CAGCTGGGCAAACGAGGCCAGCACCGCAATATAGAATGGCGTTTGTGTTTCGCCACCGGACTTCATATTCAGTGTTTGAGAAAGCAGCTGCTTGGAACCGTTCTGATCGGTCGTTTCCAAATCAAACTTCAGATACGTCCGGAAGTCTGTATAGCGGACGATATTCTCCTGCAGTTCGCTCTGTTTGCGGGCATTGAGCTGCGTATCGTCTGCCATTGTGATCTGGCTGAACAGTTTTTCGATCAATGGGCCGTATTTTTGCTGAAAGGGCAGTGCGAATAGACCGGATTCGCCTTCCATCAGTTCATCTGCCGTGATCATGTTATAGTAATCCAGATAATCCGGGTTTGGCCCTACGCGGAATTGGTACTTGTCTGTGCCAAATTGTGCCTGGCGCAGGGCCTTGTTCAGATTGTGCACCTGGTCTTGCACCTGGTCGATGCTGGATTTCAGTTTGGCAAGGAAATCGTTCTGGAATTGCTCCATTGCGCTTTCCCGTGCCGCCCGGATCTTTTCTTTGTATCGGGGCAGCTCGCTTTCCTGCAGAGTACGCCGTTCTTCCTCGTATTCTGTGTTATCCATCACCTCGATCTGGAATGCACAGGGTTTGAACCGTTCTGCATATTCTCTGCGTGCTGCAAACAGTTTCTTCTGAGCCCCGTCCATCGCCTTTGTGCTCTGCGCCAAACTGTCGCCGAAGTTCTTGCGGATGACATCTGCCTTTTTCAAGCGGACAAGCTCCTGCCGATAGCGGGGAACGCCGATGGTTTCTCGGTATTCCTTCGTGAACCCCTCGTTCAAAACATCTTCGATGGCCTCATACTGTTGGTATTTTTCCGGCAAGATCTCATATTCCAGCTGATGGATGCGGCCTTCCAACTTCCCTTTTTGCACATTTTTCGCATCTTTTTCCTTATTGAATGCAAGGATCTCTTCTTTCAACTGTTCAATGATGCGCCGCTGCTCATCCAACCAGAACAGATTCAGCTGGGAAAGCTGATTTTTGACTTCTGCGATTTCCTTGATGATCATCTGGACGCGCTGGTAGTCCTCCTGCTTTTGCGCCACATCGATTCGGACGAATCTTTGGGTAAAAAGCGGCTCCTGCAGGCCGGTCAGCTGCTTCTGGAGCGGCTGCCAATGCCGCAGCTCTTCCTGCAGACAGGCCAGTTCCTTTTCCAGATGGTCGATGCGGAGCTGCACCGCACGCCGCCCGATGAAGGCGTCTTCCATCCAGCCCTTCCGAAGTGCGCGGGCCACATAGCCCTGATACAGCATTCCTTCTTCCGTAATTGCCGTCTTATAGCAGCGCAACTGTTCTGCCGTGTCGCAGCATATCACCCGACCCAGAAGATAGTCCACATAGCTGCGTGCCAGCTTGTTTTCTGTCTCCACCTTTTCTGCCAGACTACCGGGCAACGGTCGAAGTGTTTCTTTTTCCCGCAGTTTTCCGATATCTACCAGACCAAACGCACGGTACTCTGCTTCCTGCTTCAGCCGGTCGTAAATGTTGAGTGCATCCTGATAACGTCCCGGCTCCACCAGCAGATAATATTTCTGGTTATTTAGGTAGCCTTCTACCGCTCCACGCCAGCGCTCATCTGCCATTTCCAGCACATCAGCCAGAATATAAACGGGAACCGCATGCCCCGTTTTATCTGCCAGATCCTTTTCCAGCCGGTCTTTGAACAGCAGAAGCCCATGGGGATAATCTTTGATGTTCCTGCGCAGATTTGCAAGCACCGCACTTTTCTGGTCGGCTTGCTTCTTCAGCTCTGCAATACGATCCTCTGTTTTATGAGCCGCACTGCGGACAGCATCCGACAATTCGGCCGCTGCCTGTTGCCCCATTTCAAACAACTCCACAGGCCGGGCAAACAATCCCTTCTCGTCACCAGTAAATACAGCATATGCTTTCTGCGCAGTGTTCGCCGCTTCCTGCACCGGTATGAGAAGTTCTTCCGGTTCCAGTTCTTGTATCTCCCCACAGAATCTCTGCAAACGCCGTGCTTCCCGCTTAATCTCCACTTCAAGATTTTGCAGACCCTGTTCCAGCTTTTTCTGCTCATCTCTCAGAGCCTTTTCCATGTTGAGCAGACGCTCTTCCTCCTGGAAAACGTTGCTCTGCCTGCAGGCCAGCTCAAGCTCACTGCGGCGCGTTTCTTTCTGTTCGATCTGCCGCTCAAGCTCCTCCCGT